>NZ_JAYSDK010000042.1:0-38655 GCF_041914405.1 Zoogloea sp.
TGCGGGTGGCGATGCGCAGCATGAAGGCGCCGCCCTGGCCCTTGAGCGTGACGCCGGCGACGCCGCCGGCGGCCGCGGTGGCGCGCAGTTGTTCCAAGGTCATGCTGTGCATAGGATCCACCGCATCAGAGATGGAATCATTGTGTACGGTTGACAGAAGTCGTGCAACGACCGCCGGCCCAGCGCGAGATTCGATGAGAGTGCGGAAGCACCGCGCCACCGGGGCGACGAGGTCCCTGGCTAAGCCAGCGCTGGCGGGAGCAGCGCTCATCTCGTATGCTTCTAGCGTGATTGTCGCCCAAACCGCTAATGCGCGACAATAATGTTTATGTCAACTCATGGGGTGATCCCCGAAGCGGCTGGTTCACGGGATGAACCTGCTGCCCGACCGGCGGCCATGTGACGCCGAGCCGTCATTCGTACTGTTTCGACGGTCGACTCTGGACGGGCCAGAAGCCGACTTCGCATTGATGGCCGGAGAGCGGACGTCGACTTGAGAACCGATTCGCCAATGCACGCCGCGGCCCCAATGGCTCCCGCTCGATCAGCTACGACTCCGCACCCGCGTCGGGCCGGATCAGCGCCAACAACTGCGGCAGCCGCTTGGCCACCGCGCGTTCCGCGTCACGTTCGATCGCCCGGTAGATCGCCAAGGCCTGGGTACCAGTCTTGGTCAGCACGGCCCCGCCGCCGGCTGCGCCGCCGCGCTGCGTCAGCACCAGCGGCTCGATGAAGTCGCCGTTCATCGCCCTCACGAGCGACCAGACCCGCTGGTAGCTCATGCCCAGCCGGCGCCCGGCCTCAGAGATGGAACCGGTCTCGGCGACGGCCTGCAACACGTCGGCCTTGCCTGGCCCGATCGCCACCGCGTGCTTGACCTGGACGCGGAAGCGCGTCTTGGGATCGAGTGGAGCGACGCTGAGCGTGGTCTTCATGGCGGTCCGCATTCTCGCCTGACGGCATCACCGACAGCTGTCATCGCCGGGCGTCACCGATATACTTCGCACGCGATATCGCTTTCCGTAGATATCGGATCGGCGTATCCCCATCCGCCAACCCGCCCGGAGCCCCTCCATGTCCGTGATCCGTCGCCGCGCCCTCGCGGTCCTGGCTTCCGCGCCGCTGTGCCTGCTCTCGCCGCTGCAGGCGCAGACCGTGCCGACCGTGGCCGCGGCGTCCGACCTCAAGTTCGCCATTGAGGAGGTCGCGGCACGCTTCGAGAAGGAGACCGGCACCAAGCTGCGGCTGGTGTTCGGCTCATCCGGGAACTTCAAGACCCAGATCCTGCAGGACGCGCCGTTCCACCTGTTCATGTCGGCCGACGAGAACTTTGTCTATCAGCTGGCCGATGCCGGCAAGACCGAAGACCGGGGTCGCGCCTATGCCGTCGGCCGCATCGGCATCATGGTGCCGCCGGGCTCGCCGCTCAAGGCCGACGGTGAGTTCAAGGACCTGGCTGCCGCGCTGAAGGATGGCCGGCTGCAGAAGTTCGCCATCGCGAACCCCGAGCACGCCCCCTATGGCCTGCGTGCCAAGGAGGCCCTGCAGCACGCCGGCCTGTGGGATGCGATCCAGGGCAAGCTGGTGCTGGGCGAGAACATCTCGCAGACGGCGCAGTTCGCCACCTCGGGGTCGGCGCAGGGCGGTGTGATCGCGTATTCGCTGGCACTGGCCCCGGCGATGAAGGACCTTGGCAGCTTTGCGCTCATCCCCGCGAGCTGGCACCAGCCGCTGAAGCAGCGCATGGTTCTGGTAAAGGGTGCGCCGCCCGCCGCGCGCGCCTTCTACGAGTACCTCTCGACGTCGGGCGCGCAGGAGATCATGGTGCGCTACGGCTTCGCCATGCCCAAGGAATAGGGCCTGCGGTCATGGACTGGCAAGCCCTGATCCTGTCGCTGGAGCTGGCGACCGTCACCCTGCTGGTGCTGCTGCCCGCTGGCCTGTGGCTCGGCCGCTGCCTGGCCTACACGCGCCTGGCGGCCAAGCCGTGGATCGAGGCGCTGGTCGTGCTGCCGCTGGTGCTACCGCCCACCGTGCTGGGCTACTACCTGCTGGTCTCGATGGGTGGCGCCTCGCCCGTCGGCGCCTGGGTGCAGCAACACCTCGGGCTGCGCCTGACCTTCAATTTCCTCGGCCTGCTGATCGCGTCCATCGTCTTCAACATCCCCTTCCTCGTGCAGCCGGTGCAGCGCGCCTTCGAGGCGATCCCGCGGCAGCTGGCAGAAGCCGCGGCGGTCAGCGGCCTGTCGGCCTGGCAGACCTTCTTGCGCATCGAACTGCCGCTGGCCTGGCCGGGCGTTCTCTCGGCCTGCGTGCTGACCTTCGTGCACACGCTGGGCGAGTTCGGCGTCGTGTTGATGGTGGGCGGCAGCATCCCGGGCGAGACCAAGACCATCGCCATCTCGATCTACGACCGCGTGCAAGCCTTCGACCTGTCGAGTGCCAACCAGATGGCCTTGCTGCTGCTGCTGTTTTCTCTGGGCGCGGTGGGCGCCTCGTTCTTCGCGTCGGCGCGACTGGCCGTGCGGCGATGAGCGGACCTGACCTGACGCCTGGGCTGACGCTGGCCGTTGAAGTCGAGCAGGCGCTGCCGATGCCGCTGCGCGGCAGCCTGCGTTGCGAGGCGGGCGAACTGCTGGCCCTGGTCGGGCCCTCGGGTGCCGGCAAGACCTCGCTGGTGCGCGTGCTGGCCGGCCTGATGCGCCCCCAACAAGGGCGTGTGCAGGTCGGCGACGAGGTCTGGTGCGACACGGCCCGGGGCGTCTTCCTGCCACCGCAGCGCCGTCATGTCGGGCTGGTGTTTCAGAACTACGGGCTGATGCCGCACCTAGACGCCGTGGGCAACGTGGCGCTGTCGCTGCTGCATCTTCCGCTCGACGAGCGGCTGAAGCAGGCGCGGCGCTGGCTGGACCATGTGCACCTCGGCGCCGATCAGCAGACGCGCCGGCCGGTGGCGCTGTCGGGCGGTGAGCAGCAGCGTGTGGCGGTGGCCCGGGCGCTGGCGCGCGCGCCACGGCTGCTGCTGCTGGACGAGCCATTCTCAGCGGTGGACCAGATGAACCGGCAAGGCCTATACCGGCTGCTGGCCGACCTGCGCCGCGAACTGGCCATTCCCATCGTGCTGGTGACGCACGACCTGAACGAGGCCCGCATGCTGGCCGACCGGCTGGTCGTGATGGATGCGGGCCAAGTGTTGCAGCAGGGTTCGCCCGCTCACATCCACAACGCGCCGCGCAATGCGCGCGTGGCCGACCTAGTGGGCATCCAGAACCGCTTCCAGGGGCGGTGGCTGGGGCCGACCGACACACCCGGCCAGGGCCTGCTGCGCTGGACCGGTGAAGGCAGCAGTAGCGAGATGGCACCGGCGCTGCAGGTGCGCGACAAGGGCAAGGTCCCCACCGGGCAGGCGGTGAACTGGGTCATTCCCAGCGACGGCATTGCGTTGATCGACGTCGCTGCCATCGGGCCAACCGACTTCAGCGCCGAGGTCAGCGAGGCCCGGCACCTCGGCGAGATCACGCTGGCCACGTTGAGTCTGGCCGCGGTGCCCGGCGCACGGCTGGTGCTGACGCTGTCAGGGGCGCAGCGACAGGGTCTGGCATTGGGCGCGCGCGTGGGAGTGCGGCTGGACCCGGGCCTGGTCCATGTGATGCCCTTGCGGACCGGCTGACGATTCGCGCACGACGAAGGCCGCCCCCATGTCCACTGCCCAAGCCCTGGAGCCGCGCGGGAGCATCGCGGCTTTCAGTGCGGGCGCGGCAGTCGCGATGCTGGGTGGCCTAATCGGCCTGGGCGGTGCCGAATTCCGGCTGCCCTTGCTGCTGATGTTCGGACTGGCCGTGCTGCCCGCGATCATCGTCAACAAGGCGATCAGCCTGGTGGTCGTGGCCTCGGCGCTGCTGTTTCGCGGAACGGCGGTACCGGTGGCCAGCGTGGCCGAGCAGTGGCCGGTGATCGTCAACCTGCTGCTGGGCAGTCTGGCCGGCGCCTGGATCGCCGCGGGCTGGGCGACGCGCTGGCGGGGTGCGACGTTGCAGCGCGTCGTATCCCTGCTGCTGGTGCTGATCGCCGTCCTGCTGTTGCTGCACCCAGGGCATGCCGATGCCGCACCTGCGCTAGAAGGCACGGCCCTCCGGGTCGCAGGTGTGATGGCCGGGTTCGGCATCGGCATCGTCGCGTCCTTGTTGGGGGTGGCGGGCGGCGAGTTGCTGATCCCGACGCTGGTGCTGTTGTTCGGCATCGACCTCAAGCTGGCGGGCAGCGTGTCGCTGACGATCAGCCTGCCGACGATGCTGGCGGGGTTTGCGCGCTACTGCCGCGACAGCAGTTTTGCGGTGCTGCGGCTGCATCGCGGCTTCGTGCTGGCGATGGCGGCCGGTTCGGTCCTGGGCGCCGCGCTAGGCGGCCTGCTGCTGGGTTCGGTGCCGGTGGTGCTGCTGCTACCCGCACTGGCGGTCATCCTCGCGGTCTCGGCCATCAGGATGTGGCGGCACCGGTGAAGTCAATTCCACGATGAACAAGCGCGTCCTGCTGCTGCGCGACGGCGATGTCGGTTAAGCCATGGCGCATATGCTCGGTCTCGGCGCTGGCACAAGGAATTTCAGACGGCGGCCAACTACGCTGGGATGGATCGCGCTTCGTCGCGTCGACCGGAGTGGATCAGCCGCAACCGAGGGCGCGCTCGGACCGTAGCCTTGGCTCGCGAGTGACTGCTTCCGTTGGTGCCAACGGGCTCCTTTGGGTCGTTCAGCGCCAACCATCGACTTGGACCTGTAGGCAGCGATGCAACGTGAAGCGGACGGCAAAAGCCTTCTTCCCGACTACGGACTGCCGCGACACGTGTCCCGATCCAAGACTCTCACCAGTGGCGAGAGTCTTGCAAGGACACCGGGCAACGGTCGACCTCCCCTCCATCGGCCGCACGGCCTAGTGAAAATCCCGGCTGCTGGTCGCCAGCCCACCGAGCAGCGCCGTCAGATGCTCGACATGCCCGGCGATCAGGTTGCGCACATCGCCATCGCGCTGCCAGGTGCCCTTCACCGCCATCAGCTTTGAGCGCAGCAGCGGCCCACGCAGCTGCGCCTTGACCTTCGGCCACACGATCACCTGCACACTGCCGGTCTCGTCCTCCAACGACACGAAAATCACGCCCTTGGCGGTCTCAGGCTGCTGCCGCACCGTCACGATGCCGCAGGCCCGCGCCAGCTGGCCGTCGGGCAAATCGTGCAGCTCAGCCGCTGTGCACCAACCCTGCTTGGCCAGCACCGCTCGCAGGATGGCCAGCGGATGCCGGCGCAGCGTGAGGCCTGTCGCTGCGTAGTCCCAGACGACCTCTTCTCCCTCCGGCGCCGCCGGCAGTTCGAGGTCTTCCTCGTTGACCGGCGCCTGCTTCAGCAGCTGCGGTGCCGAGCGCTGCCCCGCGGCCTCCCAGACCTGCTGCCGTCGATGGCCAGCCAGGCTCATCAGCGCATCGGCAGCGGCCAACAGCGTCATCTCGTGCTGCTCGATCTCGGCCCGCCTGGCCAAGTCCTCGGCGCCGTCGAACGGACGCTCGCGTCTGGCCTTGAGAATGCGCAGGGCCGACTGGGCCTTGAGCCCCACCACCAGCCGCAGCCCGAGCCGCACCGCCGGCGGGTGCGGCAGGCCTTCGAGCGTGCAGTCCCAGTCGCTGCTTATCACGTCGACGCGGCGCACCTCGACGCCGTGACGCGGGGCATCCTGCACCAGCTGGCTGGCCGAGTAGAAGCCCAGTGGCTGGCTGTTGAGCATCGCGGCCAGGAACTCGGCGGGATGGTGGCACTTGATCCAGCAGCTCGCGTAGACCAGCAGCGCGAAGCTCGCCGCGCTACTTTCCGGAAAGCCGTACTCCGAGAACCCCTTGATCTGCTCGAAAATCGCCTCGGCAAACTCGCGCTGATAGCCGCGCGAGGTCATGCCGTTGACGATCTTGTCGTAGTACTGCGCGAGGCCGCCCTTGCGCTTCCACGCCGCCATCGCGCGGCGCAGTTGGTCGGCCTGCCGGCCGGCCGGCAAGCCCGCGTACTACGACGTCAAGTACCCGGGCACCTGCAACGCCCGCCGCGACAACCTCCAGGGGTTTTGGAAGAACCAGTTCGGCCACACGCACGGGCTCATCGTGGTCAACGCGTTCTACGAGAACGTGAACCGGCACAAGGCTGAGGGACGCGAGCTGGCGCCCGGCGAGGAAGTTGAGAACCTGGTGCTCGAGTTCAGGCCGCGGCCGACGCAGGACATGCCGATCGCATGCTTGTGGTCGAAGTGGTCGGGGACAGGAGAGGCTGACCTCCTGTCATTCGCAGCCATCACCGACGAGCCACCAGATGAAGTCGCCGCAGCGGGCAACGATCGCTGCATCGTCCCGATCAGGCCAGGCTACGTCGACGAGTGGCTGAATCCCTTGGGCCGCCATGCGCAAGAACTGCTCGACATCCTGGATGATCGTGAGCGGCCGTACTACGAGCACCGAATGGCAGCGTAGGTTCGGCTAAATGACCATGGTGGATGGGCTCACCGTGAGCGGGCCTCACCAAACGCCATCGATCGATGGCGCACGAAGAACCAACTTCTTGGTTCCCGCGTGGCTGTCTCCCATTGCCAAATCCTTGAGGGGCTTTGGAGGCCGCCGAAACCAAGTCTGGCAGACGTTCAAGAGATCGCCGAATTGAACGTTCTGGCTGTCGATCAACGATTCTGTGAGGGACCGATCGTGGCTCACATAGAAGTCGCCAAGGTGCTGGATCTCACCGAGGCTGCCCTTCCGGCCCGACATGCGCCTTTGCAACATGCGGCGCGGCACATGCCAATCTCGGCCGTCCGCGCGCAGGGCAACGCCCATGATCGGGGACATGAAATCGATCAGCCACCCTTCACATTCAACCCATGCGTGGAAAGCTTGCTTGTCGTTCACGAAGACGCCGCCTTCGTCACGGCCGTACACCACGACGTTTGCCTTCTGCTCGTCGACCATCAGCGCCATGCACCCGGCGCTGATCGTTGCAGGCAACGAGTACTGATCCCGCAGAATGAGCGCTCCCACTGAAGCAAAGAAGATACAAGCCCGGTGCGTGATGGCGATTTCCGACGCTTCGAGTACGCTATATGCGACCTGATAGATGCGCCGGTAGTCTGGGAGTGGGAGCAGGGGAGATCGGGACATGCGTCATCGTAGTCCGAGGTCCTAGGTCAGGCACGACTCGTGTTGCGGGTGCCCGGTGAGTTCTGCGGTGCTGGCTACTGCGGTTGAAGCCTGCCCGCCCTGCTGGCCGCCTACACCGGCTGCCATGGCTGCCGTGAAGTACGTCCGACACTAAGGCCGTCCAAAGCCGGACGGTCCGCGGGTCGGACAAGCCTTGGCTAAACTCGCGCGGCCATGCGCCGAACCACCGTCCTCCTCGTCATGCTGTTTGCCATGCTCTGGCAAACGGTGGCCGTGGCCCAGGCGGACTCCACGTTGAATGCCCTGGCCGACCTGGAACACACTGCGCTGCACTGGCAGGAAGAGGGACATCATCACCACGAGGATGGCTCCTATCACTTGGACGATTCCAACGAATCGGCGCAGCACGTTCTGAGCGACCACCTGAGCGCAACCGCAGCGCTCCTGGTGACGTCCACACACGACTTCCCGCCCCTGGGATCGGCCGCACCGGGCGGCCTGAACAAGGCACCCGTGCCTGACGCAGAGCTAGAGGGCCCGCTCCGGCCGCCTCGTTTCTGCTCCTGACCCGCCTTCGCGGCGGGCGTCCACCCATGGGCGCCCGGCCTTCCGCCGCAACGGCCTCCCACGCAAGCCCCCGTCCGCCGATGGCGCGACGCGAGCCCGCGACCGGCCGGCCCCGGCTGCCGAACCGTCAGGATAGATGTGAAACCTCTCCCGGGGGTAATCGTATTTTTCCTGCAGATTGACACGCTGACCCAGAAAAACTCTAACGGCGACAAGCACTTGCAAAACTGGCTCTCGCGGACCGCTTGTGCTTTCGGTGCAAATTGACACGCTTCGACCTGCCCCGGCCGATCACGACGCCGGCGCCTCGAACGCCCCACCGATCTGCTTCGCCCGGCGAAGATCGTCCGAGTGCAGGTACATGGACGTGGTCGACAAGGACGCGTGCCGCAGGTTGTCTCGCACCGTCGTCAGTTCGGCCCCGCGCTGAAGCGCGTGGGTCGCATGCGTGTGGCGCATCCAGTGAGGCGTAGCCCGCCGCAGCTTCTCGGCAAGCGTGGGATTCGTGTCGGCCAGGACATCGGCTGTCGTGGCGAAGAACCTCTTCACGATTGCCCACAACCGCTTGGACGTGATGCCGGCCTCGCCATCAAGGCTGCCAAGCACCGGCGTGGCGGGGTTCCACTTCGCTGGCGTCACGGGGAGGCCACGCTGAGCCAGGTGCCTGTCCAGAACACCACGCGCCAGCCCTGGCAGTACCACCTTACCGGCCTTGCTGCCTTTGCCGACCACGTGCAGCCAGGTATCGCCGTGCGCATCGACCTCGATCGATCCAAGCGTGGCGTGCACCAGTTCGCCAGCACGCAGCCCCGTGCTGTAGCTGAAGTCGATCAGGAAGCGAAGCCGTTGGGCTGCGCCAGGCTGCCAACCGTACGACCACTCCAGCCCCTCGGCGACCGTTCTCACAAGCTTCCACTCACCCTCGGAGAATGATCTCGTCGTGTCCAGGGTCGCCTGCCTGACGCCACGCACCTTGATGCCCGCGAAGGGATTGGCCAGCACGTACCGCTGCTCGATCAGCCACCGGAACATTGAGCTCAGCACGGACAGCGCATAGGCCCTGGAGCGCGTGGACAGGCCGCCCACGAACGGCCGCCACTCGGCGGAGTTGCGAGGTGACGCCGGCCCCACCCAACGCTGCCTTGGCGTCGGTTGCCGCAAGAAGGCCCGGTACGCCACGGCGTCCTCGGTGGCCAGCGAGGACAGGGCCACGCCGCGCTCGACGATGGCCCACAGGATCAGCCGTTCGGCTTCCTTGCGGTAGGCCCGCTGCGTTGCAGGCGCTTCGTGCAGCGACAGCCAAGCCTGGACCGCCTCGTAGTCGTTGTTCGCCCGCAGGACGCACGACGCGCGCGGCGCACGATGCAGGCCCATGGTGCCGTCGACCTCATGAGGCACGACGAGCTTCTCCCAGGGAACTACATCCGACGGCGCCTGGGTGACCAGCAGCGCGCGAGCACGGTCGGTCAATTCTTCATGCGCGGCGAAGAACGCCTCGATCCGGCGCGCACCGGCCTTGCCGATGCCGTCGATGTCGACCCACCAACGCCTGCGGCGGGGTACTCGAAGCGTGAGGTCGGCCAAGGTCTTGATGCCAGCCTTGCGCAACGCAGCGGCTACGCGGGGCTCAAGCCAGTGGTCGACCCCGTCGCCGATCAGAGGTGCGGGAACTGGCGCGCTGCGGAGTTGCTCAATGGCGGTGGCCATGGCGCGTGCGGCTGCGGGGCCTTTGCGGGCAGGTCCGGTGAAGAGCTTGGCCAGGTCCCCCCGGTGGCGCGACCTGGCGAAGGACGCGATGTCACGGCGGATCACCCCGATGACGCCGCGCGACGACTGTCCCGCCGACCGCGCTTCACTGAGGTACCGCGCCACCGCATCCCTCGACGACAGCCCCTCGTGCCAGGCCCGAAGTGCCGCCAGCTTCGCCGCTTCAGGCAGCGACAGCGGCTTTGCGGTTACAGGCAAGCTGGTTTCCACGCGAGACAGTTTACGCGTTTGGCAGTGCTATGCCGCTAAGGTTAGTTATCGGCATAGCATCGCCCAGATGCAGTTTTTGAAGGGAAGTTTTACCAGCCTCGGGCTCGGCCCGGTTGGTCAGTGTCAGAGGGAAATCGCCGTGGCCCTGGCGTGCATCGTAGCTGCCAGCCACCCCCAAAAGGCTAGGCGCATGGACCTATGCTGCGTGCGAGTTCACCGGCAAACATCGGTTTGCCGTACAGCCAGCCCTGGGCGTACCTGCAGCCAGCGCGACGCAGGAGATCGGCTTGCTCCTCGGTCTCTACACCCTCAGCGACCACATCCAACCCCAGGGACGCGGCCACCATCAGCGTCGCTTCGATCAAGGCGGTCTGATACCGGTCCCCGACCATGCGCTGAACGAAGCTGCGGTCGATCTTCACCACATCCAGCGGCAGTTGGTCCAGCGAAGCCAGTGATGAGTATCCGGTGCCGAAGTCGTCCAAGGCAAGACTCACGCCCTGGCTGCGCAGCTCATACAGTGTGGCCACCATCTGCGTGTCCTGCATGGCCAAAGACTCCGTGATTTCGAGGCGCAAGACGCCGGGCGGCAGGCCGGTGTTCGCCAGCGCAGCGGCCACCGTCGCGGGCAGCCCGCCCTTGCGGATCTGTGCACGGCTCAGGTTCACCGACACGGTGGCAGGCGCGCGGGAACCTAGGGTTCGGGACCAGTCGGCGGCGTCGCGACAGGCGGTTTGAAGCACCAGTTCGCCCAACTCGGCGATCAAGCCGTTCTCCTCGGCCAACGGTATGAACTCTACGGGCGGTACCGGGCCCCGTGTTGGATGGTTCCAGCGGGCCAGTGCTTCAACACCGCAGACCGCCCCGGTGGTCAATTCCACGATGGGTTGATACACCACAAACACTTCCCCAGGCGTACGCAACGCGCGGCGCAGGTCGGCTTCCAGGTCCAGCGCGTGTCGCACGCGCTCCTGCATGTCCGCGCTGAAGACGACATAGCGCGCTCTGCCGCGGCGCTTGGCCTCGTACATCGCTGTGTCGGCGTCGCGCAGCATCGTCTCCGGATCGGTGTCCTCGCGGTCACTGGTGACGATGCCGATGCTCACCGTGCTGCACACATCGTGGCCGTCCAGCCTGTAAGGCGCAGCCAGAGCATCCAACAGACGCTGCGCCACGGCCGCGGCGTCCTCCGGTCGCCGAAGCGGCTCCAGCAGGGCGACGAACTCGTCGCCACCCAGTCGGGCGGCTGTATGTTCGTCACTGTCCAAGCGCGCCAGGTCGTCACCCGGGCGCAGCGTCGTCCGCAGCCGTTGGCCAATCTGTCGCAGCAGCTCGTCACCGGCCTCATGGCCCAGACTGTCGTTGACCTGCTTGAACCGGTCGAAGTCCATGAAGAGCACCGCATAACGGTAGTCGCTGCTGCGTCGCGCCCGCGCCGCGCACTGCGCCAGGCGCGCATGCAAGGCCGCGCGGTTGGGAAGGCCGGTCAGCGCATCTGTCAGCGCGGCATCCGCCAGTCGTTGCTCCAGCTCCTTGCGCTGCGTGATATCGAGGTGGACGCCGGCCACGCGCTGCGGCGGGCCGCCAGGGCGCCGCTCGATGGCGGCACCTGCGGCCATGATCCACACCCAGCTGCCGGTAGCGTGCCGCATGCGGAACTCACATCGGTAGGGCTCGGCAGGATCGTCGAAGTGGCGTTGCAGTGCTCGTCTTGCCTTCGGCAGATCCTCTGGATGCATGAGCGCCTCCCAGATCGACAGCGCAGAAGGCAGCGCCCCCGGTTCATGGCCCAGCATGCGCCACCAGCGGTCATTGAAGACGACCTCACCAGCGTTCACGTTCCAGTCCCAGGTTCCCAGTCCTGCCGCATCCACCGTCAAGGCCAGGAGCCGCCGCTGCGAGCTGGCTTCGGTGATGTCGACAAAGCTCGACACCACGCTGGCCACGCTTCCATCGGGATGGCGTACGGGCTCGGCATTGATCCGGAGCCAACGACGCTCACCACTGGGCAGAGACACGCCCATGGACACGCCACGAACGGCCTGACCGCTGCTCAAGGCTTGCATGGCCGGGTGTTCATGGCCTGGAAAAGGGGTGCCGTCCTCGTGGACGGTGTGCCATTGCGGATCCACCGATGCACGCCCGAGCATCTGGTCCAGTGTCAAACCCAGGATCCGGCAGGCTTCCGGGTTGGCGTGTGTGATCTTGCCGCTGCCGTCCTGCTGCACCACACCGGCGGGAAGAGCCCGCAGGAGCGTTTCCAGTTGCTCGCGCGCCATCACTTCGGCGGTGATGTCTGTTTCCACGGCAACGAAGCCATTGCACAGACCGTTGTCATCCTTCAAGGGCTGAATGTCCAGGTGCAACCAGTACAGGCGCCCTTGCTTGGCACGGTTCAGGATCTGGACTTGGATGGGCTGATGTTGCGCAATCGCGGCGCGCAACTGCGCCCGGGTGACGGGGTCCGTGCCTTCGAACTGAAGCAGCGAGCCTGGCTTCTTGCCCTGGGCCTCATAGAGGCTGTAGCCGCTGATGCGCGTGAACGCATCATTGGCCCAGGTCATGCGCCCTTCGGCATCGGCGATGATCACCGCGCTGTCCGTACGCTCCGCCACCAGCGCCAGGCGTTCTAGTTCCTGCGTCTGCTGTCGTAGACGCGCCTGCTGGCGTGTCATCTTGCGCGCCAACCACTCCCCCGCACCCAGCGCGACCATCGACACGAACACCGCCAAAGCGGTCATGTAGCGGCTGTGCGCGCCCTCCGTGTCCCTGATGGCCTGCTCGGTCGCCAGCTGCAGCTTGGTCATCATGGCCTCCATCGGAGGCAGGAACTGGTCGGCGGCCTGGGCAACGGCCTGGGCTGCAGCGAGACCCGTGCTGGTGCCTGAAGTGCCTCGGGCGGCTTCGCGGCTGGCTGCCTGCATCGCTAGCAACAGCGGCTCGATCGAGGGCGCTTGATCGGCCATTTCGGCAAACCGGGGGATCGCCAGCAGGCGTTCGCGATCACGCCTGAACTGCTGCGCGGCCTCTTGCAACTGCACACTCAGCGATCCGGCGTCATCACCAAGGCTCAAGCGCGCAGCGAGCTGCGCAGCGCGCTGCGACAGCATGCGCTGTCGACCCGCGAGATTCAATACCTCCTGGTCATGGCGTCGAGCACCCTCCACGACCTCTATGGCCATGAAATCGAGCGCAGCGGCTGAACACACCGCCAGGGCGATGGCGATCATCGACGCGCGCAGCAGCCCTGGCATGCGGGCACTTGCCTCGAACTCCGAACTGTACGGGCGCTGTTGGCGCGAAGGCATCCAACGCCCCAACAGGCGGCGCAGTGCCGACGAGGTCCGGGCGATCAACATGGGTGTGCAGCCTCGGGCGGCGGTGACGCTGCAACCGCCGAAAAAACGTTCGCTTCAGGGTCCATGCGCGGCTCTCCCGCCCGATTCCAAGTCTGGAATTCTGGGCCCTCGCCGGGCGAGCGAACCTCCGAGGAAGCCGCATCCGACACTGCAATTCAGCTGGCCTTCAGGACGACCGATATTGAATGCGGTATCCCAACGTGCTGCCCTCGCGCGGAGTTTGCGTCCCTGCCAAGGAAGCATGTCTTGGATGCAGAATAGATACAGAATGACGCGCTCACCGTTGAGAAACGGCTTGTTCGTGCCGGCAACCAACGCGGATCAGCCCATGCAACGACTGCCCGAATCCCTGCTCTGGCTGGCTGGTCTGAGCGGGTTCGCGGTGGCCGTGACCGATGCTGCCGGGCGGATGGTCTGGGTCAACGACAAGTTCGTGCACGACACCGGCTGGGCACCCAGCGAACTCCGCGGTTCGACACCTTGGACCTCGTTCCTGGTGCCAGGCAACGACGCGACGGTCGCACAACGCGCGCGGGCTGCCGTCGCTCAGAGCCTGCCCTGCACGGGATTGGAGATGTTCCGCCGCACGCCGGCAGGCATCTCGCCCTGCGGGCGCCTGGACTTGGTACCGGTGCGCCACGAACAGGCTGGGTTGACCCATTTCGTGTGCATGCTCTCGGACACGGGTGTCGGCGAGCAAGCCGCTGATTCTCGGGGCACCGGCATGGGCTTGCTGCAGGATCTCGGGCTTATCGGCTTCTGGCAGCGCGACATGCTGAGCGGCCGCGGGCACTGGGACACGGTCTGCCGGCGCATCTGGGGCGTCGGGAACGACGAGCCTGTGCTCACGCTGGACGAGGCCGAACAGCGGCTGACGGGCCTCGACCGGGAAGCGCTGCAGCGCTACCCGGCCGAGCTGGCAGCCGGCGCCACGCAGGGTGAGGTGGCCTACACCTTGACCAGCCCTGCCGGGGAACGTCAGCTGCGCTCACTCTGGCGACGCAGCGGTTCCTTGGTCTCCGGGGTCCTGATCGACACCACGTCCGAGCACACAGTGAGCGCGGAGCGGGCGCGGCTTCTGCAGGCCCTGGAGCTCGCCGCGCCAGCGGCCCAGCTGGTCTTCTGGCGCCATGACCTGGGCAGCGGAGCCGTCGAGTGGTTGCCGTCAGGGCAGCACCCGTTTTCCGTCGACGAGCAGGATCGCAGCCGCGCGGACGAGATCCTCGCGAGGGTGCTGTCCGAAGACCGTCCCGCCGTCCTGTCGGCCCGTGAACGCGCCAGGTACGAGCGCGATGTCATCGAGCTGGAGTATCGCGTTCACGATCAAGATGGCGCCGTTCGGCACCTGCTGACACGGCGCCTGGGCGTTCAGCGCACCGGCGGCGTGGCCGCCGAGATCATCGGCGTGCTCATCGACGTTACCACCCAGCGCGAGCGCGAAATCGCGCTGCGTCGCCTGACCGCACAGCAAGCGCTGGCCTTGAAGGCGCTGCGTGCAGGCACTTTCAGATTCGACCTTGCAGCGCAGGAGTTCGAGTTCGACGAGCCCATGCGCAGGCTCTACGCCTTGCCACGCAACGCCTCCCGCCTGGACTTCGCGTCCTGGCTGCAACTGGTGCATCCCGAAGACCGCCCACGGGTGCAACAGTTGGCGACAGAACTCTTCCGTTCAGCGAAAAAAACGGTGCCGGCGCAGTTTCGCATCTGCTGCCCCGACGGACGCGCGCTGTGGATCGAATCGGACCGCGTTCCCGAACTCGACGCCCAGGGCAACGCGGTGGCCCTGGTCGGCACCCATCGAGACATCACGGGTGAGGTCACGACTCGAGCACAAACACGCGCCCTGGCCGACGCCGAACTGGTGGCCCGCACCCGCGCCGAGCTGCTGGCCACGCTGGCGCATGAGTTGCGCAACCCGCTCAACGCCGTCAGGGGCTTTGCGCAGCTGCTTCGCCTCGGCACGCCCGGGACGGGTCCGGGTCCCGCCACTGCCGCCCTGCACATCCAGAACGCCGCCGAGATGATGACTGCCTTGCTTGACGACCTCAGCGATCTGGCCAGCGCAGATGCCGGCCGGCTGCGCTGGAGGCCCGTGTCGCTCGAAGTGGCGACCTTCCTCGTCGAATGTCGCGCATGGCTGCAGCAGCATGAGGGCTCAGGTGACCGCATCCGTGTCCAGATGCCGATGAGCCTGAAGCTCTGGGCCGATCCGACCCGCACGCGTCAGATCCTGTTGAACCTGCTGACCAACGCGCTGAAGTACAGCGACAAGGAGGTTGGCCTGGGTGCGACCCAGGACGGTGAGACGGTACGCATCTGGGTTCGTGATGCCGGTCAGGGTCTGGACGCAGGCCAGATCCAGCGCGCGTTCGAGCCCTTCGAGCGCCTGGGCCGTGAGCGGGGCATGCAGCCCGGCAGCGGGATCGGCCTGACCTTGTGCCTTCGGCTGGCGCGGATGATGGGCGGCGACATCGAGGTGGTCAGCGAGCGCGGCGTGGGATCGGAGTTCACCTTGGTGCTGCCGGCCGGTGCACCCGCAGGTCAGAACCCGCCGTCCCGGGAGTCGGCCCGATGATGTTTGCGCCGCCCTCGTCCGACGAGGCGCAACGCCTGCAGTTGCTGGCCGAGCTGGACGTGCTGGACACCCCGCCCGAAGCGGGATTCGATGCCCTGACGCGCGCTGCGCGCCTGGCCACCGGCTGGCCGATCGCGCTGATCAGCCTGATCGATGCGCGGCGGCAATGGTTCAAGTCCCGCGACGGATTGACGGTTTGTGAGACGCCGCGCGAGCAGGCGTTCTGTGCCCACGCGCTGGTGCACGGCGATGTGCTCTTCGAGGTCCCCGACGCGCAGGCCGATCCCCGCTTTGCCGACAACCCGCTGGTCGTCGGCGCACCCGGCATCCGGTCCTACGCCGGGCACTCGCTGCTGGTGCATGGCGTTCGCCTGGGCACGCTGTGCCTCATCCACACCGAGCCCCTGTCGCTGAACGCGTCGCAACGCGACATGATCCGGGCTCTGGCGGAGGCAGCCGGCAGCCTGCTGACCGAGCGTCTCAATCGATCCCGGCTCTCGCTGCAACGCGAGCGACTGGCCGACTTCGGTGCCGCGTCGGGCGACTGGTTGTGGGAAACCGACGCGGCGGGGTGTGTAGCGTGGTTGTCCGCCGGCTACGAAATGGCGATGGGGCGCAGCATGTCCGCGCAACTGGGACAGCCACTGCCCGATGGTCCGTTGCTGGATGCTCGGGGCCAGCCGCTGTCACCGCCCATGTCACTGCGCGAATTGTTCAAGCGTGGCCGGGCCTTCAGTCGGGCCACCATCGTGGTGGCGTCGCCCAGTGGTCATCGTTGGATCTCGCTGTCCGGCGTGCCAGTCCACCCCACGGGACAACGGCAAGGTGGGCTGCGCGGCACCGCGCGCGACATCACCGATCAGGTGCTGACCGAACAGGCGCGCGATGCCGAGGCGCAGCGACTGCGCAGCTTGGTGGCCGAGGTGCCAGGGATGTTGTACCAGTTCCGGGTAGACGCCCAAGAGCGGGCCAGCTTCCCGTTCACCACGGACGGTCTGCAGACGTTGTTCGAGGTATCGCCAGCGCTGGCCTTCGCCGATGCCCAGCCGGTGTTCGACCGCATCCACCCGGCCGATCTCCCCCGCATCCAGCGCAGCATCGAGGCGTCGCTGGCCGATCTGAAACCCTGGCAGGCCACGTTCAGGGTGTGTCTTGCCGGCGGCCGGGAACGGCACATCTCTGCCCACTCGTCACCGCAGCGCGACAATGACGGCAGCGTGCTGTGGCATGGCTTGGCCACCGATGTGACACCGCAGGTGCTCGAACGCCAGGAGCGCGAGCGGCTACAGCGCGAGCGTGATCGCGCCCAGCGCGAGGCGCGCGCCCGTGCCGATGCCTTGTCTCGCATCAGCCACGAACTGCGCACGCCGCTCAACGCGATTCTGGGCTTCACGCAGCTGATGCAGGCAGCGTTGAAGGGCGAGGCAGCGCGACCTGTCTCCGCCTCGGGCAGGGCATCAGCCACGGTCACGTACCCGTCGCCGGACGCCTGGGGGCCGTGGATTCAGCAGGTGCATCGGGCGGCAAGTCACCTGCTGGGGCTGGTCAATGACGTGCTTGACGCCGCGAGCGTCGAAGCCCGGCACTTTGCAGTCGACTTGCAGAATATCGACGCCGCTGAAGTGGCTCGGC
The DNA here is from genome assembly GCF_041914405.1 of Zoogloea sp. Taxonomy (NCBI): domain Bacteria; kingdom Pseudomonadati; phylum Pseudomonadota; class Betaproteobacteria; order Rhodocyclales; family Zoogloeaceae; genus Zoogloea; species Zoogloea sp. The sequence continues at coordinate 17,288 of NZ_JAYSDK010000042.1, forward strand.
AGATGGTGGAGATGGTTCGGCCGCAGGCCCTGCTGCGGGGCCAGTCGCTGGCCTGCCTGGATGAAGACGGGGCGCCCGTGGATGGCGAGACGAAACTGTGGGTGCGCGCCGACAAGCGCGCACTGCGACAGGTCCTGATCAACCTGCTGGGCAATGCCTGCAAGTACACGCCTGAGGGCGGACGGGTGACGTTGCGGTTGCGGATCCTGACGGGTGGGCCGCTTCGATTGGAGGTCTGCGACAACGGCCCGGGGATCACCGTCGAGCAGCAGGCACGCCTGTTCAAGCCTTTCGAGCGCGGCGCTGAAGCAAGCGGTGCCACCGCGGGTACGGGTCTGGGCCTTGTGATCAGCCGTCAACTCGTTCGCGCCATGCGCGGGCAGCTGACCCTGGATTCCAGTCCCGGGCACGGCTCGACATTTGCCGTCGAGTTGCCGATGGTTGAAGCAGCCGACAGGGCAGCATCCGCCGAGGCCTCGACCGACAGCCTGTTCGGTGCGTTGGCAGGGCCGGAGTCTGGCGGCTCGACAGCCGCACCGGAGCTACCACCGGCCTTGCTGCTGTACGTGGAAGACGACCCCGTCAATGGCCTGCTGATGCGCGAGTTCGTGGCGCGCACGCCACCGCTGCGCCTGCACCTGGCGGTGGATCTGGCCGAAGGCCTGGCCGCTGCGCGTTCGTTGCAACCCGATTTGGTGCTGCTGGACATGCACCTGCCTGACGGTTCGGGGATGGATTTGCTGCAGCAGCTGCGCAGTGCGGCGTCCACGGCCAGCCTGAAAGTGGTGGCGCTCAGCGCAGATGCCATGCCTGACCAGATGCAGCGCGCCAGAGACGCCGGGTTCGACGATTACTGGACCAAGCCGGTGGATTTCACGCTGCTGCGTCGCCGTTTGGGCAGCTGGCTGGGGTCCGGGCCGCAGGCTGACCGTCACCAGTGACCCCTGAAGGTCGGCTGAACATCGCATCGCGGACACAGCGGCCTTCGGCACGTGGCCGCGGGTCTCACCGGCCAGGCTTGGCCGCACCAAGCCCGGCGGTGCGCTCAACCAGCACGTCCGCGTACCGCTCGACGTTGAACCGGAACGTCCCACGGAAGTTGATGTGCGAGAAGTGCGCCGGGCCAATCCGCCGCAGCCAGTCCTCCTCGATGCCGACGCCATCCCGGTTGAGCTTCGTCACCACTGTGTCCATGCGATTCGTGTTCCACGCCAACACGATGTTGGTTAACAGTGCGTGAGCTCCCGAAATGGCCGCCATCTCTTGCCGCCGGCGGCCACGCTCAGGGGCCACCTGGCCGCCATGAATGGCACGCTGCAGCTGATGCACCGACTCGCCCCGGTTGAGCAGGGTGTGTATCTCGCGCCGATAGTCCGGGATGGCCAGGTAGTCGCACAGAAACAGCGTTCGCAGCAGGCGCCCAAGGTGTTCTGCAGCGCGGTGCAGCGGGTCGCCAACTGGGGGTAGTCGTACTTTTCGTGCAGATTGGTGCGCTTTGGCTTGAAACCCAGTATCCATGCGGGTTCCGGGCGGTTGCCACCCCCGCAAGATGAGCGCCCGACCGCCTTGGCGGCGGCCGTGGCGGTACATTGAGCGCCCACCTGCCGCTGCCCACTGCCATGCCCGCCTTCGCCCTGCGCTTCGTCGGCCAGGAGGCCTTGCCGCCTCGCCTGAGTGAGTTCGACCGGGAGCAGTTCTTCACGCTCAGCTCGGCGGACGTGGTGGCCATCCGGGAGCAGTTCCGCAGCGACCACCGCCTGCCCGCCGCACTGATGCTCATGTTCATGCGCGTGGCTGGCCGACCGCTCGACGGTTTCAACGTGCTACCCCGAAACCTCCTTCGGCACACCGCCCAGGTCCTGGCTGTGTCGCCGCCGTCCATTGCCAGCCTACGCTCAATCTACAAGCGCCGGCAGACGCTCTCCAAGCATCAGCTCTGGGCCAAGACCTACCTTGGCCTGCGCGAACTTGAGATCGACGACGAAGCCGCGCTGACCGCGGCCCTGCTGGCCCAAGCAGCCGACGCCTCCCACGCCGATGACCTGGTCCAGGCGGCCAGCCACTGGTTGTTCACGCGGCGCATCCTGATCCCAGGAGCGCGCCGCCTGCAGGACTGGGCTCGTGACGCATTTGCCGCGGTGGAGGCGCACATCCTCGGCGCGGTCAATGCCGCCGTGCCACCGGCAGCGGCCCAGAAAGTTGTCGACGCCGCATACAGCGCTCGGCCGGACACCGACACGACGCACCTGGAGTGGCTGAAGACCCCGTCGAAGCGTCACGGCCCCAGCACTCTGACCGAAACCGTCGACAAGGTCCGCTACCTCAAGGAGCTCGGTGCACACGACTGGAACCTGAGAGCCGTATCGCTGGCCAAGCAGCAGGCCTATGCCCGTCAGGTCCAGGCCAGGCGCCCTGTGAAGACGCGAGAGATCAAGCCATCGCGCCAGCTGATCGAGTTGATCTGCTTCCTGCGGGTGACCCTGCTCGAGCTCACCGACGTCGCCCTCTTGCAGACCAGCCGGCGCAGCCAGCAACTGTTCCGCGAGGCAGCGGATAAGGCCCAGTCAAACCGTGTCCGGGGCACAACAGGCCTGATCCAGCAGGCGGCCAAGGCACGATCCGTCCTGCACGACGAATCCAAGACTTGGCAGGCGCGAGTCCTGGAAGCCAGAGAACTGCTCGCCGAGCTCGGCGAAGCCGCCAGCGGCAGCTTCGTGTCCTTGGTTCGCAAGGCCTTGGCGGAAGACAGCCAGCGTGTGCGCGCTTGCCTGGGAGCGCTGAAAGATTTGGACTTCGGCGGCCGCGCCAGCGATCCGGGTTACGAGCAGTGGAAGGCATGGTCGGAGTTGCACCGCCAGGGCGTGACCGAACTCAAGGACGGGTTGGCCTTGCCGGATGTGGGTGCAGCTTGGCACGGCCTGGTCCGCGATCTGGACCCTCGCTCAGGGTTTCGTGCGTACGAGGCCTGCACGATGATGTCGCTGCGAAAGAGCCTGCGCCGAGGCAGCGTTTGGCTGGACCACTCGCTGAGTTTTCGGGAGCGAGACCAGATGCTCATCCCGCTCGCGGACTGGGCCGTGCAGCGGGACGAACAGGCCGAGTTGCTGGGTATGCCCAAGTCGGCGGCCGACTTCCTGGAGCCATTGCTGGCGAACCTGATGGCGGGCATGTCGGCGGTGGCAGAGGCCCAGCGGCGCGGCAAGATCGAGATCGGCGCCGACGGCATGCTCCATCTGCCTGCGATCACGGCACTGCCGGATCAAGCCGAGCCGGTGCGCACGCGCGAAACCATCTACAACGTCATCGGCAACGTGCAGTTCCCGGACATGCTGCTGGAAGTGGATGCCGCCACCGGGTACAGCGAAGCACTGCTCGGCCACCGCGCACAGTCCACCAACGAGCTCGTGGCCCTGTACGGCGCATTGCTGGCGCACGGTACCGATGCGGATGCCAAGGGCGTGGCGTCGATGATCCCCGGCGTGGAGCCCACGCAAGTAACCGTGGCCATGCGCGCCCTGGAAGGCAGCGGCCGCTTGCGCCGAGCCAGTGAGCGCGTGGCCGAGTTCCAGAGCCGGATTCCCATAGCGGCACTGTGGGGCGAGGGCGATAAGGCGTCAGCGGACATGATGTCGCTGGACGTGTCTCGCCACTTGTGGAACGCGCGTGTCGATCCGCGCAGGCGTACGTATGCCGCTGGCCTGTACACCCACGTGCGCGACCGCTGGGGCATCGTCTACGACCAGCCCATCGTGCTCAACGAACGACAGGCCGGCGTCGCCATCGAGGGCATTGAGCAGCACAACAGCGCCGCAGACAGGATTCGGATCTCGCTGCTGGCGGTCGACACCCACGGCTACACGAATCCGGCGATGGCCATCGCCAAGCTGCTGGGCTTTGATCTGTGCCCCCGCCTGCGGGATCTGGCCGAACGCAAGCTGTACCTGCCTCGTGGATTCACCGTCCCCGATGGATTGGAAGTGGTCACCGTCCGGCGCGTGTCTCTGGCCGCCATCGAACGCGGCTGGGATGAATTGCTGCGCCTGGTGGCGTCGATCCGTTCGGGACGTGTCTCCGCTACGCTGGCGTTGCAGCGCTTCGGGTCGGCCGCTCAGGGGGATCCACTGCACCGGGCCGCGGAGCACCTGGGCCGACTGCTGCGAACCGTGTTCCTGTGCGACTACATCGGCATCGAGGACTTCCGGCGCGAGATCCATACCTTGCTGAACCGGGGTGAGTCGGTGCATCAGCTGCAGCGCGCCGTGTACTCAGGCAAGGTAGCGCCCGAGCGTGGCAGGCGTCGCGACGAGATGAAGGCGATCTCCGGTTCGCACGCCCTGCTGACGAACATTGTTCTGGCCTGGAACACCGCCCGGATGCATGAGGTGGTCGAGAGACTCAAGCGAGACGGGATCCCGGTCGACGACGACTGGCTGCGCCGCATCGGCCCAGTTCACTTCTCGCACATCAACTTCCGCGGCACGATGAAATTCGGCGTCGAGAAATTTGCTGCGGCGCTGATCCAGCGCACGCCGGGCCAGGCAACTCGGATGGCTTCCTGACGAGGAACGCTTCGGCATCCCTGGACCTGGAGAAACGCGGTCAGCGAGGCGAGTTGACAACCGTTGTCAAACCGCCCAAGATCTCGCCATGAGTCGCCAAACCATGAGTTTCGCCTTGCCCGAGTCGATGCGGGAGTACATCGACAACCGGGTCGCCGATGGCAACTACGGCAACACGAGCGAGTACATCCGCGACTTGGTCCGGCGCGACCAGGAGGAACAGGCCAAGAAAAGGCTTCGCGATCTCATCGAAGAAGGGCTGGCATCCGGTCCCGGCCGTCGTCGCACCAAGGCGGACGAGAAGGAACTTCTGGCGATCGCTCGCGGCGAGATCGATTGAAGCCTGCAGTTCTGCGCCCGCAGGCGCTGCGCGATCAGCAGGGCGAAGTCCGTTACTACCGCAAGGAGGGTGGCACCCGCGTGGCCGTGAAGCTGGCCAACGCCACCAACGCCGCGCTTGACCAGATCGAACTCGACCCAGGGATCGGCTCGCCGACGCTCGGAAAGCTCCTTGGTATTCCAGGGCTTCGGACCTGGCGGGTCTCGAAGTTCCCGCTGCTCTGGTGCTACTTCGAACTCGGGGAGTACCTGGATGTGGTCCGGCTGCTGGGCGAGCGCCAGGACATCGCCGCGATCTTGGGCGACGAGTTTGCTTCGAACTGACGGTACTTGCGCCCCGGCGTGCATCGGGCCGGAGGCCAATGACCGGTCTATGGCGGCCTGTTCGTCAAGTTGGCTGGCCGGAACCGACCCAAACCTGTCTGCTGGGCTTCTCCAAAGCTGCCAGACTCTGAGGCAGGGCTCTTTTGGGTTTCGCATCCACGAAGCAGGCGTTCGTGGCTACCGGGAGCCGGCCATAAGCCGCCCTTCGGGATGCCGCCAGATAGCCGACAGTCGATTGGCCAAGGAGGCGTCCACGTTGCAGTTCTCGACCCCGACTTCGTCGGCGCCCAGTTATCGTCTCGCAACCAACCTGCTTTCACCCAGCCATGCGCAACGCGAGTTGAAGCGCGAACTCAAACATTTCCAAACGGATTGCGAGGCGGCAAGCACGCGCCTGTGCCAACTGCCCGTCAATGCAGCGGCAGTTGTCCGATTCGATGCGCAAGCCGATTGCGGCCGTCACAGTCCAGCTTGCGGAAGGCGGCGGCGAGATGGGTTCTCACCGTCGTGAACCCGATGCCCAGGGCCCGCGCGATGTCCTTGTCGGCCAGCCCCTCATAGGCCAGAGCCGCCACGTCGGCCTCGCGTTTGGACAACTTGCCGAATCGCACCAGTCTGTCCTTCAAGGACTCGTCGGCTGGAACCGAGAGGGGCAAGTTGATGCCAGGGTTGCGGGCCAGTGCCTGGACCAGTGCCGGGTAGACCATGCGCAGTGCCGCCAGGTCGTCGTCATCGAAGTTCGGGCGGGACCGGCGGCGCCAGATGCGCAGGTCGCCCAGATGTCGAAGGCCGTCATGCGCATAGGCATTCACGCCCCAGTACAGGCCGTCTGGCCGTAGGAAGTCATTGAAGAATCCGGTGGCTTGCAGCTCGCTCTGCGGCAGCACGTCCGTGGCGCGCGTGGGTGCCCGCCGAGCCAGCAGCCTGGGCGTCAGGGGGTCATCGAACTGGAAGCACTCCTCATAGCGTTGGCCGTGAACCGGGTTCAGGTTCAGCGCCACGCCCTGCACGAAGCGGCGGGTCGGTTCGTCCCACACATAGGATGCATAGAAGTCGGCTTCCAGCAAGCCCAGCATGGGCTCGCCCAATGCGCGGCGAAGCTCGTTGCCCGGCATGGGCGTGGCCATCAACTCGATCACGCGCTGCAGGTGCAGCACACGTTGTGCACGCAAGTACATGGAAGTACCCAAGCAAGAGTGACGCCAGGATAGTCCACAGGCGCTGCACTCCGCCACGGGGCGAACCCCCACGGCCGCCGGGATCGTCATTCTTGAGGATGCCGGACGGCGCCGGGCCGCTCCTATCCTCGCGGAACCATGACCGACACCGAATTGGCCGCACTCGACGCCTCCCACGCCCTGCACTTGCTACGGCGTGGTGACCTCGGTGCCCTGGAGTATGCCCAAGCCCTGATGCGGTGCATGCATGCGCGCGCCGGCCTGCATGCCATGACCCATGTGGACGCGGACGCAGTGCGCCATGCGGCGCGGCTGGCCGACGATGTGCCCGCAGGGCGCCGGGGGCTGCTGCATGGCCTGCCCATGGTGGTGAAGGACAACATCGACGTTGTCGGCTTTCCCTGCACCGCCGGCAGCCCTGCACTTGCCGGACACCGGCCGTTGCGCGACGCTGACTGCGTGGCGCCGTTGCGGGCGGCAGGCGCCGTCGTGTTGGGCAAGAGCAATCTGCACGAGTTCGCGCTGGGTGTGACCAGTGGCAACGCTGCCTATGGCGCAGTGCGCAACCCGCACGCGCCCGGGCGCATTGCCGGGGGCTCCAGCGGCGGCACGGCGGCAGCTGTTGCCGCGCGACTGGCGCCGGTGGGATTGGGCACCGACACCGGTGGCTCCATCCGCATCCCGGCGGCGCTGTGTGGCGTGGTGGGCTTCAGGCCCAGTACCGGCCGCTGGCCCGCTCGCGGCGTGGTGCCCATCTCCGTGCCCTCGCGTGACACCGCAGCGCCCATGGCACGCAGCGTGGCCGACTGTGCCTTGCTGGACGCCGTGGTCTGTGGCGAAGACCCGCGGTTGCAGATTCTGTCGCCCCGCGGGCTGCGCTTGGGCGTGCCCCACGAGTTCTGGGTGGACCTGCACGCGGGTCTGGCCACCCAGCTACAAGATGCCCTGGAAGGCTTGGCAGCGGCGGGCGTGGTCCTGGTGCCGATGGCCATGGCCGTCGACCTGGCCGCTGTCGGGCATGTCGCGCTCACGGTGGCGATGCACGAGAACCTGCCGTCCCTGAGGGCCTACTTCGCCGACCACGGCCTGCCGTTCGACATCCATCAACTGGCTGGCGCCATCGGCAGCCCGGACGTGCGTGCCATCTTCAACCACCTGGCCCAAGGCGGCGGGCCTGACGCGGCCGCCTACGCAGCCGCTTTGGCCGAGGTGCGCACCCGCTTGCGGCCCGCCTGGGCCGGCGCAATCGCCCGGCATGCGTTGGACGCGCTGGTCCTGCCCACCACGCCGCTGCCGGCCGCGCGCATTGGCGAAGACGAGGCGGTGCAGATGGACGACCGGCGCTGGCCCACCTTTGACACCTACGTGCGCCACTGCGGGCCGGCCAGCATCGTGGGCCTGCCCAGCGTGAGCCTGCCAGCCGGCTGCGTGACTGAGCAGGACGACCGGCTGCCGGTGGGCCTGATGCTCGACGGCCCGCAGGGCAGTGACCGTCGTCTGCTGGCCATCGCCGCCGCACTGCAGCCCTTGTTACCACCGACACCGGAACCGCCATGAGAACCATCACCGCTCTGTACCGCTATCCCGTCAAGGGCCTGTCGCCGGAACCGCTGCAGGCCGTGCCACTGCATGCGGGCCTGGGTTTCCCGCGCGACCGCGAATGGGCCGTCACCAACGGACGCTGGACCTACGACGCCGCACAGTACGCCCCGCGCCCCAAGACCGACTTCCTGATGCTGATGCAGCACGAGCAGTTGGCCGCGTTGCGCACGAAGGTGTCGGACGACGGCCGCCGCCTTGCGGTGCAGGCGCCCGATGGCACGGCGCTGGATCTGGCGCTGGACGACGAGGCCGACCTGGCGCGCGCCAGTGCCTACTTCGTCAGCTACCTGGGCGGCCGCCTGGAGGGCAGCCCGCAGGTGGTGAAGGCCGGCAGTCACCGTTTCACCGACGTCAGCGTGGTGTCGCCCACGCTGATGCAGTCCGTGTCCCTCATCAACCTGGCCAGCGTGCGCGACCTGGGCGCCCGCATGGGTAGAGAACTGGACCAGTTGCGCTTTCGCGCCAACGTCTACTACGACGGCGGCCAGGCCTGGGAAGAACTGGCCTGGGTCGACCAGGAGCTGCGCCTGGGTGAACTCCCGGCGCGCGGCGTGCTGCGCACCCGGCGCTGCGCGGCCACCAACGTCGACCCCGCCACCGGTGCGCGTGACCTGGGTGTGCCGCAGGCCCTGATCAAGAACTTCCGCCACGGCGACATGGGTGTGTACGTCGAGCTGCTGGGCAGCGGCACCTTGCGCCCGGGCGACACCTTGCACGCCCCCACCTGACGCCACCTGACCCCACCCTGAAGGAGAACTGCATGGCCCCGACCCCGTCCATCGCCACCCGCTTCACGCAGCGCTACGGCGTTCGCCACCCCTTTGCCTGCGCCGGCATGGCCTTCGCCGGCATGACACCCGCGCTGACCATTGCCGTGTGCAAGGCCGGCGGCATCGGCGCGCTGGGCGTGGGCTTCACGCCGCCCGAGTTGCTGCGTGAGTACATCCGCACCATCCGCGCGGCCACCGACGCGCCGTTCAACGTCAACTTCATCACCTGTTTCGACAACGATGCGCAGGTGAAGGTATGCGCCGAAGAGCGCGTTCCCATCGTCTCGTGGCACTGGGGCCATCCGTCGGACGCAAACCGCGCGCTGCTGCGCGAGGCCGGCGTGGCCTATTGGGAACAAGTGGGCAGCGCCGACGACGCGTTGCGCGCCGTCGAGGCGGGGGCAGAAGCCATCGTCGCCCAGGGCTATGAGGCCGGCGGCCACAACTACCAAGGCCTGCCCAATGGCCCGGGCCTGCCGATCTTCGTGCTGCTGCCGTCCATCGTCGACGCAGTGGGCGGTCGCGCCATGGTGCTGGGCGCAGGGGGCATCAGCGACGGCCGTGGTGTGTCTGCGGCGCTGGCGCTGGGGGCCGATGCGGTGTGGGTTGGCACCCGCATGGTGGCCACGGTCGAGGCAGCGGTGCACGACGAGCACAAGCGCCGCATCGTCGCGGCCAAGGGCGAAGACACGGTGTTCAGCTCGATATTCGGCCCCGAGATGCCCTTCTTCAACCCGATGCGGCTGCAGAAAAACCGCGTCGTGGCCGAGTGGAACCACCGCCTGGCCGAGGTGCCGACCGAGCGCAGCGGCCTGCCGGTGGTGGGCAAGACCGTGCTGTACGGCCAGCCGATGCCGATGAACAAGTTCAACGTCATCCTGCCCACGCCCGAGACCGAAGCCGACTGGGAAGAGATGCCCTGGCTGATGGGCCAGGGCGCCGGGCTGGTGCACGACATCCGGCCCGCCGGCGAGGTGGTGGCGTCGATGATGGACGAGGCGGTCGCCATCTGTGCCCGCCTGGGCCGTGCGCAGGGTTGACAGCGTGCAGCTCCGTGTCCAGGCCATCCGGCCGCTGACCGCCGACATCCGCGCCTTCGAACTGGTCGACCCGGCGGGCGGGCTGTTGCCGGCCTTCGAGGCCGGGGCGCACTTGAAAGTGCGGGTGAGTCCGGGCAGCGGGTTGGCGACGACCCGCTCTTACTCGCTGGTGGGCAGCACGCAAGACCGCCTGCGCTACGAGATCGCGGTGCTGCACCTGCGTGGCGGTCAAGGTGGGTCGGCCTGGATGCATGAAGCCGTGGAGGTGGGCGACCTGCTGGAGATTGACGGTCCCAGCAATGCGTTCCCGCTGGCGCCCCAGGCAGACCGGTCGGTGCCGCTGGCCGGTGGCATCGGCATCACGCCGCTACTGTGCATGGCGCGTGAACTGGTGGGTGCTGGCCGGCAGGTGGAACTGCACTACTTCGGGCGCAACCCCGATGCCATGGCATACCGTGCCGAGCTACAGGCGCTGCGGGGCCTGGCAGTGCATGCCTGGGTCGGCCTGGACGTGGACGCCAGCGTGGCAGCGATGCAGCGCTGCATCGGCAACGCCGCGCTGGGCGACCATCTGTACGTGTGCGGCCCGGCGGCGATGCTGGACGCGGCACTGGGCATCGCTGCGCGCCAGGGTTGGCCGGCCGACCAGGTGCACCATGAGCGGTTCGGGGCTGCCCCCGGCGGCGCGGGTGACGAGGCTTTCACCGTGGATTTGCTGCTGAGCGGCCAGCGGCTGGTAGTGGGCCAGCAGCAGACGCTGTTGGACGCCCTACTGGCCCATGGTGTGGATGTTGCGCATGATTGCCGCGCCGGCATCTGCGGCAGCTGCTTGGTACCGGTGGCTGGTGGCCAACTGCAGCACCGCGACACTTTCCTGACCGAAGACGACCGCGCTGGTGGCGACCTCATGTGCGCCTGTGTGTCGCGCGCTACCGGTGTTCTGACGTTGGACCTGTGAGAGGCCCGTGAGCCCCCATTGCGCCCCCCGTCGCAGGATGCTCGCTCAATGCGGGCGGTAGCCCAGTACCGGGATGCTGATGGCATTGATGTCGGGGATGAGTCGTCCATCAGCGCCTACGAGCAGACACATTGGACGATGACCAACCATGCGACAGCGTCACGTCAGCTTGTTAGCCCGGTTGCGCACCTGACTTCGCCATGTCGGCGCGCAGGGCCCGTGGCGACACCCCGAAGTGGGCTCGCACCGCATGCGAGAAGGCACTGGGCTCGGCGTAGCCCAGGCGTTCAGCCAGTACCGACAGCGGCACACTCGCATCGGCGAGCAAGGCCACCGCCTCGCCCATGCGTGCCCCCTCGACCACTTGCCGGAAACTGGTGTCGCAATCCGCCAACCGCCGCTGCAGCGTGCGCGCGCTGAGATCCAGCGACCGGGCCACCGTCTCGCACCGGGCCTGGGCATAGCCCTTGGCGGCCACGGCTGCGATCACCTGGTCCACCAATACGTCGGTGCGCCCTTGTGCCTGGCGCATGGCGTCGGCGCGGCCCAACAGCAAGCGCAGCAGGCTTGGGTCTGCCGCAGGCCAGGGTGTGTCCAGCACAGCATCGTCGAATTGCATGTAGATGTCGTTCCCGCCCAGCACGACCGGGCATTCCAGGTGCTGTGCGTAGACCGTCTGCAGCGCGTTGTCTGTGCCGGGCAGGCCGACCGCCGCAGGCCGTCGACCATCCGGCATGCAGCGGTACAGCATGGTGAGGAAGCCGGCGAACAGCGAGTCCACCTGGGCCGGGTGCATGGGCACCGGGCAGGGCGTGATCTGGTAGACCATGCGCGTGCCACCGGGCACGGCCACCAGCCGGAAGCGACCCGAGTTGCTCACCAGCTGCTGGTAGCGCACGCAACGGCCCAGCGCATCGCGCAGCGTGGCGCTGTGCATCACCACCAGCGTCAGTACGTTCATCGCCTGCAAAGGCAGGCCGGCGCCCACCCGCAGGCCCAGCAGCGGGTCGCCGCTGACGGTGGCAGCACGCTGCCAGAGCCGCCGCACCTGCACCAGTTGAAGCTGCCGCGTCGGCGCTGCCAGGCCACGCGTCAGCGGTCCGAGCCCGGCACCCAATTCGTCGAAGGCGATGCCCAGACGCTCGAACTGAGCCGCCACACCCAGCAGCCAGGTGGCAATCACCGTCTGCGGCGTGGTCATTTCCCGGCAACCCCCAGTTGGCGCCTCAGATCAAGTTTTTGGCACATCGTCGCATGGTCAGACGATGCGCGCATTTTCACAGGCGGCCTCAAATCTGAAGTGCAACACCCACCAGCGTAAGGTGTGCACATGATCCAGACGACGCAGTACCGCCAGCTTCAGGTCGAGGACCGGATGACGATGGCCAGCATGAGGCAGCAAGGGTTCAGCGCCCGGGCCATGGCCCGGGCGCTGGGCCGCAGCCCTTCGACGATCACGCGTGAGCTGGAGCGCAACACGCTGACGGCTTTGCCGTACTGCTCGCGCACGGCGCAGCTGGCCAGCGTGAGCCGGCGTGTGGCCGCCCGTCCTGCGGGCAAGCTCGACTTCAACAGCGTCGGCTGGGATGTGGTGCGAACGCTGCTGGACTGGAAGTGGTCGCCGCAGCAGATTGCGGCTACCCTCAAGCGCGTGTTCCCCCACGAACCCGAGCGGCACGTCTCGCACGAGACCATCTACACGGCCATCTACGCCCAGCCGCGGGGAGAGCTGCGCAGGCAACTCGTGGCCTGCCTGCGCCACGGTCGCAGCACCCGCATGTCGCGATCGCGGGGCGAAGACCGCCGCGGCCAGATCCCCGACATGGTCAGCATCCATGTGCGCCCGCCCGAGGTGGACGACCGCGTCATGCCCGGCCACTGGGAAGGCGACTTCATCAAGGGAGCCGGCAACAAGTCCTCTGTAGGCGTGCTGGTGGAGCGCACGAGCCGTCTGGTGCTGCTGGCCAAGATGGACGACGCCACGGCCGCCTCGGCGCTGGCGGGCTTCTCTGCCAAGCTGAATTCGATCGCCGCGCCGCTGCGCCAGAGCTTCACCTACGACCAGGGCAAGGAGATGTCCCGGCATGTCGAGCTGGCCGCGCAGACGGGCGTGAAGGTCTACTTCTGCGACCCGCACAGCCCCTGGCAGCGTGGCACCTGCGAGAACACCAACGGCCTCATCCGCCAGTACCTGCCCAAGGGCACCGACCTCAGCGTCTTCAGCCAGGACGAACTCGACAGCATCGCCGACAGCCTGAACACCAGGCCTCGCGCTACGCACAACTGGCATACGCCGCTGGAGGTGTTCGCGCAGACCCTGGTCAGCTCCCACGGACCTTCATCCTCAGTTCATCGAACCGGGTGTTGCGCTTCGGACTTGAAACCGCCACAATCCGTGGAAAACGCCCCCCCACTGAAGGAGACATTCCATGATCCGCATCACCGTCAGCTACCCCAACGCCGAAGGCAGGCGCTTCGACCACGCCTACTACCAGGCCACCCACCGGCAACTGCTGCTGGGCCGCTCCCAAGCGCGAATCCCGCAGTGCGCAGCACGGAGGGTAGACCAATGAGCACGCCTGACGACACCACCACCTTGTCCGCCAAGCCCGCCCGGCGCTTCTGGGGCTGGGGTTACCTGCGCGACGGGCTGACCGCCGGCGAACTGCGCGCCGTGCACCAGTTGCTGGGCTCGCTCGGCCCGATGGGCCCGGCGCTTCCCGAGCCCCAGGTGGCGGACTACACCCTGGCCTCGCCGCGCGGAAAGCTGCCCGATTCGCTGACGGCAATAGTGTCCTCCACGCCGTACGACCGCCTCACGCACTGCTACGGCAAGGCCTTCTCCGACGTCGCTCGCATGTGGATGCGCCATGTGCCGCAAGCGCCCAACTGGGTGGCGTTCCCGCGCACCGAGGCGGACATCACCGACGTGCTCGACTGGGCCAGCCGGAACAACGTGGCCGTCGTCCCGTTCGGTGGCGGCACCAGCGTGGTGGGGGGCGTGGAGGCAGCGGTCGGACCCGACTACGCCGCCACGCTGTCGCTCGACCTGGAGCACTTCAACCAGGTGCTGGAGGTCGACACGGCCAGCCGCGCCGCGCTGATCCAGGCTGGCATGCTGGGCCCCGACCTGGAAGCCGCGCTGCGGCCGCACGGGCTCACGCTGCGGCACTTCCCGCAGAGTTTCGAGTTCAGCACCCTGGGCGGCTGGATCGCCACCCGCGCCGGGGGCCACTACGCCACCCAGTACACCCACATCGACGACTTCGTGCAGAGCACGCGCATGGTCACGCCCGCAGGGGTGGTCGAGACGCGGCGGCTGCCGGGCTCGGGCGCTGGCCCGGCACCCGACCGCTTGGTGATCGGCTCCGAAGGCACGATGGGCGTCATCACCCAGGCCTGGATGCGGCTGCAGGATCGGCCCACCTTCCGGGCTTCGGCCTCGGTGGCCTTCGACGATGTGTTCACCGCCGCGCGTTGCGTGCGCGCGCTGTCGCAATCGGGCCTGCAGCCCAGCAACTGTCGCCTGCTTGATGCCCGCGAGGTGGCATTTTTCGGCGTGGGCGACCGCAAGAGCCCGACGCTGGTGCTCGGCTTCGAGTCCGCCGACCACCCGCTGGACGCGTGGATGGCGCGTGCGCTGGAACTGGTGGCGGACCACGGTGGCCGCTGGGACCCGCAGGCCGTGGCCGATTCCATGCGCCCGGCCGATGGCGAGCCCGCCGCCCACCGCAGCGGCGCGGCGGGTGACTGGCGCAACGCCTTCATCCGCATGCCCTACTGGCGCGACGAGACCACCCGCCTGGGGGCCATCTTCGACACCTTTGAGAGCGCCATCACCTGGGACCGTTTCGAGGCCTTCTACGACGGCGTGCGCCAGGATGTGGAATCCGCCATCGAACGCGTCACCGGCCATGCCAGCCGGCTGTCGTGCCGCTTCACCCATGTCTACCCCGACGGACCGGCGCCGTATTTCACCTTCACCGCGCGCGGCAGCAGCAGCGGCGACATCGCCAGCGCCCTGGCGCGCTGGCGCGACATCAAGCTGGCCTGCAACGAAGCGGTGGTGCGCCACGGCGGCACCAGCACCCACCACCACGCGGTGGGCCGTGATCACCGCAGCGCTTACGAGACCGAAGTGCCGCCGCTGATGCGACAGGCCCTGGCGGGCGCCAAGGCGGCATTCGACCCGCGCGGCGTGATGAACCCCGGCGTGCTGTTCGACCCCGATGGGCGCCCAGTGGGCATCCGCGGCGTGCTGGAGCCTGTGCATTCATGAGCCCAGTGCAGCCGCCAGCCACCGGCCAAGGCGTGGCCACGCTGGCCGACATCGAAGACTTCGAGCAGGCCGCACCGCTGGACAGCAGGTTGCCCGCGCGCAGCGTCTGGGCGATGCTGGAGGCTGCCGGCGACCGGCATGCCGACCGCCCGGCGCTCAGCTTCCTTCCCAACGGTGACCCGGGCGAGCCCGCCCAGACTTGGCACTATGGCCAGTTGCTGCAGCACTGCCGCAGGCTGGCCAATTGGCTGCGTGCCCACGGCGTGCAACCGACGGCAGGCGTGGCCGTGCTGTTGCCCAACCTGCCGCAGACCTACATGGCGCTCTTCGGCAGCCAGGCCGCGGCAGTCGTCTGTCCGATCAGCCCGACCCTGGGTGCCGCTGCGGTGGCCGGCATCCTGGTGACGGGCGGCTGCACGGTGCTGGTGACCGAAGGGCCGGCGCAGAACCCGGCGCTGTGGCAGCGTGCCTGTGCCGCCGCGGCGCAGGCGCCGGGCCTGTGCCATGTGCTGTGCGTCGGCGGTGTAGGTGGTGACGGCGGGCTCGGCATGCCGGCGGGCGTGCAAGTGCATGACTTTGATCTGGCCTGCGCGTCGCAGCGTGGTGACCGCCTGGACTTCACCCCAGCGCAAGACCCGCATTTGCCCACAGCCCGTTTCCACACCGGCGGCACCACCGGCGCGCCGAAGCTTGCGACCCACACCCAGCGCAACCAGGTCTACCTGGCGTGGTGCATGGGCGAGATGGTGGGCTTCAACCCGCAGGACGTGGTGCTGATCGGCCTGCCGCTGTTCCATGTGCATGCGGTCATTCCGCTCAGCATGGGGCCGCTCAGCCGCGGCGCCCACCTGGTGCTGCTGGGGCCGCAGGGCTTTCGCCATGCCAGCGTGATCCAAGGCTTCTGGCGCATCGTCGAGCGCTTCGGCGCCACCTGCTTCAGCGCCGTACCCACCGTCTACGCCGGCCTGCTGCAGGTTCCGATCGCCGATGCCCGGGTCGGCAGCTTGCGCGTGGCCATCAGCGGCTCCGCACCACTGGCGCGCCAGGTGGCGCACGATGTGCAGGCCCGCACCGGGCTAATGATCCTGGAAGGCTACGGCCTGACCGAGGGCACCTGCATCTCCACGCTGAGCCCGCTGCGCGGCGAGCGCCGCATCGGCTCGATCGGCCTGCGCCTGCCCTACCAGGCGATGAAGGTGGCGCAGCTGGATGCGCAGGGCCGTTGGCTGGCCGACTGCGCACCCGGCGAGAACGGGCATTTGCTGATCAACGGCCCCAACGTGTTTGCGGGCTATGCCGATGCGGCCCAGACCGCCGCGGCCTTGGCCGCGCCCGGCTGGCTGGACACCGGCGACCTGGGCCACTGCGATGCCGACGGCTACTTCTGGATCTCGGGTCGCGCCAAGGACCTGATCAAGCGCAGCGGCCACAGCATCGACCCGCAAGGCGTGGAGGAAGCCCTGCATGCCGACCCTGCCATCGCCCTGGCGGCGGTGGTGGCGCGGCCCGACGCCCGCGCTGGCGAGGTGCCGGTGGCCTTCGTCAGCCTGAAACCCGACGCCCAGGCCGACCCCGCGCAGCTGCTGGCCGCTTGCCGCCAGCGGCTGGACGACCCGGTGGCAGCGCCGGTGCAACTGACCATCCTGGACCAGTTGCCGCTCACGGCCGTGGGCAAGCTCGACAAGGTGGCCTTGCGCGCCCGGGCCGCCACCGAACACAACCTCGACTGACAAGCAAATGATGACAAGCACGACCACACGCGCCAGCGCCAAGATCGGCGCGCCCTACCGCAGGCACGAAAGCATCCAGGGCAGCTTCGACACCGTGGTGATCGGCTCGGGCATGGGCGGCCTGGCGCTGGCCTCGCACCTGGCGCAGGCCGGGCAGAAGGTGCTGCTGCTGGAGCAGAACACCATCGTGGGCGGCATGACCCAGGCCTACAGCCGCCACGGCTACCGCTGGACGGTGGGCATGCACTACATCGGCGAGGTGGGCAACCCCAACGGCGCCGGCTGGAAGCTGTTCAACCGGGTGACGGGCGGGCAATTGCGCTGGGCGCCGATGCCGTCGATCTTCAACCGCATGGTGATCGCCGGCCGGGGCTACGACGTGCCCGCCGGCCCGCAGGCCTATGCCGAGTTCCTGACCAGCCATTTCCCGGCGGAAGCGCAGGCGATCCAGGCCTACATGGCCCTGGTCGGCAGCGTGGCCAAGTCGTCGGCGCCGTACTTCGGTGCCAAGGCCCTGCCGCCCGAGGCGGGCGCGGCGCTGATGCAGCGCCATGGCCAGGACTTCCGCCGCTATGCCAGCCAGACCACCCAGCAGGTGCTGCGTAGCCTGACCGACAACGACGAGCTGATCGCCGTGATCTGTGCCAACTGGGGCGACTACAGCCTCGAGCCCAGCAAGAGTTCGTTTGCCATGCACTGCATGCTGGCCAAGCACTACCTGCACGGCGCCCACTACCCGGAGGGCGGTGGCGCGGCCTTTGCGCAGGCCATGGTGCCCATCATCGAAGCCGCAGGCGGGCGGGTGCTGCACAGCGCCGAAGTGGCCGAGGTGCTGGTCGAAGGCGACGCGGTGCAGGGCGTGCGCCTGGCCTCGGGCGAGGTGCTGCGCTGCCCGCGGGTGGTCAGCAATGCGGGCGTGGAGAACACCTTCGGCCGGCTGCTGCACGGCAGCAGCCCAGGCGTGCTGGCGGCCAAGGCGCTGCTGCCGAAGGTGGAGGACACCTACGCCATCGTCGGCCTGAACATCGGCTTCAAGGCCAGCCATGCCGAACTGGGCTTCACGCCGGCCAACATCTGGTCGCATCCGGGGCCGGATCTGGAAGCCAACCTGGTGGCGCACCGGCAGGACTTCGACGCGCCATTCCCCTGGCACTTCATCACCTTTCCGTCGACCAAGGACCCTCTGTGGGAACGTGACTTCTCAGGCCGCGCCACGGTGGAGATGTATGCCTACACCGACTACAGCCACTTTGCGCGCTGGGCCGGCACGCCGTGGATGAAGCGCGGCGACGACTACCTGGCGCGCAAGGCCGTGATCCAGCAGCGCCTGCTGGAGGAACTGTTCCGGCACGTGCCCGCCGCGGCGCAGCATGTGGATGTGGTGGAGGTCTCCACACCGCTGTCCTACGAGACCTTCGCCAAGCGCGAGCGTGGCGGCTTCATGGGCGTGGCCTCGTCGCCACAGCGCTTCGAGCAGGACTGGCTGCGCCCGACCACCCCCGTGCAGGGGCTCTACCTGACCGGGCAGGACGTGGCCACCGACGGCGTGATCGGCGCCCTGGTCGGGGCCACGCTCTGCGCATCGGTCATCCTGCAGCGCGACCTGATGACCGAGATCCGCGCCGGGGCGTGAGCGAAGGCACGGGGATCGGCTGGTCCAAGGGCGCGGTGTCGCCGCCAAAGCGGTCGGCCAGGAAGTCGATCAACAGCTTCAAGGGCAGGGGCTGGTGCTGGCGCGACAGGTAGATGGCGTGGATCCCCAGCGCCTCGGGCTCGTGGTCAGGGAGCACGCGCACCAGGGTGGCGCGCCGCAGGTCGTCACCGACGAAGTAGGTGGGCAGCATCGCGATGCCGGCGCCGGCCAGCGCAGCCTGGCGCACCACGGCCGTTTCATTGCCTGACAGCGGCCCGGACACGGCCCGCTCCACCACCTGACCGGCATGGGTCAGCCTGTACTCGGCGCGGCTGCCGAACGCGTGGGTGATGCAGGCGTGATGGGCCAAGTCCGACGCCTGCTTCGGCTGGCCGTGCAGCGACAGGTAGGCAGGTGCTGCACACAGCACCGAGCGACAACCGGCCAGCCTGCGCGCCACCACGCCATCGTCCAGACGGTTGGTGATGCGCACCGCCAGGTCGATGCGTTCGGCCACCAGATCCACGGCCCGGTCCACGGTCATCAGGTCCACCGTGATGCGCGGGTGTAGCCGCTGGAACTCGACGATGACCTGCGTGAGGCAGGCCATCGCAAACGACAGACTGGTGGTGATGCGAAGCTTGCCGACAGGCTCGGCCCGGCGTGCACCCGACACGGCCTGCAGGTCGGCCGCCAGGTCCAGCATCTGGCGCAGGCGGGGCAGGGCTTCGGCACCGGCTTCGCTCAGGCCCACGCGGCGGGTGGTGCGGTGCAGCAGCCGCGTGCCCAGCCAGCGCTCCAGGCCGTCGAGGTGGCGGCTGACCATGGCGCGCGACAGGTCCAGCGTCTCGGCTGCCTTGGTCAGGCTGCCCTGGTCGGCGATCTCGATGAAGGTGCGGATGGCGCCCAGGTGGTCCATGGATTGATTCGATTAGGTTGACAAATATATTCTTAGATCGAAGTTTATCTTCAAGATTCGATTCAATAGAGTCTGCCCATCGATCAACCATCGGATGGAGCTTGTGATGAACACCTTCAAGACCTGGGCCCTGGCCCTGATTCCCGCCGCCATGGCGCTGGGCGTCGTTGCCACCGGCGCGGCCGCACAGACCGCTGCCCAGACGGCTTCACCGCTGACCGTGCAGGTCTACAACGCAGACGCCGCCAGCTTCCACGTCAACGCGGTGCTGGTGGCCGGCAAGACCGATGCCGTGTTGCTGGACACTGGCTTCACCCGCGCCGACGCGCTGCGCATCGCGGCCATGGTGCTGGACAGCAAGAAGACGCTGAAGACCATCTACATCAGCCAGGCCGACCCGGACTACTACTTCGGCATCGAGGTGTTGAAGCAGCACTTCCCGGACGCCAAGGTGGTGACCACCGCGCCCACGCGCAAGAAGATCGAGGCCACCCTGGCCACCAAGCTGCAGGTCTGGGGCCCGCGCATGGGCGCCAACGCCCCCAAGGCCGTGCCCCTGCCCGACGTGCTGGCCGGCAACACCATCCCCCTGGAAGACCAGACGCTGGAGATCCGCGGTCTGGACGACAGCCTGCCGCACCGCAGCTTCGTGTGGATTCCGTCGATCAAGACCATCGCCGGCGGCGTGAACGTGTATGCCGGTCTGCACCTGTGGACGGCCGACGCGCAGAGCGTGCAGGAGCGCGCCGATTGGGCCAAGAAACTGGGGGCCATGGCGGCGCTGCAACCGGCGGTCGTGATCCCCGGCCACAGCCTGCCGGGCCAGAAGCAAGACGCAGCGCAGCTGGCCTGGAGCCAGACGTACCTGGCACGCTACGAGCAGGAGCTGCCCAAGGCCGCCAACAGCGCTGCGCTGATCGAGGCGATGAAGAAGGCCTACCCCGAGGCCGGCCTGGCCATCGCGCTGGAGATCGGCGCCAAGGTCAACAAGGGCGAGATGAAGTGGTGACTGGCTGACGTTGCGACGGGCGCTGCCGGCACCTGCTGGACCCGGTTTGGAGGAGCGCCGATGGCCAACGCCTTCCCAACCCTCAGGCCGGTGCGCCAGGCGCCGTCACCGGTCTCTCTTCCAGTTCGCCGAGCTTGTCGGCCACCAGCGCGATGAACGCCGACACGGCCGATGGCATGTGGCGCCGGCTGGCATGGACGAGGTGCACACCGTGCCCCTTGCGATGGAACGAGGGCAGCACCGGGATCAGCAGGCCGGCGCGCAGTTCCCGGCGCGTCATCGTCGACGGCAGCAGCGCAATGCCCAGACCGGCCAGCGCTGCCTTGCGCAAGGCCTGGGCCGTGTTGCCGCTGAACCGGCCGCTGACCTGCACTTCGGCATCCTCGCCATCCGGCCCTGAGAGCCGCCAGTCCGCGCGCCCGCTCGGGTGGGTGAAGACCAGGCAGTCGTGGTCGACCAGGTCGGCCAGGCGGGCCGGTGCGCCCCGCGCCGCCAGGTAGGCCGGGCTGGCCACCAGGCCGTCCCGGCCGGCATCCAGCACCTTGCGGGCGAACAGGCCCGAGTCCTCAAGAACGCCGCCCCGGATGGCAACATCGATGCGGTCGCCAATGATGTCGGCGCGTGCATCGCTGAGCACGAAGTCCATCCGCACCTGCGGGTGTGCGGCCAGGAATGCCGCCAGGCTTTCCATCGGGAAGAGGTCGAAGAAGTCGGCTGGCGCGGCCACCCGCACCAGCCCGCTGGGCACGTCGTTGCCCGACATCAAGGCCTGACCGGCGTCCACCAGGCCATCCACCGCGCCTGCACAGCGGGCATGGAAGTCCTGGCCGGCGCTTGTGAGCGACAGCTTGCGGGTGGACCGCTGCATCAGCCGCGTGCCCAACTGCGCTTCCAACTGCTGGACCCGGCGGCTCAAGGTGTTGGGCGGGGTCCCCAGGCGCCGCGCGGCCTCGGCAAAGCTGCCGCAGCGCACCACCTGGGGTCTCCTCGTTTTCAGTGCAATAAGTGACGGTACGCAAAGCTAGCAC
>NZ_JAYSDK010000043.1:0-38655 GCF_041914405.1 Zoogloea sp.
ACGGCAAGAGCGACATCCCGGCTCGCCTGTGGATCGCCCCGCCGACCAAGATGGACGCCCTGATCCTGACCGAAGAAGGCTACTACAGCGTCCTCGGCAAGGCCGGCGCCCGTATGGAAATGCCGGGCTGCTCGCTGTGCATGGGTAACCAGGCGCAGATCCGCAAGGGTTCCACCGCGGTGTCCACCTCGACCCGTAACTTCCCGAACCGCCTGGGTATCGACACCCGCGTGTATCTGGCTTCCGCTGAACTGTCCGCTATCGCTGCCCTGCTGGGCCGCCTGCCGACCGTCGCTGAATACCAGGAAAAGGTTCAGGCGGTGAACGCCAAGGCGGCCGATGTGTACCGCTACATGAACTTCGACCAGATCCCGGCCTTCGTTGAAGTCGCCGATACCGTCGAAGTGTAAGACCCTCTCGATGTGCCGGGCCTGACCCGGCTGTCGATGACGAGGCCCCTGTCCGGGAAACCGGCAGGGGCTTTGTTTTTGCGCTGGGGATGTCTCGTGTGCAGCTCAGGGCCAGTAGAAATGGCTGGTGCGTGTGTTGCCGTCGCGGATGACGAAATTTCGCTCCTGCACCTGGCCGCGGTATCGGACGCGTACGTCGTAGCTGCCGGGGGGGAGTGAGGCGTAGAAGAACGGTCCTTTGGCGACTGTATTGATCAGTCGGGCATGGGTCGTCGCATCCTCGATGCGGACGCGCACCGCCGCCAGATAGGCACCACTGCCGGCCTGCGCGAAAACCAGGCGGAGGTTGTAGTTGCAGGCGACGACCCGCATGTCGAGGCGTTCATCTTCGCCTATGCCGCCGCTGATGAAGGGTGGTGCATGCTGTCGGCCGCAATCTGCCGCCGCGGTCGTGGCAAATGGACCGGTGAGCAGAAGCAGGGTGACGAGGGTGTTCGAAAACAGGGGTTTCATCGATCACGTCCTCCCGGTAGTAGGCGGCCCTGCCGCAGGCCTCTAACCTCCCAGCCGAAGTGCTTCGGCGAGCAGGGCCTCGGCCATCGGCGAGCGCGGTTGGCGATTGAGCAGGAGCAGGCCGGTAGCCCATTCTACGACCGGTTCGCGCAGATCGTAGGCGCGGACGCCGTTGGGAACGCCGATTAACTCGAGCACCGCGCGCGGCACGATGCTCGACCAGTGGCCGGCGCCCACATGGGCCAGGATACTGACGATGGAGTCGGTCTCCAGGGTTGGCCGTGGCTTGTGGCCGATGGTGGCGAACACGTTGTCAATGGTCTGGCGGTTGTGCATGTTGGGGGGCAGCAGGCACAGGGGGAGTTGGGCGGCCTCCTGCCAGGTGACCCATTCCCGCCGCTCGAGGGGGCTGTCTGCGGGGGTGATCAGCACATGGTTCTCGCACCACAAAGGGGTGGCCGACAGGTCCGCTGCCGCCGCCTCGAGGTAGGTGATGCCGCCGTGCAGTTCGAAACTGCGTAGCCCGGCGATGATCTGCTGGGTGCTCATCGACAGCACTTCGATGTCCACATGCGGGTGGCGCCGCGCAAAGGGCGCGGTGAGGGCCGCAACTGCGGTCAGGGCGGTGGGAATGACGCCGAGCCGTAGCCGGCCGGACAGGCCGTCCTGCAACTGGGCGAGTTCCTGGTGCAGGCCTTCGGCGCGGGCGGCCATTTGGCGGGCGCATTCGAGTACCCGCTCGCCTTCTAGGGTCAGGCCGGAAAACTGCTGGCCGCGTTCAACGATGGTGACCCCCAGTTCATGCTCGATGTCACGGATCGCCGCGGACAGCGTCGACGCGGATACGTGGCAGGCTTCGGCAGCGCGGCCGAAGTGCCGTTCCCGGGCAAGGGCTATGAGATAGAGGTATTTGCGCGCGATCATGGGGCAGCGTTGGGGCGGTGGGTCGAATTATCACCCAGAGTATGGGCTTCGCGGCCGTAGATTCCGGCGCGGAATAGGTCCTTCCCAATGGCAGGTGCTTTCGGCAGAGTGGCGCCGTAGGGGTATGCGGCCCCTGTTGTCGAGAGATGCCGTTCATGGATGTCGTTCAAGCCTGTCGTTCCGCCCAGTCCAGCGCCGTTGATGCCGCCGTTGCCGTCCGTGAGTTCCACGCGGGTGTCGTCCAGCCGGACATGTCGGCGGTGATTTTTTTCTGTTCGAGCCATTACGACCTGGATGTGCTGGCGGCTGAGATGCGAGCCTCTTTTCCAGGCGTGACCGTGGTGGGATGCACGACCGCCGGTGAGATCGGTCCGCTCGGATACCGGGAATGGAGTCTCGTGGGCGCGAGTTTTGCCAGTGCCCATTTCTCCATACATGCGGGCCTCCTGGGCGGGCTTGCCGATTTCGACCTGGATGCCGGACGGCGCTTTGCCTACTCCTTGTACGACGCGCTCGAGGTCCGGGATGGTGGCCGCCGTAACGGCTTTGCGCTGATGCTGGTGGATGGGCTGTCGGTGCGTGAAGAACTGGTCGCGCGGGCGTTCCAGGATGGTATCGGCAACCTGCCGCTGGTGGGCGGCTCGGCCGGTGATGATCTGCGCTTTGCGAGGACTCAGGTTTATTTTGACGGCGCGTTTCACGAGGATGCTGCGGCGTTGGTGGTGGCCCATACCGATTGCCCGGTTCATGTATTCAAGACCCAGCATTTCGAATGCCTGGATGAGCGCCTGGTGGTCACGGCTGCCGATGCGGGGCAGCGGATCGTCAAGGAGATCAATGGCCTGCCGGCGGCCAGCGAGTACGCCCGGATCGCCGGTGTCCGCGTGGAGGACTTGCGCCCTGACGCTTTTGCGGCGGTGCCCGTAGTGGTGGTCATCAACGGTTCGGACTATGTGCGCTCGATCCGCAGCGTCAATCCGGACGGCAGCCTGACCTTCTACTGCGCGATCGAGGAGGGCCTGGTCTTCCGTGTGGCGCGGGCAACCGATCTGCTGGCTGATGTGCAGCAGACCTTCCAGGGTATTCGCGATGCGCTGGGAGAGCCCCAGCTCACACTGGGTTTCGATTGCGTTCTGCGCAACCTGGAAATGAGGCAGCGGGGAGTCAAGCCCGTGGTGGACGAGACGTACCGCCAGGCGCATTGCGTCGGTTTCTGCACCTATGGCGAGCAGTTCTGGGGCGTGCATGTGAATCAGACCCTGACCGGGCTGGCGATCGGCGAATACCGGGCGGTCGGCCATGACTGAGCGCGACGTGGTGCAGGGGGAGGAGGCCCTGAAGGCGGAGATTGTCCGGCTCAACAAGGTGGTGGCGGCACTGATCAAGCGCGCCGAACAGTCGATGAACTCCCAGACCACCAGCTTCGGCATGTTCCAGAACACCTTGCTGCTGGAGCAGCAGGTCCGCCGGCGGACGCAGGAGCTCGAGATCGCGCTGCGCAAGAACGAAGCGATGAACCGGGAACTGCAACAGGCCAAGGCACGCATGGAGCGGGAAATAGAGGAGCACAAGCTCACCCAGGCGGCGCTGGAGGGCGAGAAGGAGGAGCAGAAGGTGCTGATCCGCCAACTCGAGGATGCCCATTGCCAGCTGTTGCAGTCGGAAAAGCTGGCCTCAATTGGCCAACTGGCGGCGGGCGTGGCCCATGAGATCAACAACCCGATCTGCTTCGTCAATTCCAATCTCGGTACGCTCAAGGATTACGCCGCCAAGCTGCTGGACGTACTGGCGATTTACGAATCCTGCGCCAAACGCTTTCAGGCGGACACCGAGACGGCGGCCCGGTTGGAGCAGGCCAGGCGTGCCGCCGACATCGACTTCCTGCGCGAGGATATGGCCCCGCTGATCGAGGAGTCGCTGGAGGGCACGGAGCGGGTGAGGGTGATCGTGCAGGATCTGCGGGACTTCTCGCGGGTTGGCGAGAGTGTCCGGGAATGGACCAATCTGCATGGCTGCATCGACAGTACGCTCAACGTGGTCCGCAACGAGATCAAGTACAAGGCCGACGTGGTGCGCGACTACGACGAACTGCCATTGGTGGAGTGCCTGCCGTCCCAGCTCAACCAGGTGTTCATGAACCTGCTGGTCAACGCGGCCCAGGCCATCGAGACCCATGGCACGATTACCCTCCGCACTCGCGCCGACGGCGACAGGGTGCGGATTTCCATCAGCGATACCGGTTGCGGCATCCCTTCCGAGAACCTGGCACGGATCTTCGACCCATTTTTCACCACCAAGCCGGTGGGGAAGGGGACCGGGCTGGGGCTGTCCCTCTGCTACGGCATTGTCGAGCGCCATGGGGGGCACATCGAGGTCGACAGCATGCCGGGCCGGGGCTCCACCTTCACCGTCGTGCTGCCGGTGAGCCGTCCCGTCACCTCGCCTTGATTGCTGCGGCGTAGCGCAGGGCGGGCTTAGACCCGCTGCCAGGTACCCCGTCCGGCCTGCTTGGCGCCGTACATGGCGGCGTCAGCGGCGGCGATCAGCTTGCCTGGGGTGTCACCGTCCTTCGGGAAGAGGCTGATGCCGACGCTGCACGACACATCGACGATATCGGTGCCGAGTCGATGGGGTTCGTTGAGCACCGATACGATCTTTTCGGCGACCCGGCTGGGAAAGTCCTCGATCCGCAGGTCGGGCAGCACGGCGACGAATTCGTCGCCGCCGAGCCGCGCGACGGTGTCCTCGTCGCGCAGGCTGTTCTCCAGGCGGCGGGCGACCTGGCGCAGCAGTTCGTCACCGGCGGCGTGGCCGTAGGTGTCGTTGATCGGCTTGAAGCGGTCCAGATCGATGAACAGCACGGCCACGGCGGTCTGGCTGCGGTGGGCGCGGGCGATGGCCTGTTGCAGCCGGTCTTCAAGCAGCTTGCGGTTGGCCAGTCCGGTGAGGGCATCGAAGTTGGCCTGCCGCCAGACCGCGTCGGCTTCGCGCTTGCGGTCGGTGATGTCGCTGAACAGGCCGACGTAGCGTTTGCCGTGGCCGAGCCGTTCCGGCACGACGTTGATGCGCAGCCAGGAAATGTAGAGACGCCCGTCCTTGCGTCGGTTGCTGATCTCGCCTTCCCAGCGCCCGTCGTGCTCCAGGCGTTGCCACATGCTGCTGTAGAAGGCGCCGTCGTGGATGCCGGAGGCGAGCACCGAGGGCCGCTTGCCGAGTACCTCGCCGGCCGGGTAGCCGGTCAGCACCGAGAAGGCCGGATTCACCGCGATGATGCGGTTTTTCGCGTCGGTGACGATGATGCCCTCGCTGGCCACCTCGAAAACCGATTCGGCGACGCGCAGGGATTCCTCGGCCTCCACCAGCTGGGTGATGTCGGAGAAGGACAACACGGCCGCGGCGCCTTCGCTTGTGCCGCCGACCCTGAGCGGGCGGCTGCTGACGGTGATCCACACATGCCGGCCGTCCAGGTGTTGCACGCTGTAGAGCTGGTGGTCGACGAACTCCCCGCGGGCGGCGAGGGACGAAGGGTAGTCGCTGAGTGCCAGCTGAGTGCCGCTGGCGTCGTACATCTGGTAAGCGCGCCCGCGGATGCCGTCCGCGTCCACCCCGAGGATGCTCAACGCGGCTTCGTTCCAGGCCGCGACAATCCCTTCGCGACTCATCACCGTGATGCCGTCGGCGACCGTCATGAACAGGTTGCGATGCAGCTCCTCGCTTTCCGCCAGGCGTAGCTCCAGTTCGCGGCGGGTCGTCACGTCGTGGACGATGGAGTACAGCATCGACCTGCCAGCCACTTCCACCGGTCCGGAATACACCTCCACATCGCGTTCGCTGCCGTTGGCAAGACGGTGGCGGAAGGTGAAGAACATGCGTTCCTCGTGCAGGGCCTTGTGCATCTCCAAGCGGTCCTGTTCCGGTGACAGGCCGTTGAGATCGTGCATGCGCAGGCCGAGCAGGGTCTCCCGCGGATAGCCGTAATAGCGCAGCGCGGCGGGGTTGGCATCGACGATGCGGCCGTTCTCCGGGTCTATCACCAGTTTGACCGACACGTTCTTCTCGAAGAAGGAGCGATGGCGTTGCTCGCTGGCAACCAAGGCCTCCTGCTGGCGGGCCGCGCGGCGGAGCAGCTGCGAGACCACCCCAGCCAGCAGCAGCACGATCGCGCCACCGATGGCGGTGCGAAGATGGGAGCGCTCGATGTCGGTACGGAGGCGGCCCAGCTGCACGTCCTCGTCAAGGCCTACATTGACCACGACCGGGTAGTTGGCGAGGCGATGCCAGGCGTAGGTGCGGGCGATCGTGTCGAAGGCGGCGTAGACCCGGAAACCACCCTGCAAAGGCGCGTCAGCCCGCAGGAAAGGGCGGTCGGCGGGCACGCGCTTGCCCATTGCCTCGAGCAGCTTGGGGGTGCGCACCAAGTAGCTGCCGTCGGATCGGAACAGGGAGACCACGTTACGGCCGCCCTGTTCGATCTGTTGGTGACTGTCAGCGAAGTACTGTGGGGCGATGGACAGCACCATGACGCCGGCGAACTCGCCATTGTGGCGGATCGGTCGGGTGAACTGGATCGACCACATGCCGGAGGCGCGCCCAAGCACGGGGCGGCTGATGAAGAGGTTGTCGTCCGGGCTGTCCAGGTGGGCGCGGAAGTGCTCGCGATCCCCCAGGTAGGTCCGCTCGAAACGCCCGATGCTGGTCTTTCTGAGGTAGCCGTCCGGCGCGATTACCGCCACTTGAACGATCGCATCGGGGGGGAAGCTCTCGCGTATCGTTCGCACCGTCGCGTCGATGTCCCGCCCGGCAGCATATTCATCGCGCAGGTGGCGCAGGGCCAGGTCCACGCTGCGGATGGTCGTTTCGGTGTGCGCGGCCACTGCCGACGCCAGTTCCGTCGCCCGCAGGTTGATCTGGGCCAGCGTATCCCTCTCCAGCTGCTGATAGAAGACGTCCACGCGCCACCAGTACACGCCGACGGCGCCGGATGCCAGCACCAGGGTCAGCCAGGCCAGGACCGGCAGGCGCCTGGCCTGTCGGCGGGGGAGGCGGAGTTTCAGCACGATGTGCTCCGGCCGTGGGGCACGGTGCAGGGCACGCAGGGGCAACAGAAGGAGGGCACGGAATCGGGTGCGGCAAGTTTGGGGCCCCCAAATTATAAATTGGCTCTATCCCTATGCCGTAAGTTATACGAGGGCTTCGTGAGCAATTCCCCGCCCGCAGTGTCAGGCTTTGTCACCCGAGGTGTCCGGACCTACCCCGTCGCGAATCATGTCGAGCATGGCCGAGGCGATCTGGGCGGGCGTGCGCAGCCCGGGACGGTACCAGAGGTAGACCCAGTTCATGCTGCCCAGCAGGGTCAGGCGGAAGAGCTTGCGGTCGACCCCGGGGCGCATTGGTAGTGCGTCGATCAGCTCGCGGAAGACTTGCTCGTACTCGTCGCGGAAGGGCTGGATGCGCGCCTGGATGTCGTCGTTGCCGATCAGTGCCAGGTTGGTGCCGGTGATGCGGTCTACCGGTGAGCCTTCGGTCATTCCGTGCACGTGGATCTCACAGGCACGCTGCAGGCGTTCCCACGGGTCTGAGATCCCTTCGCCGGCGGCCTTGGCGCGCTTCAGCACGCGGCGGAAGCCCTCCCGGTGGACGGCGATATAGAGCTCTTCCTTCGACGGGAAGTGATGGTAGATCGAACCCGGCAGCAGGCCGACGCGGCTGGCGATGTCGCGGATCGACGTCCGGTCGTAGCCAGCGGTGCTGAACAGCTCGGCTGCCGCGTTGATGATGACTTCGCTGCGCTCCAGCGGCTCGTCCGCCTCGGTGCCGCCTTCTCCTCCGGGGTGGAGCAGGCGCGCGGTGACGGAGCTGCGTTCGAGCAACTCGCGCTGACTCTCGGTCAGCGCCTCCACACCCTCGGCGGAGTCCGCGGCCAGTGCGTTGAGGCGTTTCACCGTGGTTTCCAGGTCGTGCTTCTGCCAGATGTAGCGGACCCCGGACGGGGAGATGCGGTAGCCCTGTTCCTGCAGCCGCCGGGCGACTGCGGCCTGACCGAGCTCGGGTTCGCGGCGGGCCAGTTCGAGAATCGCCGCTTCGCTGTCCTGCGCGGGGGCGGTGGGTGTTTCCTGCTGTGTTGCCATCTGTCGTGCCTTTCCAGTCCCTGCAGTCTAAACCAGCGGCGGTCTGTTGGTCGCTCCCGCCAGCTTGCAGCCCGGATCGACGGGCTGCCCCCACGCGAAGGCCGCTGGAGCGCTTCCGACTATTTTAACTAATTAGTTATCCAAGTGTTTGACAGGGTAGTTAGTGAACGCTACAGTGACATCACGCTGCAGACATAAGGCAGCGCCTACCGGAAAAGAGCGGCACAAGCCGCCGTCCGGTTCCACTTACAGGAATGTGAGGAGACAACAGATGTGCCCGAGACCGAGCTCTCAAGCTCCGGTTTCATCGGTTCCCCTGCGGGGTCGGACGTGGCGCGGCATGGTCCGCGGCGCCGGCAGGTCGGGGAGGCTTTGATGGAACTGGACATTGCGCTGATCCTGACCCAGGACGGCATCACCTCCGGCGCGGTGTATGCGCTGCTGGCCCTGGCGCTGGTACTGGTGTTTGCCGTGACCCGCGTCATCTTCATTCCCCAGGGCGAGTACGTGGCCTACGGGGCGCTCACCATGGCCATGCTGCAACAGGGCAAGGTGCCCGCCACCCTGTGGCTGCTGGTCGTGCTCGGCGCGCTGGCTGCCGGGCTGGACGGCTGGAAGGCGCTGCGTGGCGGCAGCCGGGCGGGGCTGGCAGCCAGCTTCGCTTGGTGTCTTGGCTACCCGTTGGCGCTGGTCGTATTGCTTTACACGCTGCCGGCCAGTCAGTCGGTGCTTGTGCAGTCGGCGCTCACGCTGGCGATCCTGGTGCCGCTGGGGCCGCTGGTGTATCGGCTCGCCTATCAACCGGTGGCGGAAGCGCCGGTGCTGATCCTGCTGATCGTCTCGGTGGCGATCCACGTGGCGATGGTCGGCCTCGGCCTGTTGTTCTTCGGCGCGGAAGGGGCACGCACATCGGCCTTCTCCGATGCCCAATTTGCGTTGGGTAGCCTGACGGTCAGCGGACAGCAGGTGTGGGTGGTCGCCGTGTCGGCGGCGCTGATCGGCGGGCTGTGGCTGTTCTTCGAGCGCAGCCTGTACGGCAAGGCTCTGCGCGCCACCGCCATCAACCGCAATGGGGCACGCCTGATGGGCTTCTCGCCGGTCTTCGCGGGCAAGCTCACCTTCCTGCTGGCGGCCTTCATCGGCGTGCTGTCGGGCATCCTGATCGCGCCGCTGACCACCATCTACTACGACACCGGCTTCCTGATCGGGCTCAAGGGCTTCGTCGCGGCCATCGTCGGCGGCCTCGCCAGCTATCCCATCGCCGCCGCCGGTGCGCTGCTGGTCGGCGTGCTGGAGTCCTTCTCGTCCTTCTGGGCCAGCGCCTACAAGGAAGTCTTCGTTTTCACGCTGATCATTCCGGTGCTGATGTGGCGCTCCTTCACCAGCCACCACGTGGAGGAAGAAGAATGAACGCCCCCGTCCGCAATGCAGCCGTGTCGCTGCTGCCTACCACCGGCTCGGCCCCGGCCACCCGTTTCGCCCTCAGCCTGCCCCTCGTGCTGCTGGCCCTGCTGGCGGTGGCGCCGGCGGTGCTGCCCGAGTTCTACGTGACGCTCCTCAACTACATCGGCCTGGCGGCGATGGTGGCCCTCGGCCTGGTGCTGCTGACCGGCGTCGGCGGGCTGACCAGCTTCGGCCAGGCGGCCTTCGTCGGCCTTGGCGCCTATACCACGGCGGTGCTCACCACCAGCCCGGATCTGCCCGGCTGGCTGGCCTGGGCGTCGTCCCCGTGGGCCGCGCTGGTGGTCGGCCTGCTGCTCACCGCCACCGTCGCGCTGATCCTCGGCTCCCTGACGCTGCGCCTGTCCGGCCACTATCTGCCGCTCGGCACCATCGCCTGGGGCATCAGCCTGTACTTCCTGTTCGGCACGATGGACACCCTGGGCGGCCACACCGGCCTCACCGGCATCCCGCCGATCAGCCTGTTCGCCTGGGAGCTGGACGAGGGCCGCGAGCTGTTCTACCTGATCTGGGCCTTCCTGCTGGTGGCCGTGCTGACCACCCGCAATCTGCTGGATTCCCGCGAAGGGCGGGCGATCCGCGCGCTGAAGGGCGGCATGGTGATGGCCGAGGCGATGGGCGTGAATACCTCCCGCTCGCGGATGATCATCTTTGTCATCGCCGCGCTGCATGCCGCCGCATCCGGCTGGCTGTATGCCCATCTGCAGCGCTTCGTCAATCCGTCGCCCTTCGGCGTGCATGTGGGCATCGAGTACCTGTTCATGGCAGTGGTCGGTGGGGCGGGGCAGGTGTGGGGCGCCATCGTCGGCGCCGGCGTGATCACCCTGCTCAAGCAGTGGCTGCAGGACTGGCTGCCGAGCCTGCTCGGCGCGTCAGGCAACTTCGAGACGATCATCTTCGGCCTGCTGATGGTGGTGCTCTTGCAGCGGGCGCGGGAAGGCCTGTGGCCGCTGATCGCCCGCCTGGCGCCGAGCCGCGGCACGGTGCGCCACGTGGATGCCGCCGCCGAGCCGCTGCCGCGCAAGGCCATGCCGACCGCCGGCGAGGTGATTCTCGAAGCGAAGAATGTGACCCGGCGCTTCGGTGGCCTCGTTGCCAACAACGACATGAACCTGCACGTGAAGGCCGGCGAGATCCTCGCGCTGATCGGCCCCAACGGCGCCGGCAAGAGCACCATGTTCAACCAGCTGTCCGGCGTCGATACGCCGACCTCCGGCGAGGTGCTGTTCCGCGGCAAAGCCATCGCCGGCCACGGTTCGCGGGAGATCGCCCGCCTCGGCATGAGCCGCAGCTTCCAGCACGTACGCTTGCTGCCGCGGATGACGGTGCTGGAGAACGTTGCCCTCGGCGCCCACCTGCGCGGCAGCCGCGGCGTGCTGCCGGCCGCCTGGCGTATGGACCGGGACGAGGAGGGCCGCCTGCTGCGCGAAGCCGCCTACCAGATCGAGCGCGTCGGCCTCGGCGAATTCATGCACGCCGAAGCCGGCAGCCTGGCCCTCGGCCAGCAGCGCATCCTCGAGATCGCCCGGGCGTTGGCTTCCGACCCCTGCCTGCTGCTGCTCGATGAGCCGGCCGCCGGCCTGCGCCTGAAGGAGAAGCAGGCCCTCGGCGAGCTGCTGGTCAAGCTGCGCGGCGAAGGCATGGCGATCCTGCTGGTGGAGCACGACATGGACTTCGTGATGGGGCTGGTGGATCGCGTGGTGGTGATGGAGTTCGGCCAGAAGATCGCCGAAGGCCTGCCCGACGAGGTGCAGCAAAACCCGCGCGTACTGGAAGCCTATCTGGGGGGTGTGGAGTGATGAACACGACGACCCGCAACGTGCTGGAAGTCAGCAAGCTGTGCGTGGCCTACGGCAAGGTTGAAGCGCTCACCAACGCCAGCCTGCGCGTTGGCGAAGGGCAGATCGTCACGGTGATCGGGCCCAACGGCGCCGGCAAGACGACGATGCTGTCGGCGATCATCGGCCTGCTCGAATCGAAGGGCCAGGTGCGCTTCGACGGCCAGCTGGAAGTGGCGCCCGACGTGGAGCGCCTGGTGGCCGGCGGCATGAGCCTGGTGCCCGAGAAGCGCGAGCTGTTCGGCGAGATGAGCGTGGAGGACAACCTGGAGCTGGGCGCCTTCCACCGCTACCGCAGCGGCGACCGCAAGTACCGGGACACCATGGAGGAGGTCTTCAGCCTCTTCCCGCGCCTCAAGGAGCGCCGCAGCCAAGCCGCCGGCACGCTGTCCGGCGGCGAGCGGCAGATGCTGGCGGTGGGCCGCGCGCTGATGGCCAAGCCCAAGCTGCTGATGCTCGACGAGCCGAGCCTGGGGCTGGCGCCGCTGATCACCCGCGAGATCTTCCGCATCATCGCCGAGCTGCGCCGCCGCGGCGTGTCGATCCTGCTCGTCGAGCAGAACGCCCGCGCCGCGCTGGCGGTGGCCGACTACGCCTACGTGCTGGAAACCGGCGCGGTGGCGATGGAAGGTCCGGCCGACCAGCTGCGCGACGACCCGCGGGTTATCGAGGCCTACCTGGGCCTCGGCGGCAAGCACCAGGACATGCTGGCGACGTGACCAGCAAGTAAAAGGACAACAGCAATCCAAAACGAAGCCGGGCGCCAAGACCCGCTCACCCAGAAACCACGCCCCAACAAAGGGGCGCATGAGACCAAAGGAGCAACAATGAGGATGAAGAAACTCGCCGCCGTGTTTTCCGGTGCCGCGCTGCTGATCAGCCAGGCCGCGCTGGCCGACATCACCGTCGGCGTCTCCCTGTCTTCCACCGGGCCGGCGGCGTCCCTCGGCATTCCGGAGAAGAACGTCTTCGCGATCCTGCCGACCAAGATCGCCGGCGAGAACGTGAAGTACATCGTCCTCGACGACGCCACCGACCCGTCGGCGGCGTCGAAGAACGCCCGCAAGCTGGTCTCCGAGGACAAGGTGGACGTGCTGGTCGGCTCGGCCAGCACGCCGGCCTCGGTGGCCATCGCCGAGGTGGCCTTCGAGAGCAAGACGCCGCAGATCGCCATCTCGCCGGTGAACGTGCCGGCCGACAAGAACGCTTGGGTTTTCCGCACGCCGCAGAACAACGCGCTGATGGCCGGTGCGCTGGTGGACAACATGAAGGCCCGCGGCGTGAAGAGCGTCGGCTTCATCGGCTTCTCCGACGTGTATGGCGAAGACTGGCTCAACGTCGTCACGCCGCTGCTGGCCCAGGCCGGCATCAAGCTGGCGGCGGTCGAGCGCTACGCCCGCAACGACACCTCGGTCAGCGGCCAGGTGCTCAAGCTGGTGTCGGCGCGGCCCGACGCAGTGCTCGTTGCCGCCTCCGGCAGCCCGGCGGCGCTGCCGCAGACGGCGCTGGTGGAGCGCGGCTACAAGGGCCAGATCTACCAGACCCACGCGGCGGTGAACCAGACCTTCCTCAACGTCGCCGGCAAGGCCGCCGAAGGCGTGATCATGCCAGTCGGCCCGGTGGTCGCCGCCAAGCAGATTCCCGACAGCCATCCGTCCAAGAAGCTCGGCATCGAGTTCGTGCAGAAGTACGAGGAGAAGTACGGCGCCGGCAGTTTCGTGTCCTTCGCTGGCCATGCTTTCGATGCCTATCGCCTGATCGAGGCGGCGGTGCCGGTGGCCCTCAAGAAGGCCAAGCCCGGCACGCCGGAATTCCGCAAGGCCCTGCGCGACGCGCTGGAAAGCAACAAGGAAGTGGTTGCCACCCACGGCGTCTACAACATGAGCCCGACCGACCACTTCGGCCTCGATCAGCGCGGCCGGGTGCTGATCCACGTGGTCGGCGGCGCCTATACGCTGCTCACCAAGTAAGGATGGGGCGATGAACATGCTCAATGAAATCACCGAACTCAGCCGGCCGATGTTCACCGAGCCGCTGGTGCTGATCGAGGCCCGCGCCGACGGCACGCGCATCCTGCGCTCGGGCATTCCGCTGCCCGACACCTACGCACGCTGCGTCGGCGAGTGGCTGGAGCACTGGGCCCGCGTCACGCCGGAGCGGATGTTCCTCGCCCAGCGCGGCGCCGACGGGGCGTGGATCGAGGTGAGCTACGGCGAGGCGCGCCAGCGCGTGGTCCGCATCGCCAGCTGGCTGCTCGGCCAGAACCTGTCGCCGGAGCGGCCGGTGGTGATGCTGTCGGACAACGCCATCGAGCACGCGCTGCTGATGCTTGCCGCGATGCACATCGGCGTGCCGTCCTGCGCGATCTCGTCCGGCAACTCGCTGCTGTCGAAGGACCACGCCAAGCTCAAGGGCAACATCGAGCTGCTGCGCCCCGGCGTGATCTACGCCGACCCGGTGGAGCGCTTCCTGCCGGCCATCGAGGCGATCCGCCACCTGCACAACGGCGTGGTGGTGGCCGGCGGCGGCAGCGCGCGGGTGGACGGCACGATTCCCTTCGCCGAACTGGAAGGGGAGGCCAACGAGGCGGCGGTGATGTCGGCCTTCGCGCGCATCACGCCGGACACCATCGCCAAGTTCCTGTTTACCTCCGGCTCGGTCGGTACGCCGAAGGCGGTCATCAACACCCAGCGCATGATGTGCTCCAACCAGAAGGCCAAGGAGCTGATGTGGCCGGTGCTGGCCGAGGAGCCGCCGGTGCTGATGGAATGGTTGCCGTGGAGCCACACCTTCGGCAGCAACCACAACTTCAACATGGTGCTGCGCTGGGGCGGCTCGCTCTACATCGACGAGGGCAAGCCGACGCCGGCCCAGATCGCCAGGACCGTCGCCAACCTGAAGGAAGTCTCGCCGACGGTGTACTTCAACGTGCCCCGCGCCTACGACATGCTGGTGCCGCTGCTGCGCGAGGACAAGGTGCTGCGCGACAACTTCTTCCGCCGCCTGAAGTTCATCTTCTACGCCGGCGCGGCGCTGCCCAACCACCTGTGGAGTGCGCTGGAAGACCTGTCGGAGGAATCCACCGGCAAGCGCATCCTGATGGTGTCGTCTTGGGGCGCCACCGAGACCGGGCCGATGGCCACCGACTGCCACTTCCGTGCGGTGCGCTCCGGCGTGATCGGTGTGCCGGTGCCGGGCACTGCGCTGAAGCTGGTGCCTGCCGCCGACAAGATGGAGGTGCGGGTCAAGGGCCCCAACGTCTTCCCCGGCTACTGGCGCCAGCCGGACGTTACCGCCAAGGCCTTCGACGACGAGGGCTACTACATGATCGGCGATGCGGTGGAGTTCGTCGATGTGGTCCGCCCGGCCCTCGGGCTGGTCTTCGACGGCCGTGTCGGTGAGGACTTCAAGCTCCTCACCGGCACCTGGGTGCATGTGGGCTCCCTGCGGGTGGCCGGCATCGACGCGCTGAAGCCGGTGGCCCAGGACATCGTCGTCACCGGCCACGACCGGGACGAGATCGGCTTCCTGGTTTTCCCGAACATTCCCGAGTGCCGGACCCTGTGCCCGAAC
Source organism: Zoogloea sp. (assembly GCF_041914405.1). NCBI lineage: Bacteria > Pseudomonadati > Pseudomonadota > Betaproteobacteria > Rhodocyclales > Zoogloeaceae > Zoogloea > Zoogloea sp. Next base: position 14,848 of record NZ_JAYSDK010000043.1, read on the forward strand.
CTGCCGCCGGATGCGCCGGTGGAGCAGGTGCTCACCAACCCGCCGGTGTTGTCCCGCGTGCGCCAGGGCATGGCGATGATGAAGAACCTGGGCGGCGGCACCTCCACCTATCCGGCGCGGGCGCTGCTCGTTGCCGAACCGCCGTCGGTGGAGGCCGGCGAGATCACCGACAAGGGCTACATCAACCAGCGTGCGGTGCTCAACCGCCGCGCTGACCTGGTGGCCTACCTGTACGCCGACGTGCCCGACAAGACCGTCATCACGGTGCACGGCGCGGTGTAGGCCGCGACAAGACGGACAAGAACGACAAGAGGAAACAGCAATGAGTGAACAACTCGTCAAGACGTCGCAGGATGGCGTCATCTACACGATCACCCTGGCACGGCCGGCCAAGCGCAACGCAGTGTCCGACCGCCTGCTGCGGGCGCTGGATGAAGCCCTGACGGCGACGCCGGAGGGCACCCGGGCAATCATCCTGGCCGGGGAGGGCGACCATTTCTGCGCCGGCCTCGACCTTTCCGAGCACCAGCACCGGGAGCCCTTCGGTGTGATGCAGCACTCCCAGTGGTGGCACCGCATCTTCCACCGCATCCAGCACGGCGGCATCCCGGTGATCGCCGCGCTGCACGGGGCTGTGATCGGCGGCGGGCTGGAACTGGCGACCGCGACGCACATCCGCGTCGCCGAGCCGACCACGATCTACCAGTTGCCCGAAGGCCGCCATGGCATCTTCGTCGGCGGCGGCGCGTCGGTGCGGGTGGCCAAGATCATCGGGCCGGGCCGCATGTGCGAAATGATGCTGACCGGCCGCATCCTCGACGCGGAGGAGGGGCAGCGCCTGGGCCTGTCCCACTACGTGGTCGGCAAGGGCGAGGCGCTGGCCAAGGCACAGCAGCTTGCCGCCCGCGTCGCCGAGAACGCACCGATGGCCAACTGGGCGATGTGCTCGGCCATCGCCCGCATCGACAACATGGCTACCGACGACGGCTTCTTCGTCGAATCCCTCACCGCCGCACTCACGCAAACCAGCCCCGAAGTGGCCGGCCGTATCGGCGAATTCCTCCAGCGCAAAGGACAAGGACCCCGCACATGAGCACCCACGCTTTCGCCGCCTCCGAAGCGGCTGCCCTCGGCACCACCTACGACGACATCTGGCTGGTGGCCGGCCAGCGCACACCGTTTGCCGATTACGCCGGCCCGCTGCGCGACGCCTCCGCTACCGATCTGGGCATCTGCGCCGCCCGTGCGCTGTTCGCCAAGAGCGGCATTCCGGCCAGCGAGGTGAACGCCATCATCGCCGGCAACATGGCCCAGTCGAGCTTCGACGCCTACTTCCTGCCGCGCCACATCGGGCTGTACTCGGGCGTCAATCCGCTGGCCTCGGCGCTGCTGGTGCAGCGCCTGTGCTGCACCGGCTTCGAGACCATCCTGACCGCTGCCGACCAGATCACCCTCGGCAAGGCCAGCGTGGTGCTGGCGGTGGGCACCGAGTCCATGTCACGCAACCCGGTGGCGGCCTACACCCACCGCGCCGGCTTCCGCATGGGGCAGGTGGATTTCCGCGACTTCCTGTGGGAAGCCACCAAGGACACCGCGCCCGGCATCGGCATGGGCGACACCGCCGAGAATCTGGCGCGCCGCTACGGCATCGGCCGCGAAGAGGTGGATCGCTTCGCCGAGCAGAGCTTCGCCCGCGCCTGCGCTGGCTGGGAGAGCGGCTGGTTCGCCGACGAGGTGACGGCCGTCGAGAACGTCACCTGGGAACTGGAAGGCTACAAGCCGCGTGGCATCAAGCTGGCCGACCGGCTGGCCCGCTTCGAGCGCGACGGCCACGTGCGCCCGACCTCCTTCGAAACACTCAACAAGTTGAAGCCGGCTTTCGGCGGCGTGCAGACCGGCGGTAACAGCTCGGCCATCGTCGATGGCGCGGCGGCGGTGATCGTCGCCCGCGGCGACTGGGTGCGCGCCCACGGCCTCAAGCCGCTGGCCCGCATCGTCGGCGGTGCGGTGGTGGCGGTGCCGCCGGAGATCATGGGTATCGGCCCGGCACCGGCCATCCGCGCGGCGGCGGCCAAGGCGGGCATCAGCGTCGGCGACATCGGCCGCGTTGAAATCAACGAGGCCTTCGGCGCCCAGTACCTGGCCTGCGAGCGGGAACTCGGACTGGACCGGGACAAGGCCAACGTGCATGGCGGCGCCATCGCCATCGGCCACCCGCTCGGCGCCTCCGGCGTGCGCCTGACCCTCACCGTCGCCCGCGAACTGCAGGAGGCCGGCCAGCAGTACGGCGTGTCCTCGGCCTGCGCCGGTGGCGGGCAGGGCGCGGCGGTGCTGCTGGAACGCGCCTGACCGGCAGGCTTCCTCGGCCTGTGCGGGCATATCGATTCCCTGTGGGGGCGAATTCATTCGCCCCCACAGGGAATCGGCGCCCCCACGAGAACAACATACGGAGACACAGCCAATGCAGCTTCACAACCATAGCTTCATCATCACCGGCGGGGCTTCGGGCCTCGGCGAAGCCACCGTGCGGGCCTTCCACGCTGCCGGTGCCCATGTCGTGATCGCCGACCTGAACGCCGAACTCGGCGACCGGCTGGTGACCGAGCTCGGCGAGCGTACCGCCTTCCAGCGCACCAACGTGGCCGACGAGGCCGGTGCCCAGGCCTGCGTGGCGCTGGCGGTCAGCCGCTTCGGCGGCCTGCACGGGCTGGTCAATTGCGCCGGTATCGGCAATGCCGCCAAGGTGCTGGGCAAGGAGGGGCCGCTGGCACTGGACGCCTTCGCCAAGGTGGTCCATGTGAACCTGGTGGGCAGCTTCAACATGATCCGCTTGGCCGCCGACGCGATGAGCAAGGGCGAGGCCGGCCCCGATGGCGAGCGCGGCGTGATCATCAACACCGCATCGGTCGCCGCCTATGAGGGGCAGATCGGCCAGGCCGCCTACGCGGCGTCGAAGGGCGGCATCGTGGCGATGACGCTGCCGATCGCCCGCGAGCTGGCGCGCCACGGCATCCGCGTGATGACCATTGCGCCGGGCCTGTTCATCACGCCGATGATGCACACGCTGCCGGCCGAGGTGCAGGCCTCGCTGGGCGCGTCGGTGCCGTTCCCGCCGCGCCTTGGCCAGCCGGCCGAATACGCGGCGCTGGCGAAGCACATTGTCGAGAACGTGATGCTCAACGGCGAGACGATCCGCCTCGACGGGGCAACCCGTCTGGCGGCGAAGTAGGGAGGCGACAATGGCCCGCAGCCACACCCACCGCCTGCGCATCGCCTTCAGCGACTGCGATCCGGCGCAGATCGTCTTCTTCGCCAACTACTTCAAGTGGTTCGACACGGCCAGCCGGGAGTTCTTCACCGCCTGCGGCGTTCCGAGCTGGCGCGACACCACCGCCGAGCGGGGCATCATCGGCACGCCGCTGGTGGATGCCCAGGCCAAGTTCATGAACTCGGCTACCTACGGCGAGGACATCGAGATCGACTCTTCGGTGGAGGCCTGGAACACCAAGAGCTTCGTGATGCGCCACGTCGCCCGCCGCGGCGACACGGTGCTGTGCGAAGGCCGCGAGGTGCGCGTCTTTGCCCGCCAGGACCCGGAGGATCCGCTGCGCATCCGTGCGGTGGCGATCCCCGAGGACTACCGCGCGCTATGCGAATAGCCCGCTGACCCGACGCCGGGCAAGCCCGGCCAGCTCCCTATCTGACGCGCCCGCTGGGGCCGCGCCGCCGACCTGACCCGTCGCGGACCGGCCCGGGGTGGGTGCGTCCCAAGGATTCATGGAATGGCGACTGTCGCCCCGTGAAGGCGCCCGTACGGGCAAAACCATTCCGGCTTCGATGTCGGACCAAGGAGGAGACCCACGATGAAAACAATAAATCGTCACACCGCACAAACCTTCAACACCTGGCAGCGCCCGCTGGCCGTTGCCGTGCTGGCCGCCTGCAGCCTCGGCGCCGCGCTACCGGCCTTTGCCGACGCGGAGAACGATGCGCTGAAGCGCGAAGTGGCCGAACAAAAGGTGCTGATCCAGAAGATCTTCGCTGAACTGCAAAGCCTGCGTGCCGCCCAGGCTGCCGCGCCTGCCGCGGCGCCGGTTGCAGCTCCCGCGACGAGCGTCGGCGCGAAGGTCGCCAGCCTAGTGCCGGGCGCGCCGCAGCTCAGCTTTTACGGCGCGCTCGACGGCGGCTACGAGCACATCAGCAACGTGCAGCAGGGCAGCAACAAGGGCAGCCTCAACCGCCTGCCGAGCGTCACCGGCACCATCGCGTCGCGGGTTGGCGTGAAGGCGGTGAAGGAGCTCACCGAGGGTTACAAGGCCATCGGCGTCGCCGAGGCCGGTTTCAACATGGATGACGGCACGCTGGGCCAGGGCGGGCGCCTCTTCGGCCGCCAGCTGTACGCCGGTATCGACACGCCGGTGGGCACCTTCACCTTCGGCCGCCAGTACTCCATGCTGCTGTTCGGCATGGACAGCTCGGACCTGCTGGGCCCCAACATCTATGGCCTCGGCTCCTTCGACTACTACCTGCCGAGCGCCCGCTTCGACAACAGCATCGCGTGGCGCGGCACCTTCTCCAAGCTGTCGATGGGCATCAACTACAGCGCCGGCCGCGACACCAAGGGCGGTACGCCGTCGTCCGGCACCTGCGCCGGCGAGATCGCCGGCAACGCGAATTCCTGCAAGGGCTGGTCGGCGATGATCCGCTACGACGACGAGCGCTTCGGCCTGGCGGCGGCCACCGACGTGCAGCATGGCGGCACCGGGGCTGCCGCGTCCTTCTTCAATGGTACGGCGGCGATTCCCTTCACGAGTTCCGGCGACACCGATACCCGCACTGCGCTTGGCGGCTACGTGAAGCTGGGCCAGGGCAAGATCGGCGTCGGCTGGCTGGGCCGCAAGGTGGATGCCGCTGCGGCGCAGGTGAAGTCGGACATCTACTACGTGGAAGGCGCCCATCCGATCACCACCCGCATCTCGGTGGACGGCAGCTTCCAGCGCATCCTCAACAAGGACCAGGGGCGCGATGGCAGCCTGATCGTGCTGCGCGGCTTCTATTCCTTCGACAAGGACTTTGCGACCTACCTGCAGCTGGCCCATATCGACAACAGCTCCAATGCCCAGTACGCAGCGTCGGTCGGCGCCGGCATTTCGCCGCCCGCCGGCGGCTCGCAGAATGCCAGCATGATTGGCCTGCGCTACCGTTTCTGATCCCTTCAACCTGAAACCCGGGCCTGCGGGCCCGGTTGTGGAGACGCCACCATGACCGACTATCAAGCGCCCCTGCGGGACATGCAATTCCTGATGAAGACGCTGGCCGGCCTCGATGACATCGCCCGCCTGCCGGGTTGCGAGGAGGCCAGCGAAGATCTGGTCAACGCCGTGCTGGAAGAGGCCGGCAAGTTTGCCGCCGGCGTGCTGGCGCCGATCAACCGCCAGGGCGATCTGCAGGGCTGCCGGCTCACCGAAGACGGCCGGGTCATCACCCCGGATGGCTGGGCCGAAGCCTACAAGCAGTTCGCCGAGGCCGGCTGGATCGGCCTGTCACTGCCCGTCGAGCACGGCGGCCAAGGCCTGCCCAAGCTGCTGTCCACGGCGGTGTGGGAGATGTGGTTCTCCACCAACATGGCTTTCACGATGCTGCCGCAGCTCAACGTGGGGCAGGCCGAGGCGCTGCAGATCGCCGCGTCGGACGAGCAGAAGGCCTTGTGGCTCGGCAAGGTGGTGAGCGGCGAATGGGCGGCGACGATGAACCTTACCGAGCCTCAGGCGGGCTCCGACCTGGCCGCTACGCGCTGCCGTGCCGAACCGCGCGAAGACGGCAGTTACCGGCTGTTCGGACAGAAGATCTTCATCTCCTACGGCGAGCATGAGCTGACGCCCAATATCGTGCACCTGGTGCTGGCCCGCTTGCCGGACGCTCCGGCCGGCGTGAAGGGCCTGTCCCTGTTCATCGTGCCCAAGTATCTGCTCGATGCGGACGGCCAGCCGGGCGTGAAGAACGACGTGCGCTGTATCTCCATCGAACACAAGATGGGCATCCACGGCAGCCCGACTTGCACGCTTAGCTACGGCGATGCCGGTGGGGCGGTCGGCTGGCTGGTGGGCCAGCCGAATAGGGGCCTGGAAACCATGTTCATCATGATGAACGAAGCCCGCTTCGGCGTTGGCGTGCAGGGCCTCGGCCTTGGCGAGCGGGCCTACCAGTACGCGCTGGCCTACGCCCGCGAGCGCGTGCAGGGGCGCGACGCGGTGAGCGGCGAAGCAGGGCGGCCGATCATCCATCACCCGGACGTGAAGCGCATGCTGCTTGGCATGCGCGCCCGCGTGATGGCGATGCGCGGCCTGCTGTACACCGCCGCCGGCTGGTTCGACATCGCCCACCACAGCCCGGACGCAGCGGCGGCCGGCAAGGCCCGGCGCTATGTGGATCTGCTGATGCCGGTGGCCAAGGGCTGGTGCACCGAGGTCGGCAACGATGTTTGCGACGAGGCGATCCAGGTCTTCGGCGGCATGGGCTTCGTCGAGGAGACCGGCATCGCCCAGTTCTTCCGTGACGCCCGCATCATCACCATTTACGAAGGCACCACCGGCATCCAGGCCAACGACCTGATCGGCCGCAAGATCCTGCGCGAGAACGGCGAGACCCTGCGCGAGCTGATCGCCGAACTCCGCGAAGGCTTGGCCTTGCTGCGAGGCAATGATTTCACCTTACTGGCCGACGGGCTGGACGTCGGGGTTGCCGCGCTGGAGGGCACGACGGACTGGATCCTCGCCAACGGCAAGACCCGCCTGGCCGACGTGCTGGCCGGCGCGGTGCCCTTCCTGCACCTGCTCGGCAGTGTGGTCGGCGCGTGGCAGATGGGACGCATGGCCCAGGCCGCCCGGCTTCAGCTGGCTGCGGGTGAGGGCGACGCGACGTATCTGCGCAGCCTGGTGGAGCTGGCTCACTTCTATTTCGCCACCGTGCTGCCCGAAGCGGCTGCCCGCGCGCAGACCGTGCAGACCGCCGGCCCCGCGCTGTCCGCCTTCAGCGAAGCCGCCTTCTGAGCACACGCTTCTGATTCGTAGGGGCGAATTCATTCGCCCGCAGACGTCATTCAACGCAAGAAGGGCGAATGAAGTCGCCCCCACAGGAGAACAAAACCATGACCACCCGTTTCATCGAGGCGGGCGACGTCGCTCGCCTGATTCCCAACGGTGCCACCGTGTTCTGCACCGGCATGGGCCTGGCCGGTTTCCCGGAGGAAGTGGCCAAGGCCATCGAGGCGGCCTTCCTCGCCACCGGCCATCCGCGTGACCTGACCCTGTATCACTCCACCGGCGTCGGCAACGGCAAGGATCGGGGCATGCACCATTTCGCCCACGAAGGGTTGATCAAGCGGCTGGTCGGCGGGCACTTCGGCGTCGGCGGCCCGAACCTCATGAAGCTGATCATGGAGGAGCGCATCGAGGCCTATAACCTGCCGCAGGGCGTGCTGGCCCTGCTGCCACGCCAGGTGGCAGGACGCCGGCCGGGTTTCATCACCAAGGTCGGTTTGGGCACTTTCGTCGATCCGCGCATCGAAGGCGGCAAGGTCAATCGCCGGACCGAGGAAGACTTGGTGAAGGTCATCGAGATGGATGGCGAGGAGTGGCTGCAGTTCAAGGCGCCTAAAGTGGATGTGGCGCTGATTCGTGGTTCGGTTGCCGACGAGAAGGGCAACATCACGATGGACCGGGAGGGCGTGCTGCTGGAGAGTCTGTCAGTGGCCCAGGCGGCGCGGGCCAGCGGCGGCATCGTGATCGCCCAGGTGGAGCACGTGGTGCGCGCCGGTTCGCTGCACCCCAAGCAGGTGAAGATCCCCGGCCTGGTGGTGGACTATGTGGTGGTCGGCAAGGCCGAGAACCACCTGCAGACCATGGCGACCTACTTCAACCCGGCCTACGCGGGCGACATCAAGGTACTGCGCGGCTCCACGCCGCCGCTGCCGCTGGACCCGCGCAAGATCATCGCCCGGAGGGCAGCGATGGAGCTGAAGGCCGGTGCGGTGGTGAACCTGGGCATCGGCATGCCGGAAGGCGTCGCCGCGGTGGCCGCCGAGGAGCACGTGGATCAGCTGATGTCGCTGACTCTGGAGACCGGCCCGATTGGCGGTGTGCCGGCGGGCGGCTTCGACTTCGGCCACGCGCTCAACGCGGAGGCCGTCATCGAGCAACCGGCCCAGTTCGACTTCTACGACGGCGGCGGCATCGACGTGGCTTTCCTTGGGCTGGCACAGACCGATGCGGCGGGCAATGTAAATGTCAGCAAGTTCAACGGCCGGCCGGTGGGCTGCGGCGGCTTCATAAACATCACCCAGAATGCCCGCAAGGTGGTGTTCTGCGGCACCTTCACGGCGGGCGACCTGGAGGTGGAGATTGCCGACGGCCGCGTGACGGTGGTGCAGGAAGGCGGGCACAGCAAGTTTCTGGACCAGGTGGAACAGATCACCTTCAGCGGTCGCTACGCCCAGGGCATCCGCCAGCCGGTGCTGTACGTGACCGAGAGGGCGGTGTTCCGGCTGACGGAGGAGGGCGTGGAGCTGACCGAGATCGCGCCGGGCGTCGACCTGGAGCGGGACGTTCTGGCGCACATGCGCTTCCGGCCTATCATCCGTGACCTGACGCTGATGGATGCGGAGATTTTCAAGCAGGAGTGGGGCGGTTTGGCCGCTTTGCTCGGAGAGCGCGGCTAGCGGCGGGACCGGAAGTAGCGAATCACGCCCAGCACGATGCCGGCGAGTCCCAACAGCAAGAGGGTGCCCGGCTCTGGGGCGCCATTCGATTGATCGGGCACGGCGACATCCAGCCTGTAATAGCTCGAACCAAGGGCGCCGGCCTGGCCGAGTCCGCTGAAGCCATCGCCGAGGCTGCCGTTGCCGGCACTCTCGGCGATGGACATATTGGCGAAACTGCTCAGCGCGATCGTGTAATCGCCAGGGGAGAGCGCGAAGCTGAAGGCGAAGTCGCCTCCCGTGGAGAAGGCCTGGATGGAGTTTGAGCCCAGGAAACCGGCGGCGTTGCCGCTGCCGCTGAACAGGCTGAAGTAGGGATCGACGCCACCGCCTGCAAAGCCGAGGCTGGTGAAACTGACGGCGCCGCTAGCTGCCACATTGAAGGTGTACAGGGCGACGTTATTGGCAATGGCCCCGTTTGTGGCGAATTGCGGTGACCCCAGGTCGCTACCGGCCAGGGCTGTATTGCCCGCATCGTCGAGGCGCCCGGAAAAGGTGTAATCCGCGGCGGAGGCTTGCGGCGCGATGCACAACAGTGCGAGTGCAAGGCAGGTTGGGAGGCCGGAGTAGTGCATGGATGTCTCCGTGAGACCGGACCGGCGATTGGTGAATCATGTGCGGTTGATCACACCATGCATCATGCGTGCCTTGAAATTAAGCTCATTTAATTCAATGGCTTGGCGCTTAAGAAAAGCCGGCGGTGTCTGTTGTGTAAGAAAAATCGACATCGATTCAGCGTGTTACGGCCAGTTTGATGCCGAAGGCGATCAACACGCTGCCGGCCATTTTCTCGAGCACACGGGAAATAAAAGGGTTGCTCCGCAGCCGTTCGGCAAGGACATGGGTCAGCAGAACCGCGATGAGGCCGTACAGGAAGGTCAGCGTGGCGATGCTCAAGGCCATGATGCCGTAGGTGGCCAGGCCCGGATTGCGGGCCGGATCGATGAAGAGCGGAAAGAAGGCCATATAGAAAACGATGGCCTTCGGATTGAGCAGGGTGATCAGCAGCGCCTGGCGCAGATAATGCCGCGGACGGATGTTGAGCACAGGCGCCTGTCCGGGCTTGGCCAACAGCATCCGTATTCCAAGCCAGGCCAGGTAGGCTGAGCCCAGCCACTGCACGGCCTGGAACGCGAGGGGGTTCATCGCAAGCAGTGCCGCCACGCCACCTACTGCCAGCCACATCAAGACCTGGTCGCCGAGTATCACGCCGCAGGTCGCGGCCAGACCACCGCGGATGCCGCCCTTGCCGGTGGAGGTCATCAGAGCCAGATTGCCGGGGCCTGGAATCAGCAAGAAGAGGATGACGGCGAGGACGAAAGCGGGGTAGTCGGTGATGCCGGACATGGTGGCCGTACTCGAGAGTGACGTGGAGCCGGCATTTTACGGATGCTGGCGCACTCAGGCGCGTCCGCTGCGGCCGAGCGTGGAGATCAGCGTCGCCCCGCAACTGGTCTTGTGACCATCGAAGGCCACCGGAATGCCGTCGCTCAAGACCTGCGGATCGCCTTCCGCGATCACGCAGCTCTCGTGGCCGCGCATCGGGCAGATGCAGCGGTCGCCCATGCGGGCGACGCCTCGCTCCATCACGCGGTGGGATGAACTGGCCTGCACCACGCTGCCGCCATGGCTGGTGGGATCGCCGAGTCGGATGACGCCTTTCATTGCTGCCTCCAGAAATGGCTGATGTTCAATCTGAAAACCCCTGCGGATAGGTCGCCCAGTCCGCGTCCTTGCGCAGCCCCCACCAGGGCAGGTAGGCATTGCCCTCGCCGCGGGCGCGGAACCAGTCGCGGTTGGGATCGAAGATACGCGGCCGGGTCGGTGGGGTGACGACGACGGCGCTGAGGCGGTCGGCTTCTGTGGTGCCGAGCACCAGCACCGGCTTGCCTTTCTGGTGCGTCCAGGCAATGGCCAGCGCGACGTTGGTCAGTGCGGTGCCGGCGCGCATGTCGCCGAGCAACTTGGGCGTGTTAAAGGTCTGGGTGGCAAAATCGAATTCGGGGGTGAGCGTGCCGAGGGCATGGCCGATTTGCGCGAGCCGGCGTCCGGCCGCATCGGAGCCGAAGCCGGCGTCGTGGATGACGTGGCCAATGGCGGGGACCGTCGTGTCGGCCTGGGTCGCCGCGTCGCGGATGGCGGCTTGCCAGGCTTGCAACTGGCGGGATGCGTCGGGCTGGGTTTCGAAATCATCGCTCTTGCGGACGGCCGGATAACCGATCCAGGCGAGGGGGTCGCGTTTCGTGTCGAAATCGGGGCCGGCGAGGATGAGGAGGACGCAGTTCTCGGTCATCTGCTCGTCCTTCGGATGGTCCGGGGAATCCCAGGTCATCGCCCAAACGGATTCCTTGGGGTGGGTCTTCAGGTAGTCGAGGGCGGCGGTGAGGGAGGTGAAACCGACGTTGGCGCCACCGACGGAGACGTGTACGTCGGCTGGGACGTTGCGGGTCGAGAGGTTGGGGTTGAAGAATTCGAATTCTGAAGTGATTGCTTCTTGCGCGATCTTGGCCGCTTCATTGGGAGGTAGGAGGGGCGTGTCTGGAAGCGCAAATTCGATATGGATGCCAGCAAGTTCGCGCCAGTCTTTTGGGGAGCGAGGCTGAACACTATAAAAGTAGTCTGGATTCATGACGTATGGGCGACCGAAAGGAGGGAGAATCCGACGCACATAACCGCCAAAAAAACTTGAAAAGGTAACCTTGTTGCCCATATTCCATACAATGGCAGCGACGGGTTGAACAGTAGAAAAGGACGTGGGGTCTGTTCTGACCATATCGTCGTTCTTGTTTGGCTTTGCTAATACGAGTGTCCATAGCAATTGCCACTCGGTCGGGTAGTCTCGTCGTACGAGTGGATTCATCCACTGCACACCAACGACCTGCGCCCGAAAGGGGCCCGTCGGGCGATCCAGCTGCTGCGTCCGTGTGGACTCGTTGATCGAGGCGCACCCGGCAAGAAGCCCGATCAGGCCGGCAAGAACGGCTTTCAATCGGAAAACCCCTGCGGATAAGTGGCCCAGTCCGCGTCCTTGCGCAGCCCCCACCAGGGCAGGTAGGCATTGCCCTCGCCGCGGGCGCGAAACCAGTCGCGGTTGGGATCGAAGAGACGCGGGCGAGCCGGCGGGGTCACGACGACGGCGCTGAGGCGGTCGGTTTCGGTGGTGCCGAGCACCAGCACCGGCTTGCCTTTCTGGTGTGTCCAGGCAATGGCCAGCGCGACGTTGGTCAATGCTGTGCCGGCGCGCATGTCGCCGACCAGCTTGGGCGTGTTGAAGGTCTGGGTGGCGAAATCGAATTCGGGGTTGAGCGTGCCGAGGGCATGGCCGACTTGCGCTAGCCGGCGTCCGGCCGCATCCGAACCGAAGCCAGCGTCGTGGATGACGTGGCCGAGGGTGGGGACGGTGGTGTCGACCTGCGTTGCCGCATCGCGGATGGCGGCTTGCCAGGCCTGCAACTGGCGGGATGCGTCGGGTTGGGTTTCGAAGTCTTCGCTCTTGCGAACGGACGGATAGCCGATCCAGGCGAGGGGTTCGCGCTTGGTGTCGAAGTTGGGGCCGGCGAGGACGAGGAGGACGCAGTTCTCGGTCATCTGCTCGTCCTTCGGATGGTCAGGGGAATCCCAGGTCATCACCCAGACGGATTCCTTGGGGTGGGTCTTCAGGTAATCGAGGGCGGCCGTGAGGGAGGTGAAACCGACGCTGGCGCCGCCGACTGAGACATGCACGTCGGCTGGGACGTTGCGGGTGGAGAGCCTTGGGTTGTGAAACTGGAATTCAGACTTCATCTCCGCCTGGACTATCTTGATAGCTTCGTCCGGAGGTAGGAGATGAGTGTCGGGAAGTGCGAACTCAATATGAATACCTGCGAGTTCGCGCCAGTCTTTTGAGGAGCGTGGCTGGGTGGTATAGAAATAGTCGGCGTTCATCACATAGCGATTGCCGAATGGACGCAGAATTTCGTCTACGTAGCCGCCAAAGAAGCGTGGAAAAGTGACCCTGCCGCTTATATTCCAGACAATGGCTGCGATGGGTTGAATGGTGCTAAATGAAGCAGGGTCCGTGCGGACCATGTCATCGTTCTTATTGGGCCTTGCCAACCCCTGTGTCCACAGTAATTGCCACTCGGTCGGATAGTCCCGCCGCACGAGTGGATTCATCCACTGGACGCCAACGACTTGCGCCCGAAAGGGGCCCGCTGGGCGATCCAGCTGCTGCGTCCGTGTGGACTCGTTGATCGAGGCGCACCCGGCAAGAAGCCCGATCAGGCCGGCAAGAACGGCTTTCAATCGGAAAACCCCTGCGGATAAGTGGCCCAGTCCGCGTCCTTGCGCAGCCCCCACCAGGGCAGGTAGGCATTGCCCTCGCCGCGGGCGCGAAACCAGTCGCGGTTGGGATCGAAGAGACGCGGGCGAGCCGGCGGGGTCACGACGACGGCGCTGAGGCGGTCGGTTTCGGTGGTGCCGAGCACCAGCACCGGCTTGCCTTTCTGGTGCGTCCAGGCGATGGCCAGCGCGACGTTGGTGAGCGCCGTGCCGGCGCGCATGTCGCCGAGCAACTTGGGGGTGTTGAAGGTCTGAGTGGCGAAATCGAATTCAGGGTTGAGCGTGCCGAGGGCATGGCCGACTTGCGCCAGCCGGCGTCCGGCGGCATCGGAGCCGAAACCGGCGTCGTGGATGACGTGGCCGAGGGTGGGGACGGTCGTGTCGGCCTGGGTGGCCGCGTCGCGGATGGCGGCTTGCCAGGCCTGGAGTTGGCGGGACGCATCGGGCTGGGTTTCGAAGTCTTCGCTCTTGCGAACGGCTGGGTAGCCGATCCAGGCGAGCGGTTCGCGCTTGGTGTCGAAGTCGGGGCCGGCGAGGACGAGGAGGACGCAGTTCTCGGTCATCTGCTTGTAGCGGGGATGATCGGGGGCGTCCCAGGCCATGGCCCAGACGCTTTCTTTTGGGTGCGCCTGTAGGTAGTCGAGGGCTGCGGTGAGTGATGTGAAGCCTACGCTGGCGTCCCCCGCAGAAATGTGCACGTCGGCCGGGATATTTCGAGTCGATAATTTTGGGTTATAGAACTCGAATTCGCGGTTCATTGCTTGGCGGACGATTTCAGCTGCCCCTCCCGGTGGTAGCTGAGGAGTGCTCGGCAGCGAAAGCTCAATGTGAATGCCGGCCAATTCCCTCCAGTGATTAGGGGATCGAGGTTGCACGGTATAAAAATAGTCGGGATTCATTGCATACCGACTTCCGAAAGGGCGTATAACTTGTTCAAAGTAAGCGCCAAAAAAGGATATAAATGTGACGTCGCCCTCGCGGTTGGAAACTATCGGCGATATTGGTTGAGGCGAGTCAAATAAATTTGGATGTGCTTTTAGCATATCATCGTTGCGGTTTGGGGGGCTTATTCCCATCGTCCAGAGAAGTTGCCATTCTGTTGGGTAGTCTCGGCGTACAAGGGGGTTTATCCACTGAACTCCAAAGACTTGGGCATGAAATGGCAACGATTTTTTGCTAGTAGATGCGTTTGCGATTTCATCGGATTGCGGTTGTGCTGCATGAGTCCACGTAATAGCGCTTACCGTGAGAAGGAGCGGAACGGCGAATAAGCGGAAGAAAATATCCTCGATATGCCATGCAGGGGGACTGGCTGTGGTATCTCGCTGCCAAGCAAGGAGTACTGCGCAAGTCGTCGAGAGCGTAAAAACGACAGTTGAAAATGCGATTCGTCTGGGCCAGGTTGTGATCATTGCTTTCATGATTTCTCCTGAAATCTGTGGGGGCGAACGGTCCGTTCATCAGCGATTGACGAAGGCATTCGAGCATCGCTATCTGTCTGTGCCCATATATGGATGTCTTGTTGTTTCATTTTTCCAGTGTTGAAATACTCCTCAAAATAGGAGTGAAGGTGCTTTCTGGCTTTGAGTGAAGAGACATATCTCCAATCGGCCTCTATACGTATTTCCTGTAATTGTTTTGAGTTTAATCGGCAGATCCCGATGGCAATATCAAAAGCCATCGCCTTCTCTGCATGCATGGGGTTGGTGACAATCGTTGAATGGTCCGTTGCATTCTGATCAACCGACTCGGACAGAAACGTCTTGATCTTCGCGTTGCGCCATTGCTTGTGGGCTTCGCTGGCCTGCGTGGGGTCGTCTTCGCCAACGACCCGGTTGTTTTTGTCAGCCAACCCTTCACGCCGGGCCCTCATGCGCAGGCGGGCCCGGTCTTCGTAGCGCATCTGGGCTTCGGAATTGGCATCGCCCATCGGACGGTCCTCCATCGAGCCATCCTTCGTCTTCAACGTGGTGTGGGAGTCGTAGGGGTCTTCAGCGGCCTTCTCCGCTTGGGGCTTCTGCGCATTTCGTGAATTGCCACCCGGGTCGTAGCCCTCGTCGAACTGGTCGCTGACCTGGCCGAAGCGGCGGGCCTTGGGGGTGAAGGCCTCGGGCAGTGGGGGCGCATTGATCGGAATGACCCAGTTCTCCTCAGGGTTGGCATTGACTGGGAGCTTGAAGAGATCGACGGCGCTGAGGAGCCAGCAGGTCGCGACGGTCATCGTCTTGCCGAGCAGGCTGGTGTTGGCATCCAGGCCGTGGCGCAGGGAGAAGCGGGCGGTGGGTGAGGGGGGATGCCAGAAACCATCCTTGCCGTCTTTCAGGTCTTTGTTCCAGCGGTTGTCCAAGTAGTGGTAAGTGGAAGACTCGCCCGGTGAGGCGCCGACCCGATAACCTTGGGCAAAGACTCGTTGGCTGAACACGTCCCCGCCGCTGCATGCCTCGATTTCTTTTGCGTGCATGCCGAGCCAGCCGATGCCCTGCACCGGTGTTGCCGAGATGACCTGGTCGTGGGGGCAGCAATACAGCGTGACGCGGCCGTAGGTTCGCTCCTTGAAGCCATGAGTTTTTCGGTCCGTTTCCGCCTTGTATGGGGTCCCGACCGGGCAGTTCTCGTTGGCCATGGCCCTGTCGATGCTGGCTGGATCCTGCTCCTTGCTGGCGCGTGCACGCAGGATTTCGAAGTAGTGGGCCAGCGTTGCGTTCCGGGCTGCCGAGGTCTGGCGTCCGCTCGTCTGGTTGGCGGTGCTGATGGTGTAGCGCTGGGTCCACTGCTCGGCGAGGTTATCGGGCCGCAGGCTCAGTGGCGGATTGCACAGGATGTAGTTGTCGGCAACGGCGTCGCCCAGGCGTTCGCCGAGAAATGCTGCGGCGATGCCAACCATGTTGCCTTGGCTGTGGCAGACGATGGTGATCGGGCAGTCCGCCTGTTTGGCGCGGATCGATTCGACCAGCTTGGCGAGTCTGAGCGCGGCGAAAACGTAGTAGCTGCGCGGTGGGCAGGCGAAGACGTCACGGCCCGGAACGGGGTTCACGTGCTGGGCGGTGAGCCAAAGGAACAGGCGGTCGTTCGTACCCTCGCTCCAAAGGTCGGGCAGGCTGGTGCAGCCGTTGGCGAAGGGGCCGCCGCCCCAGTAGTCCTGCTCGTTGAGCCAGATGTTGGAGCCGAAGGTCTTGAGGTCTTCCTTGCTGGCTTTATAGCCCCAGCGGAAGCGGATGACGGGTGACCAGTGTGCTTGACTGTCGTCGATGAAGGTGTCGGAACTGCGCATCGGGTTGATGAACCCTTCAGATGTCAGTTCTTGGCTATAACGGACTTCCCTCAACTGCCCAGCCTCCGGCCCGTTACACGCCAACTGCTCCGATTGCCGGGCCAGTCTTTTGTTAAGCCCCTTGCACAAGCCTTCTTCGCTGGCGTCGAACCATTCGCCGTCCGAATTCACGCCATGCACGAAGATCACCACGCCGGGTAGTGGGAGAGGATTGGGGATCTTCTTCTTACTGTGGTCGGGGCTGGTGAGGACCTGGCCGGCGGCCAGGGGCTGGGGTGAAATGGGGCCAGAAGCGGTCATGGCGAAGGACAGGGTCGGTTATTGGTCGGGGGCGAAGAACTGCACGTTGATCTTTTCGAAGGTGCTGCTTTCCAAGGCGGTGGTCTTGCCGTCGGCGTCGGTGTGACCGGACAGGGTGCTGCCGTCGGGACGGGTGATCGAATAGGGAATGCCGCTGATGGGCTGGCCGTCGGTGGCGCGCACCAGCACGGGTGTGCGGCCGAGGTCGCCGGAGGAGAACTTGGGCAGGTCGGTTGGGCTTGAGGCGCTGCTGGACCATTGGTGGCTGGCGGCCTTGACGGTGAAGTCGCCGGGGCAGCCCAGTTCGATGCGGCCGCCAGTCAGCTTGATGTAGGCGCCGCCGGATTCGGCGAGGAGGATCTCCTCGGTGGCCATGACCTGCACCTTGCCCTCGCTGGCGGAGAGCTTGAGGTTCTGGCTGGCATTGACCTGGGTGTCGCCGTGCTGGGACTGGAGTTCCAGCTTGCCGTCGTGGGCGAGGATCTTGATGCCTTCCGACTGGGCGAACAGCGCGATGCCCTGGCCGGTGTTGAGGGTATGGCGGCCGGCGCAGGCCGACTGCAGATGCTGGCCGGCGACGATGTCCACGTTTTTCCCGGCATGGGTCACCACGGCCTCAGGGCTGTTGAGGTAAACGCCGGCCGGGGCACTGACGGCGACCAGGGGTTTGCCACCGCCACTGCCGCCTTTGGCGGTGTTGGAACCGCTGTCCCAGTTCTTCAGGTCGTCGTGGAGCTGGCTTTGGGGGGCGTTGTCGTTGGATTTGCCGCCGTACTGGGCGGCGTAGTCGCCGATCTGCTTGAAGAAATCCAGCTGTTCCTCCATCAGGCCCAGCAGTTCCTGTCGGTCCAACTGGGCGCCGGAGGCCTTGAAGCGGGACCAGGCGGACAGTAGCAGGCCCTTGGCGGCGCGAAGCGCGCCGGCGGAGTCGGAGGCCAGTTCGAAGCCTTCGCCGCGGGCTTCGGACTGGCCGTCCTGGCGCGGCTTACCGAGCCAGCCGAGGTTGAGCTGGCTGGCGGTGTAATCAGACGACAGTTGGGCGCTGATCTGCGCCGAGGTGTCGTCGAAGCGCAGCTGGTTGTAGCCGCTGCCCTTGATCTCCTTGCTGCGCAGCCCGTACAGCGCGCTGTTGGCGGGTAGGCTGCCATACCCCGAGAAGCGCGGTGGCTCATGGGTGCCGTTGTAGGCTGCGCCGAGGACAATGGGTTTGGACGGATCGCCTTGCATGAAGCCGACCAGCACTTCGGAACCAACCCGGGGCCAGAACGCGGCACCGTAGGCATTGTCGGCCCAGGGCTGCATTACGCGGATCCGCGCCGAGTCCCGCGGTGTGCTGGAGGTGCCGTAGCCGTTGGGATGGTCTTCCGGCCGCGCGAAGGGGAAGCGCACGGCGACCCGCCCATGCTCGTCCACATCGATTTCGTTGCCTTCCGCGCCGACCACAATGGCGCTGAGGATGCCTATGCGCGGCGCATCGGCGGCCGAGAAAATGGGAACGACCGGGGTGTCTTGCTGCACACATTCGAAGCGGTTGTAGTAGATCGGAGCGTCGGCGCGTTCTTCCGTATTGCCGTCCTTACTGGGAATGTCCCAGCCTTCGGTGAGGCGACGCTCCAGCAGCGGATCGAGGGGAATGTTGTTGCGGGCGTAGAGCTGGACCCGGGTGAGCGTGAATTTCCGTTTGTCGCGGGGCCAGGCATCGATTTCCGGGTGTTCGGCGAGGCTGAAAATGGTGGCGTGGGCAAATTGCCGGACGACGGACTCACCTCGCCAGCCGGCGGCGGCGAATTCATGGGCGAGGATTCGGGCGCGGCCCATTTCGTCATAGTGCCCTCCGTCGGCGGCCAGTTGTGGTGCGTCGTAGTGGTAGTCGGTGAGGGTACTGGCTAGCGCATCCCCAGCCTTACCCTGCCTGAGTAAAGTGGGCTGAGCGTTCTCCATGGCCCGGACAGTCTTGTAGTCGAAGCTGGCGCGGGTGATTACGGAGGGCGCCTGGGTCTGCCAGGCTCGCCAGGCGACAACGGTATCCCGGTCCTCGGTGGCATCGGCGCGGTGGAAGCGCACGGTGCCGGCGGAATTGTCGGGAAAGGCGCTCGGGTGGTCGGTGAGGCGCAGGGTGTGCTGGGGAAGATCTTTGTCGAGCGAGAACTGGAAGCTCCAGGCGATGCCTTCCTGGCGCCACAGGCGGGTGAGGAAGGCATGGTCGCTTTCGCCGGCCTGCAGTGTGAAAGCACGTTTCGGATAACTTTTCTGCAGGCCGTTGATGACGAACTTGAAGGTCTGGGCGAGGGCCGTGTTGCCGCGGATGTGTTCGGCGAGGATCTGCTCGGTGATCTCGACCACCGAGGTTTCGCAGAACACCCGCCAGGTGCTGTGCTGGCGAAGAATCGAGAGGGCGTCTTCGAAGACAAGTTCGATGGCGGTTGCAGAGCCATCGGACAGGCGTTGTTCGGCGGAGGTGACGATGCCGCTTATCAGCCTGCGTCCGCCCCGGTCGTCGCCGATGCTGAGAGCGACAGGCTGGCCCAGCAGGTCGGCCAGATCGATCCGGTTGTCATCGGCCAGGCATTGAACACGGTAGCGGATGCTGTCGCAGATGGCCTCTGTACCCGCTGCCTGGTAGGGCACCAGACGCCTGACTGTGGCCGCAGCGTCCTCTGGAAACCGCATGCGCAGGATGCTGTTTGCCTGGCTGAGGGCGTTGAGGAGGCTGGACAGGGCGGAGGCGAGGGAGGAAGACATGGACGCGCTTTGCCATCGGTGCCGGAAAGCTGCCTTTTTAGTTTAATGTCATTTTTGTGTCAACATGACATTTGTATTTGTGCGAACCCCTTGATGTGCCACGTGTTGGCGGGACACGATGGCCCTGCAGTAATATGACTGCCCCAGCCGAGACGCGTCGCACACTCCATGAACCCCCTCGACGCCCGCCTGCTCAGCGTCTTTAACGAAGTCTTCAAGTCTCGCAGCGTGAGCCGCACGGCGGAGACGTTGAACATGGGGCAGCCAGCGGTGAGCATTGCGCTGGGCAAGCTGCGGGAGCAGTTCGGCGATCCGCTGTTCGTGCGTACTGCCGGCGGCATGGAGCCGACGCCGCTGGCCGAGTCGCTGATCGAGTCGGTGCGCGAGGCGTTGCAGGCGTTGGACCGGGTACTGGGACAGCGCACTGAGTTCGATCCTTCTGAGTCGAGCCGTTGCTTCCGGATCTGCATGACTGACATCAGCCAGCTGGTGATCATGCCGGGCCTGTGGCGGCGCCTGCGCGAGGTGGCGCCGCGGATCCAGATCGAGGTGCTGCCGCTGTCGCCGGATACGTCGGAACTGCTCGAGAGCGGGCGGGCCGATCTGGCCATCGGCTTCATCCCGCAGCTGGAAGCGGGCTTCTACCAGCAGGCGCTGTTCCGCCAGCACTATGTGTGCATGGTGAGTGCTGACCATCCGCGCATCCGCGATGGCCTGACCCGCGAGCAGTTCGAGGCGGAAGAGCATGCGCTGGTCAGTACCCAGGGCACCGGGCACCTGATCGTGGACCAGGAACTGGCCCGTCAGGGCATCCGCCGGCGGGTGGCCCTGCGGATTCCCAATTTCGTCGGCGTGGCCTTCTTCATCGAGCAGACGGACCTGCTGCTGACCATTCCCAAGCGCCTCGGCGAGGTGCTGGCCGGACGTGGGCGCTTTCGCTGCTTCCCGGTCCCGTATCCCTTGCCGGAATACTCCGTGCGCCAGCATTGGCACGAGCGCTTCCACAACGACCCGGCCAACCGCTGGCTGCGTGGTCTGGTCGCCGACCTGATGTGCGAAGCAGGGCCGGTTTGAGCAAGAGCCCGTGGGGCGAATTCATTCGCCCGCGGACTTCGATCAACCGGCAGAGGGCGAATGAATTCGCCCCTACAGAGCCAGCCCACACAGGAGCCAGTGGGCATGGGGGTGTAGTTCATTTCAGCAGTCGTTCCAAAAGTGCAATTCGCCCCGCTGATTCGTCCATTCAAGCGGTCTATGTCTGTCCGTAACCTGCGTCCTGTCGAACACAACAACTCTGACAGGAGACAAGGACATGACGAAGACCCAGGTTGGCATCATCGGCGCGGGCCCGGCGGGGCTGCTGCTTTCCCACATGCTGCATCTGCAGGGCATCGAATCGGTGATCGTCGAGCAGCGCTCGCGGGAGGATATCGAGGCGACCATCAAGGCCGGCGTGCTGGAACATCCCACCGTCGAACTGCTCAAGGAGCTGGGCGTCGGCGAGCGCATGGTGCGCGAAGGCTATGTACACAACGGCATCGAACTGTCCTTCGGAGGCAAGCGCCATCGCATCGACCTGCCCGAGCTGACCGGCGGCAAGTCGATCACCGTCTATCCGCAGCACGAGGTGATCAAGGATCTGGTGGCGGCGGTGCTCGCCAACGGCACGACCATCGAATTTGGCGTATCGGACGTGAGTCTGCATGGCATCGACGGCACGCAGCCGTCCATCCGTTACAGCAAGGACGGTGCGGCGCAGGAGATCCAGTGCGACTTCATCGGCGGCTGCGACGGCTTCCACGGCCCGTCCCGCCAGGCGATCCCGGCATCCATCCGCCAGGAACATCTGAAGGTCTATCCGGCGGGGTGGTTCGGCATCCTGTGCGAAGCGCCTCCGTCCAGCGACGAACTGATCTACGCCCAGAGCGACCGCGGTTTCGTGCTGATCAGCACGCGCACGCCGGACGTGCAGCGCATGTATTTCCAGTGCGATCCCAACGACAGCGTGGACAACTGGTCCGACGACCGCATCTGGGCCGAATTCCGCGCCCGCCTGGCCAACGACGATGGCTGGCAGTTGAAGGAAGGGCGGATCTTCCAGAAGGGCATCATCGCGATGCGCAGCTTTGTCTGCGAGACGATGCAGCATGGCCGCCTGTTCCTGGCTGGCGACTCCGCCCACATCGTGCCGCCGACCGGGGCCAAGGGCCTCAACCTGGCGGCGGGGGACGTGGTCCTGCTCAGCAAGGCGATCGTCGATTTCTACCGCCGCGACGACCGTGCCGGCCTCGATAGCTACAGCGCGCGCGCCGTCAAGCGGGTGTGGCGCGGCGAGCACTTCAGCTGGTGGATGACCAACATGCTGCACGACTTCGACGGCGAGGA
The DNA here is from genome assembly GCF_041914405.1 of Zoogloea sp. NCBI lineage: Bacteria > Pseudomonadati > Pseudomonadota > Betaproteobacteria > Rhodocyclales > Zoogloeaceae > Zoogloea > Zoogloea sp. Next base: position 36,621 of record NZ_JAYSDK010000043.1, read on the forward strand.
CACCATCACCCGGCGCTTCCGCCAGTCGCAGCTGGAATACACGGTCAGTTCCCGCGCCGCGGCGGCGTCGCTGGCGGAGAACTACGTCGGCCTGCCGTTCGAGGGCTGGCAGGGCTGATCGACGCTGATAGGTGACACGCGGACCATAGCGGAATTGTCTAGCTGCTAGTGGGCCCGCACACTGTCTGCGGGATGGAGGTGGCGTCATAATCGACGGCAGTGCTGGCGTCGTGCCGCTTCCGGAGTCCCGTGATGCATCTCTTCCCGCATTTCCCCGCGTGGCATTCGGGCTTCGCCCTGTATGGCGAGGCCGGCCGGATGCCGGTGCCTGTCCTTTCCTGAGGCGCGTCACGCATGGACATGCGCGTGAAGCCCCGCTTCGTTGCACCCAAGCCGCTGATCCCGAGCTTCACCTTATATGGTGAAGCGGCCGAGCCGGTGCGCGAACTCTTGCACATTGAAGAAATCCAGTCCCGCAGCCGCATCCACGATTGGGAGATTCAGCCTCACCTGCACCACGGTCTGTATCAGGTGGTGTGGATCACCGAGGGGACGGCGAGCGTCGCGCTGGATGCCGGCCGCCAGGAGGTGACGGGACCGGCAGCGGTGATCATTCCGCCGGGCACGGTGCATGGCTTCCGCTTCGCGCCTGAGACCCAGGGCCGGGTGCTCACGCTGGGCGGCCACTTCCTCGTCGAGGGCGAACTGGAAACGGTCGGGAAAGCCCTGCGCGAGCTGTTCGCTGGGCCGCGGGTGCTGCGCTTCGATGCGGAAGATCCGACGGCCGGGCGGCTGGATGCGCTGCTGCGGGAGCTCAGCGCCGAGTTCATGAGCCCCGGCATGGCCGGCTCGCCCCCCTTGCGCTGGCTGTCCCAGACCATCGTCTGGCACCTGGCCCAGGCCGGCGTCCGCTTGCAAGCACTGGGGAAGGGGAGCCCGGTGGCGGTGCATCAGGCGCTGTTCACCCGTTTCGTGCTGCAGGTCGAAGCCCATTACCTGGAGCACTGGCCGGTGGCCCGCTACGCCAGCCAGCTGGGGGTGAGCACGCCGCGGCTCAACCGCCTGACCCGCGCCGAGTGCGGCGGCAGCGCGCTGGATGTGATCCACGAACGCCTGACCCGCGAGGCCTGCCGGCTGCTGCTATATACAACCGAACCGGTCACCGGCATCGCGGCCAGCCTGGGCTTCGACGATCCGGCCTATTTCTGTCGCTTCGTCAAACGCCGCACAGGGCTCAGTCCGTCCCGCTACCGCCAGTCCCACACGGGGCGCTGACGGCGCTGGCATCGGTGTCCACCCACACCATGCCGTCCTCGACTTTCATCGCGTATTCCGGGATCTGGCAGCCGGTGGGCGACAGACCCCGCCCGTTGCGGGCGTCGAAGACCCAGTTGTGGGACGGGCAGACCAGCGTACGGCCATTGAACATGCCCTTCGACAGCGGAAAGGTGCCGTGCGGGCAGATGCCGTCGAAGGCGCGCGGCTGGCCGCCGTCGGCCCAGACGATCAGGATTTCCTTGGTGCCGGCCATGCAGGGCACCATTTCACCTTCGTAGAGATAGCTCTGCTTGCAGACGGGGACGAACATCTTGCGCTCCTTGGGGCGTGGGATCATCGACAAGGGCCGGCGCAAAAACGGGACGTCGTGTCGCAAACCTTCCGTTTTATCGCTCAAAAGCCCGGCTGCAGAGAGGTACGCAAGAAGGGCGCCAAAGGGCCAATTTCGGGGCGCTGAAGAGAAAGACATCAAACTGCAACGAAAGGCTTCCATTTTCTCCGAAGCTATGTATAATGCCGGTCTTTCGCAGCGCGCCCGTAGCTCAGTTGGATAGAGTACTTGGCTACGAACCAAGGGGTCGTGGGTTCGAATCCTGCCGGGCGCGCCAGTTTTACCAGAATCGTTTCATCGCGGTTCTGTTCAGTCGGGAAGCAAATTGCTTTCGCCGGGTTTCCGGTTGACTGATTGTGAAGTGTGCGCCCGTAGCTCAGTTGGATAGAGTACTTGGCTACGAACCAAGGGGTCGTGGGTTCGAAT
>NZ_JAYSDK010000044.1:0-38649 GCF_041914405.1 Zoogloea sp.
CCGAACGCGCCCTGCGCATGCGCCAGGCCGACGATTTTCAGGAATGGGAAGCACCAACCCTCAAGAATGGCTGACAATGCCGCCCTCGACGCGCCGGATGCGTTTCCGGCGCCGCACCCAACCACCGCCGCCGGAGCTTGCCCATGTCCACCGATGATTGCCTGATCCGCCTCGAAGGCCTCGCCCTCGACGCCTCCATCGGCATCTACGCCCACGAACTCGCCGCCCGCCAGCCGCTGGAGATCGACCTCCTGCTGGCCATCGACGGCACCCTGGCTGCCCGCAGCGACGACATCCGCCACACGGTGGACTACGACCAGGTCGTGGACTGCCTGGAAGAACTCCTCGCCAGCCGCCACTTCAACCTGCTGGAAAACCTCAGCCAGGCCATGCTCGACGCCATCGGCGCGCGCTTCCCGGTGCGCCGCGCCGAAATCACCATCGCCAAGCCGCTGGCGGTGCCCAAGGCCCGCCGGGTGTCGGTGAGCCGCAGCTGTGAATGGAAGCGCGAGACCATCAAGGCGGTCGCCGCCGGCTGACCCACAGCAGCGCAGCGGTGGATTATCCCCGTCCGCCGTGGCCAAGCCTGTGGATAAGATGTGAGGGTTGGCCGCAAACCCCTGAAACAGCGGGATTTTCGGAGACTGCCTAAAAATTAGGCAAGGCTGGCGGCCGCCAGCCTCAGCTGGCGTTGAAGACCAGCATCTCATCAGGCAAGCTCTCCGCCTGCCACTTGAGCCCGCGGGCCTCCATTTCGAGGAAGCGCTGGGTCACATGGCGCATCAGGAAGCCGATCACGCCTCCCAGCAGGCCCTCGTAGACCACGCTCAGATCAACCACGCAGCCCGCCGCGGTGGGCGTCAGCATGTGCTGGGCGACCGCCTTCATGCCCGGGCTGTGGGACTCCCAAACGAAATGCACCCCCGGCTCCAGCGCGGTGACCGTCCACACCGCCGCCGGAAAGCCTGGCTGGGAGAGGCGCACGCTCGACCCGACGGCCAGCGGCAGGGGGGTCAGCGCCTCCACGCTGGACACCGACGCGGTCCATTCCGGCCAACGCGCCACATCGGTCTGGATCTGCCAGACATGCTCCGCCGGGGCCATGATTTCGGTGGATGTCTGAAAGGTGCGCATGGCGCCTCCCAAATGGAAGCTGATGACATAGTAATAGCACCCATCATCAGCCTTGTCACCCTTCCCGCGTCCTTGGACTAGAATGACTTGAAAACACCAAAAACACCGAAAATGCCGCATCGCTGAGAGGCGGCACTCCGGAGGCCGGTCAGACATGCAGGATTGCAACGAAGACAAGCGTCCCCTCGGCAGCCAGTTGAATGCGTTGCGCGGCGTGCTCGATGGCTTGGGGGCATTAATCTTCACGAAGGATCGGCGCGGCGTTTACACCTACGCCAACCAGCGTTTCTGCGAAACCCTGGGCACCTCGCTGGAGGCCATCATCGGGTGCAGCTCGGCCGACTTCTTCGATGCCGACACCGCCCAGCGCCTGCACGACGACGATCAGTCTGTACTCGAAACCGGCCGGCGCATCTCCCGACGGGAACTGCGCCTGAACAAGAACAACAGCGAGCAACGCTGCTATCTGGCCGTGAAGGCGCCGGTCTTCGATGCGGATGGCCATATCTCGGGCCTGTCCGGCGTGCTGATCGACGTCACCGAGCACGCCCGTACCGAGCAACAACTGCGAGAGAGCCGACAAATGCTGATGACCGTACTCGATAACGTGGACGGTTTTGTCTTCATGAAAGGACCTGACCGGCGTTACCGGTACGTCAATCGGGCCTTTGCGGATCTTTTCCTGCGCCCTGCCGAAGAAGTCGTCGGGCAGGACGACAACATGCTGATGTCGACGACGGAAGCCGAGCGCATCCGGGAGATCGACGATCGGGTGTTTGCCACCGGCGTGCCGCTGGCGATCGAGGAGCAATTTACCGACGGGCAGGGCCGGCTGCGCCAGATGTGGGCCAAGAAGCTGCTGCTCCATGGATGCGACGACGCACTGCTCGGCTTCGCCACCGACATCACCGAACTCAAGGCTGCCGAGGAAGAACTGAAGCGTTCCGAAGCCCGTTTCCGGGTGCTCTTCGAAGCCAGCCACGAAGCGCTAGTGGTCTTCGACGAAGAACACCTGATCGACTGCAACCAAAGCACCCTGGAGCTGCTCGGCGTGCCCAGCCGGAAAGCCTTCCGCAGCTTGACCGCCAGCATGCTGGCTCCGCGCTTCCAGCCCTGTGGCGGCGCATCCTCCAAGCTGGCGGCCCGCCACATGGAAGCCGCCCGCAGCAACGGCCATCACCAGCTGGAATGGACCGTAATGCGTCACGACAACCACGCCGAGATACCGGTCGAAGTCACGCTCAGCGCATTGGAGCTGGACGGCCAGCCGGCCCTGCTGGCGACAATCCGCGACCTCACCGAGCGCAAGCGCTACGAAGAGCAGATCCATCAGCTGGCCTACTACGATGCCCTCACCCAGTTGCCCAACCGCCGCCTGTTCTTCGACCGCCTGGCCCAGAGCCTGGCCCGCAGCCAGCGCAGCGGCCGCCACGGGGCGATCATCTACCTCGACCTGGACAACTTCAAACCGCTCAACGACCGCCATGGCCACAAGGCCGGCGACCTGCTGCTGCAGGAAGTCGCCCGCCGCCTGTCCGCCTGCCTGCGCGAAGAGGACACGGTGGCACGCCTCGGCGGTGACGAATTCGCGGTGCTGCTGGCACAGATAGACAACGGCCAGCCGGACGGCCAACGGGACGCCACCCAGCGGCATGCCCTTGATGTGGCCGAACGCATCCGTGACGCGCTGGCCCAACCCTACCTCCTGAGCATGGACAAGGACGGCGTGGCGGCCGAACAGGTCGAACACCACTGCTCGGCCAGCGTTGGCGTGACCCTTTTCCCGCCTTGCGAGGTGGACGGCGAAGCCATGCTCAGGCGGGCCGACGCCGCGATGTACGCCGCCAAGGCCGCCGGCCGCAACCAGATCCGCTTCGCGGAGGACTGAGGCGCCCCAGACGCTCGGTTACGCCCCGCCGAGCAGCGGAAACAGCTGGCGCAGGCCGGTCGCCATCATCTCGATGGCCATCGCCGACAGGATGAAGCCGCTGACCCGTTCCACCACGTTCAGCGTGGCCTGGCGGATCTCCCGCCCGGCGGTGCAGGCAATGCGGAAGCTGAGCCAGCACGACAGCCCGACCAGGACGATCGGCAGCACCACATGGATCAGGTCCAGCCGGCTGTCCCACACGCTGTTGCCCATCACGTAGCTGAAGGCCGCCGGGCCGGCCAGCAGCGGCACTGCCAGCGGCACGATGGACGCCTCGCGGCGTTCCGGCTGGCCGCCGTTGGCCGGCGAGCCCTTGAAGCTAGTCTCCTTGCCGAGCACCATCGCGATCGCCAGCAGCAGCACGATGATCCCGCCGCCGACCTGCATCGCCCCCAGGGACACGCCGAGGAAGCTCAGCAGCGGCAGGCCCAGGAAGGCCGCCACCAACAGTGCCACCGTCACGCTCACCCCGATCGTCCGCGCGAAGCGCAGCCGGGCCGCCAGGTCCAGCCCATCGGTCGCCGACAGGAAGATCGGGATCATCGACACCGGCCCCACCAGCGCAAACAGGGTCACGGTCTTCTTGATGGCGAGGGCGGCGATGGCAAGCATGGGACAGACGGAATAGGGCAATGGCCGATTGTTGCCCGCCCGCCGCCGGCCGACAACCGGGGTTTCCGCCAACGGGCCGGCCACGGCTATGCTTGCTCACCGCAACCGCCGAGCCATCACCGATGAAACTCCAGATCGTCTCCGACCTGCACCTGGGGCTCGCGCCCTGCGAACTGCCCGACACCGGCGCGGACCTGCTGATCCTCGCAGGCGACATCCAACGCCCGCAGGCGGCGCTGCAGTGGGCAATGGCGCTCGAGCGCCCGACAATCTACGTGGCCGGCAACCACGAGTACTACGGCTCGAGCATCCCGGCCACCAACCGGCGGCTGCAGGACCTCAGCCGCGACAGCAAGGTAACGGTGCTCGACTGCAGCGAAAAGCGCATCGGCGACGTACGCATCCTCGGCGCCACACTGTGGAGCGATTTCCGTATCGCCGGCGACGGCACCACCCGCGAGCGGGCCATGCAGGAAGCCGTCCGCTTCAGCCGCGACTTCAGCCGCATCGCCATCGCCGAAGACCGGCCGGACTGCCTGACTCCGCAGCACTGCGCCGCTCTCTTCGAGCGCCACGCCGACTGGCTGGCCCGCCGCCTCGCCGAGCCCTTTGACGGTCATACCGTGGTGGTCACCCACTTCGCACCGTCGCCACGCAGCATCGCTCCGCGCTTCGCGGGCTCGCCGCTCAACGCCTGCTTCGTCTCCCACCTGGAAAACCTGGTCGCCAGCAGCGGCGCCGCCCTGTGGATCCACGGCCACACCCACGACAGTTTCGACTACCGCCTCGGCACCACCCGCGTGCTGGCCAACCCGCGCGGCTACGTGCGCGACGGCATCGCCGAGAACCCGGCGTTTGATCCCGGCCTGACCGTCACGCTGGACTGACGCCGCCAGCGCGGCGCCGATGGCTCACTGCACGCCCTGCCCCAGCTTGCGCCCGTCCACGACCACGCCGTAAAGGTTCACCCCATCGTCCGCGTGGTAGCGCTTGCGGGTCTCGTCGATATCGCCATTCACCAGGCGCGGGTCCTGCGGGCGTTCGTGGGAATTGACGTAGGCGGCCACGTCCCAGGCTTCCTGGTCGCTCAAGGTCCGGCCGCGGCCCAGCGGCATGTTGTGCTGGATGAAGCCGGCGGCGGTGTTGATACGGTGCATGCCCGCCCCCCAGTTATAGGAATCCTTGCCCCACAGGGGCGGGAAGACCGAGGTGGCGCCAACCTTCTTGCCGGCGCCATCGTCGCCATGGCACAACGCGCACTGCTTGTCATACACCACCTTGCCGCGGGCGATGTCGTAACCGCCCTTCGGCGGTGGCGGCTCGTCAAAACCGCGCCCCGGCTGCGCCTTGCCGATGGGCACGCCGCTGGACATCCAGTAGGCGTAGGCAGTGAGGGCCGTCATCACCTCGCTGTCCGCCGCTGGCGGCTTGCCGTTCATGCTGAACTGGAAGCAGCCTTGCATGCGCTCGACGAAGCTGTTCACCTTGTTGTTCTTCTTCCGGTAGGCCGGATACATCGTATACGCCGCCCACAGGGGCGCCGAGTTGGCCTTGCGGCCCCGGTCGATGTGGCAATTGACGCAGTTCATCTCGTTGCCCACGTACTGGGGCGCGAGGGCCTTGGTGTTCATGAACAGGTCCTGGCCACGGCGCACCAGCTCGCCGAAGGCGTTGTGCGGAATGTCGGCCTCGGCCGGCGGCTGGAAATAGGTCTGGCCTGTCGGACGGGCAGGCGCCTTGGGAAGCTGGGTCTGGTCGTCCAGGCGGGGATTGCGGGCGGCATCGGCCGCCAGCGCAGAGGTGGTCAACAGGGGCAGGAGCACGACGCTCAGGCAGCGGAGGGTCATCTTCATGGGGGCGGTTCCTTGATCGGTCACGGGGCGGGGCACGGGTAGCGACGACGGCTCAGCGCAGACGGTGCTGGCTCTCATCGAAGGGCTCCGTGGATTCGCCCAGGCCGGCGAAGTAGGCCGCGACAGCCTTGATCTCGGCTTCGCTGAGGTCCGCGGCGATGTGCCGCATCAGACCGTTGGGATCGTTGCTGCGGGTCGGCGCGACAGCCGCCACCGCTTTCACTTTCTTGCCGGCGGGCTGGGCCGGAGTGCCCCGCCAGGCGCGTAGCTGGGCCTCGATGTACTCCGCCGACTGGCCAGCCAGCGGCGGGAAGGCGTCGCCGACACCAACGCCGGACGGGCCGTGGCACAAGGTGCATTCCGGGATGTGGCGGTCCCAGGCACCGCGCAGGGCCAGCCAGGCCCCGCTGCCTTCCTTGGGCCGCTCCACCGGCCCGGCCTTGACGTTGACCTTAGGCTTGGCCGCATAGGCCTTGGCCACCGCGGCCACCTCGGCATCGCCGAGAGCCTGGGCGATGGGCTGCATCAGCGGATTCTCGCGGCGACCGGCCTTGAAGTCGGCCAGCTGCTTGGCGATGTAGGCCTCGGGCAGGCCGGCCAGGCGCGGAAAGCCGCCGGCGGCCATGCCCTTGCCGTCGGCGCCATGGCAGCTCATGCAGGGCATGGCCGCCGGGTTGGCGCCGCCCTGCTGGATGATGGCCTCGCCATCAGCCGCCCCGGCCTGCAGCGGCAGGGCCAGCAGGGATGCGGACAGGCAGAAGGCAAGGGGTCTCGTGGGGGATAGGGACATGGGATGACTCCTGGATTCGGGTGATCTCTCGTTGTCGGACCGCCCCGAAAGGGCGGAAAAAAGGCCGCCCCGCGCGGGAGCGGCCCGGTTGCCCCGGAAGGGGCGGGTTCAGTAGCGGGCGTCGGCCGGCTTCTTGTCCTTCGGCCAGTCCTTCACCTTGTCGGGGAAGTCGGGGCGCGGCTGGTGGCTGAAGTACTCGGCCACGTCCACCGCCTCCTGGTCGGACAGGCCGCCCTGGCCGAGGGGGAACTTGCCGTGGAAGCCGATCGGCATGTTGCGTTTGACGAAGGCCGCCGCGGTGTAGGTGCGGGCCATGCCGGCGCCGATGTTGAAGGACGCGTCACCCCACAGCGGCGGATAGACGTAGCGGCCGTCCGCCTGCTTGATGCCTTCGCCATCCTGGCCGTGGCAGACCGCGCATTGCTCGGCATAGACCTTCTTGCCGTTTTCCGGATTGGGCTGGATCTTCGGGTCGATCTTGCCGACGCCGCGCCCTGGTACCTTGTCTCCAGGCTTGGTCTCGCGCTTCATCCAGTCGAAGTAGGCGACCATCGCCTTCATGTCGGCGGAGTCCGGCGGCAGCGGCTTTCCGTTCATGGAGCGTTTGAAGCAACCGTTGATACGGTCTTCCAGCGTGATCACCTTCCCTGCCCGCGGCGCATAGCTCGGAAAGAAGGCGGACACGCCGACGAAGGGCGAGCCGTCGGCCACCGTACCGGCGTTGAGGTGGCAGCTCGTGCAGTTGAGGGCATTGCCGACGTGTTGCGGCAGCAGGTCGCGGGTTTCCAGGTGCAGGCGCATGCCGCGCACCAACTGCTGGGCATTGGCGACGCCCAGCATGTCGGCCAGGCGCGGCGTCTCGAAGGCGCTCATATCGGTCTTCGGGTCCAGCGCGGCGCGCATCTTGTTCACCTGCGCTGCGCTCACCGGCGCACCGCCACGGCCCCAGCTGTCGCGCACGAAGGTCAGGATCTCGGCCAGTTCGGCATCCTTCAGGCGCGCGAAGCCGGGCATCGCGAAGACCCGCGGGTGGGCCGCCGTCTGCACCGTGTGGCCACCGGTCAGCACGATGTGCATCAGGCTGGCCGGATCCTTGGCGGCGATCGCCGGATTGCCGGCCAGCGGCGGGAAGACCTTGGGCACGCCGCTGCCGTCCTGGCGGTGGCAATCGACGCAGAACTGCACATAGCCCAGGCCACCGCGGCTGCTGTACAGCTTGTCCGGCGCGGCGCCGGCCACCACCTTGCGCGGCGTGGCCGGCGCGGGCAGTTCGCCCTCGCCCGGTGGCAGGGCCTTCAGATAGGTGGCGATGGCCCGCAGATCCTCGTCCTTCAGGTGCTGGGTGCTGTGCAGGATGACGTCGGCCATGTTGCCGGACGCCGCGGCGAAGCGGTTCTGCCCGGTCTTCAGGAACAGCGCGGTGTCGTCCACCGTCCACAGCCCGCGCAGGCTGAGGGCCCGCCAGTGCTCCACGGTTTCTCCGGCGAGGAAATGGCGCCCCTTCGCGCCCGCGTCGCCCATCGCCTTTTCCTGGAAGGCGATACCCCGCGGCGTGTGGCAGGCGCCGCAGTGCCCGAGGCCCTGGACCAGATAGGCGCCGCGGTTCCACACCGCATCCTTCTGCGGATCGGCCTTGAAGGGCGTGCTGTCGAGGAAGGCCCAGTTCCACAGGGACAGGCCCCAGCGCATGTTGAAGGGCCAGCTCATGTCTGAGGGCTTGTTGGCCTGCTTGACCGGTGCCAGGCCCTGCATCAGGTAGGCGTAGAGAGCCTGCATGTCGTCCGCCGCGATCTTGGCGTAGGACGGGTAGGGCATGGCCGGGTAGAGGTTGTGGCCGTCCGCTGCGACGCCCTTGCGCATGGCCCGGTCGAACTGCTCGAAACTGTATCTGCCGATACCGGTATCCCGGTCCGGCGTGATGTTGGTGGAGTAGAGCTTGCCGAAGGGCGTTTCCAGCGCCCGGCCACCGGCCATCGGCGCGCCCTTGTCGGCCGTGTGGCAGGCCACGCAATCGCCGGCCTGGGCCAGGTAGCGACCGCGCTCAATGGTCTGGGCATCCGCGGCAGCGGCCTGGGCAAGCCCGGTGGTCGACACAAAAAAGGCCGCGCCCATCAGGACGAGGCCGCTGGACGACCGGCGTATCTGCCGGCCCATGGCACTGCTCAACATGACGTTCTCCCTACTGCTTGTTTTGGGTACAAGTCTAGGGAGACGCCCCGGATGCCACTATCCGGACATCGGGTTAACGCAATAACCGAAACCGTCTAGTCGAGGCCCCGGGGATCGGCGCGCAGGATCAGCCGGGCGAGGTCGGCGGCGCTGCCGGTGGCGGTCTTTTCCATCACGTGCTGGCGGTGCACATGCACGGTGTTGTCGCTGATGCCGAGCAGTCGGGCCACTTCCTTGTTGGCCAGGCCGAGGGCGAGCAGGCGGGCCACTTCACGCTCCCGCGCCGACAGGCGGGCCAGGATGTCCTGGGCCTCGCCCTGGCGACGCTGGCTGGCGTGGCGTTCCAGGCTCACCTGCACGGCCCGCTCCACGGCGTCGAGGAAGAGCTGGTCCTTGAATGGCTTCTGCAGGAAGTCGAGGGCGCCGTCCTTCATGGCCTGCACCGCCAGCTCCACGTCGCCGTGGCCGGTCATAAAGATCACCGGAAAGGATGAGCCGGCGGCCTGCAGACGACGCTGCAGTTCCAGGCCGCTGACCCGCGGCATGCGGATGTCGAGGACGATGCAGCCGCCGCCGGGCGGAAAGGCCGGCGCCGCGGCGAGGAAGGCCTCGGCGGACTCATGCCCCACCGCCTGCCAGCCCACCGATTCGAGCAGGAACAACAGCGAGCGGCGGAACGGGGCTTCGTCGTCCACCACGTGGATCACGGGCATGTCGGGGGAGCTTGTCATGAAGGGTCTCGGGAATCGGCCGCCGCCCCATCAGCCAAGGGCAGCGTGAAACGGAAGACCAGGCCGGGGCCGGGCTCAGCCGCAGCGACGGTGATGTCGCCACCGTGGGCCTCGACGATGGTCTTGCAGATGGACAAACCCAGGCCCAGACCGTCGGGCTTGGTCGTGAAGAAGGCTTCGAACAGGCGCTCGCGTTCGTCGGACGGCAGGCCGGCGCCGTGGTCGCGCACCTCAACGGCACAGCGCTCGCCGTCCCGCGCAAGGAACACCTCAATGGGCGCGTCGCAGCCGGCCGCCTGTTGCGCATCCCAGGCGTTCTTGAAGAGATTGAGCAGCACCTGCTGCACTTGCAGCGGGTCCACCCACACCTTCAATCCGGCCGTCTCGGCATCCTGGCGGAGCGCCACCGCCGGCACGCCCGGCAGCATGCCGGCAAAGAGCCGGCCGGCCTCACGGACCAGACTGGCCGGATCGTGGGCTTCCCGCACCCGGTCGCGCTTGCGCGCAAAGGCACGGATACCACCGAGGATGCCGGCCGCCCGTTCCGATTCACTGGCGATCTCCTCCGCCGCCTGGCGCAGCGCGGCCGGCGCCAGCGTACCGCTGTCCTGCCGGCGCAGCAGGCTGCGCGCGTAGTTGCCGATGGCCGCCAGCGGCTGGTTGAGTTCGTGGGCCAGCGTGCCGGACAGCTCGCCGAGGATGGACAGGCGCGACAGGTGGTCCATCTGCTGCTGGCCCTCGCGGAGCTGCGCCTCCAGGCGTTGTCGCTCGTCCATCGCGGCGGTCAGCTCCCGCGTGCGCCGCTGCACCAGATGCTCCACGTGCAGCGTGTAGGCACCCCACGCCAGCAACATCAGCACCAGGCCACTCACCCACGGCCAGTAACGCTCCCACAGGGACGGCCAGGCGGTTTCGCGCAGGAAGGCATAGGGGCCGATCTGCAAATCCTGCAACAGCTCATGCACCGGGTGGTAGTCCGCCGGCACACTCCAGGACTGGCCGGCCGCGTCCGGCGACAGGGACAGCAGCGCCACCAGCACGTCCCGCGACAGGGCCGGCGGCGCACCCGGCGCGGCGGCGAAGGCCCAGCCCGGGTAGAGCGGCGCCGACACCCGGCAGCGCCGCACGTCGGCCCGCGGCGACAACACCCGCAACTGCCCGGGCCGCAGGGTGCCGTCCTGCTCCAGGCGCTCCAGCAGGCAGGCGCGCAGCACCCCCGCGTCGGCATCGCCGTTGAGCACCGCCTCCACCACCCGCGACATCGGAAAATCGGTAAACACCGGGCGCGGCTGCCCCTGCTCCGGGTTCAGCCCGATGCGGCGCAGCTCGGCCCAGGCCACCTGATAGCCGCCGAAGGCATCCTGCGACACCGCCGCCAGGGTTCGTCCCTTCAGGTCGGCCAGTGCCCGGATATCCCGGCGCTCGTCCAGCACCACCACCGCAGAACCCACCACGTGGGCCGGATCGGTGGACGCATCGGCCACCAGCGTGGCGATCCGGCTGACCCCGCTCTCTGCCTCCAGAAAGACGTAATGCCCCGGGTTGGTGACGACGAAATCCAGTTCCCCGGCCTGAAGCGCAGCCGCCATGCCGTCCAGGTCGAAATGGCGCAACACCAGGTCGCGCCCCGGCAGCTTGTCCTCCAACTGGTCCATCAGCGCCGACCAACGTACCTGCGCCTCCTCCGACCCCTGCCAGGCCAGCACCCCGATCCGCACCTGCCGCGGCGGCTCGGCGGACCACGCGGCCAACGCGAACAGGACCATCAGCAACAGGGCGACAAGGGAACGGAACGAGGACTTCATGGGCGGAAGTGTCCGCCGGATGAGGGGAGCGGGACAAGCCTGCCCCCCGCTGTTCTGCCCGCTTACGCGAACAGATCAGCCCACTACCAGATCCGCCGCCTGCAGCAGCCCGGCATTCGCAATGCCGACCAGGTCGATCTGACCATCAGGGCTGACAAAGTCCGTACGCGTCTCGCCACTGGCGATCTCGGTCCACAGGGCGTCACCGTCGTCGTCGCGGAAGACGCTGAACTCGATCTTCCCGCTGCGGCCGATCTCGGTCTTGAGGATGAGCGTATCGGCGCCCACCTCCACCACGTCGACGCGCTCGTTGGCGTCGAGGCGGTCGCTCTTCCAGCCACCGCGCCCCAGCTTCAAGGCGCCCGTGACGGCATCACCTGCCATGACCAGATCGCCGCTGGCGGCGCTGCCATCGGCCAGCGCGAACTTGTAGGTTTCCAGGGAGCGCAGGCTTGCACCCGTCACCACCTCGAGCTCAAAGCTCTTCTGGAACAGGCCGTCCTGGTTCACGTCCGTGTAAGTGCTGATCTCGACTTTGCCAAACTCGGTCTCGGTGCGGGTCACGTTGACGCCGTCGAAGGACCAGGTTTCGTTGCTCTTCATGCGCTCCTGCTGCATGCGGCCATGCTCCTGCTCGTAAACCGCCGTCACGCTGCCGCCGTTGGTCACGAACTGATAGCCCTTGGATGAACTGCTCATACTTCTGACTCCTTCAAGGATGGATCCCTCGGATTGGGATCGTTGAGGGGAGTCTAGAAAGCCCAGCTGAAGCCTCGCTGAAGCACCGGGAAGGCTGAGGCCCGTCATGGGCCAGTTGGGCCGACCCACCGCCGGAAATCTGAACGGCCTTCAGATTGCCTTCAGTTTGCTCCTGTTAAATGGTCATCACGTTCCCGGCCGGAACCGGAACCCCGTACAACACCAATCAGGAGTCATCATGAAGCGCATTCTCCTCACCCTCGCCGCCACCATCGCTACCACCACGGTCTTCGCCGGCCCCAGCTGCCATGTTCCCGAGGACAAGTGGATGAAGGAGGCCGACTTCAAGGCAAGAATCGAAGCCCAGGGCTACCGGATCAAGACCTTCAAGGTCTCCAAGGGCCAGTGCTACGAGATCTACGGCTTCGACAAGAACGGCAAGAAGGTGGAAATCTATTTCGATCCGGCCACTGGCGCCGAACTCGAACGCAAGTCCTGAAGCCCCATCGGCCGGTGGCGGCATGTCCAGCCAGCGGCCATCGACACAACCGGAGACATGCCATGCAATCAGGCACCCCTGCTCTTCCCATCCGCGTCTGGGATCCTTTCGTGCGCATCTTCCACTGGAGCCTGGTGAGCTGCGTGCTGATCAACTACTTCCTCATCGACGACGGCGAGACACTGCACCAGTGGCTCGGCTACATCGCCTGCGGCCTGGTCGCGGCGCGGATCGGGTGGGGCTTCGTGGGCTCCGAACATGCCCGCTTCGCCAGCTTCTTCCCCACGCCGGAACGGCTGCGCGCCCATCTGACGGCGATGCGTGCGGGCCAGCCCGAATTCCACCCCGGCCATAATCCGCTCGGCGCCATCATGATGCTCACCCTGATGGCCCTGGTCCTGGCGCTCGGCCTCAGCGGTTTCTTCCAGACCACCGACCTGTTCTGGGGCGAGGAATGGCTCGAGGAACTCCACGAAATGCTGGCCTCGACCCTGATCGGCCTGGCCGCACTGCATGCGGCAGCGGCCATCATCATGGGCCGGCTGGAAGGCGTGAATCTCGTCGGCGCCATGATCACGGGCATCAAGCGCCCACTCAACACCGGCGCGAAGCGGCGATGAGGGTGCTGCTCCTAGAAGACGACGCCATTCTCGGCGAAGCGTTGCGCGACTTCCTGCGCAGCGAAGGACACGTCGTCGACTGGCTGCGCAACCTGGCAGGCGCCCGCGCCGTCGAGCGCGAGCCCTTCGATCTCCTGCTGGTCGACTGGAATCTTCCCGACGGTCTTGGCGTGAGCTGGCTCGCCGCCATGCGTACGAACGGTCGCAGTACGCCGGCCATCATATTGACCGCCCGCGACCGCCTCACCGACCGCATCGAAGGACTGGACAGCGGCGCCGATGACTACCTGGTCAAGCCCTTCGCCCCCGAAGAGCTCTCGGCCCGCATCCGCGCCCTGACCCGGCGCCTGAACGGCGAGGCGTCCCGGCAGCTGTGCTTCGGCGAGGTCAGGATCGACCTGACCCGTCATGAGGCGCACAGCGCAGGGGCACTGGTGACACTCACCGCGCGGGAGTGGGCGGTGCTCGAAGCGCTCGCCCTGCGCGCGGGACGCATCGTTTCCAAGGCCGACCTCGACGCGCTGGTCAACGGCTTCGACGGGGAAAGCAGCAGCAACACCCTGGAAGTCCATGTGAGCCGCCTGCGCCGCAAGCTGTCGCCCGCCCTCATCGAGACGGTACGCGGGCTGGGCTACCGCATTCCCGCATGAAGCTCACCTCGCTGCAGAATCGCCTGTCACGCAGCCTGCTCGCCGGCTGGCTGGTGTGGTCGCTCGCCATCCTCGGTTCCCTGTGGTGGGTCATCGATCATGAAATCGAAGAGCTGCTCGACGAGACCCTCGTCGAGTCGGCGGAGATCATCGCCGGCTTGCTGGCCTACGATGCGGCGGCGCTCAGGCTCGACGACAGCGACACGCGCGCCCTGCCGGCCGCCGAGCATAGCGAGCGGCTCATCTGGCAGATCACCAATACGGCTGGACGCATTGCCTTGCGCTCCCATCGCGCACCGGACAAGCCCCTCGCTTCACCAACCACCTCCGGCCTGAGCTACGACGCCTCCCACAGCTGGCGGGTATTCTCCCTGCGCCTGCCGGGCGCACCGGACCTGGTATTGCACGTGGGGCAGGAAGCGACCGAACGGGAGGAGGCGGCCGTCGAGGCGGCCCGCTACGCGGCGGCAACCGCGTTGTGCATCGGCATTCTGGTCATGCTGTGGACGCGGCTCAGGCTGCGCCGCGAGCTGGCCCCGCTGGACGCGTTCTCGGCCGCCATCCGCGACTATGACCCGCTGGCCCGCGACTCTCCTCTCCCCCCTGCCAGCCATGCGGAACTGCAGCCGGTCCGCGATGCGATCGAGGGCCTGGCCACCCGCCTCGCACAGCGCGTGGAGAACGAACGCGCCTTCTCCGCGCATGCCGCCCATGCGCTGCGCACGCCCCTGGCCGGGCTGGATGCGCAGCTGGCCGTCGCCCAGCGGGAAGCCCCCGCCATCATCCAGCCCCGGCTGGCGCAGGCGCGGCAGGCAGCAGGCAGACTTCAGCGCGTCGTGACGGCGCTGCTGGCCTTGTTCCGTAGCGGCTCGGATCTGCACCCACAGCGCTTCCGGATGAGTGACCTGGCGGCAAGCCTGGGATTCAGCGGCCTGCAGCTTCAGGTAGAAGGGGCCGAATGGCTGGATGGCGATCCGGACCTGATCGCCGCCGCGCTCATGAACCTGATCGACAACTCCGCACGGCATCACGCCACCATCGTCCGCCTGCACGTCGCCGACTCGCCGGAGGCGGCGATCACGATCGCGGATGACGGCAGCGGCATCGAACCCGGGCACATTAGCCGTCTGAACCAGGCCCTGGCCACGCGGGACTACGCCGGACATACCGGCCTCGGCTTGATGCTGGCCGACATGGTGGCTCGCATCCATGGCGGGCGGCTCGAGATCCTGACACCAGACGCAGGCTGCTCGATCACTCTGCACCTCGGACCACCTGCCAATAGAGCACCCGTGCCAGCCGCTGGTCTATAACGAGAAAATGACCATCCGCAGAAAGGAGTTTCACCTGAGGCAGCCCATCAACCTGCCGTTCACCTCAACATGGGAGCACATCCATGAAGATCACAGCCAATCTCGCGCTGGCGGCACTGTGCATTCTGCCCGCCACCGCAATTGCCCAAGGGCACGCCGGAAAACATGAACCGGCAATGGTCGGCCATTCAGCGGCCGAGGCGGTTGAACACAAAGGCAAGGCCGATCACGCCGACCGCAAGGATTCACCCTGCGCCCACGAGGAACGGGCCCGCACGAAAGCCGCGGCCGAAAAAGCCTCCGACGCACCACGTGAAACCGCGTCCATCATTTACCCACCCGGTTTCGCCACCGGCCCCAGCAGCAACGACAATGTGGAATGACTGAAGCAGCACAGGGCAGCAAACAGCGCTCACGTGAATCCGGCGGAGAACAAGAATGAACGAGAAGCAATGCCTGTCCCTGCTCTGCAGCTCAATGCTGATGATGAGCGTGGGAATCAGTACTGCCCGCGCCGCAGATGGTGCCGCCCTGGAAAGCGAAGTACGTACGCGGGCGGCGGCGGTCGAGACCCAGCTCATCACCTGGCGCCGCGACATCCACCAGCACCCGGAACTCGGCGACCAGGAAGTGCGTACGGCCAAGCTGGTCGCCAATCATCTGCGCAGCCTCGGCATCGAGGTGCAGACCGGCGTCGCCCGGCATGGCGTGGTGGGGATTCTGCGCGGGGCTCAGCCCGGCCCGGTGGTCGCCTTGCGGGCCGACATGGATGCCCTTCCGGTCAAGGAGCCGGCCGGCCTGCCATTTGCCTCCACGGCCAAGGGCAACTACCAAGGTAACGAGGTCTCGGTGATGCATGCCTGCGGCCATGACGCCCACACCGCGATGCTGATGGCAAGCGCCTCGGTGCTGGCCGGCATGAAGTCGCAGCTGCCGGGTACGGTCATGTTCATTTTCCAGCCCGCCGAAGAGGGGCCGAGCCTGTTCATGCCTGGCCCGGGCAAGACCTGGGGGGCGCGCATGATGCTGGAAGAAGGCCTGTTCAAGCGCCTCAAGCCCGCCGCCGTGTTCGGCCTCCACGTGATGCCCGGCCGTTCCGGCGAGATCACCTGGCGCGTGGGTTCGACCACGGCCAGCAGCGACACGCTCAACATCACCGTCAAGGGCAAGCAAGGTCACGGCGGCATGCCGTGGTTCACCGTCGATCCGGTGGCAACCTCGGCCTTGATGATCAGCGGCCTGCAGACCGTCGTCAGCCGCAAGGCCAACCTCACGGTGTCGCCGGCTGTCGTGACGATCGGCTCCATTCACGGCGGCACGGGCCCCAACATCGTGCCCGAAAGCGTGGAAATGAGCGGCACCATCCGCACTTACGACAAGCAGGTGCGCAAACAGGTCGGCGAGGACATCCGGCTGAGCGCCGAAAAAATCGCCGAGAGCAGCGGCGCCCACGCCGACGTGAGCATCGTCCCGATGTACGACGAAACCGTGAACGATGAAGCGCTGGCGCAGCAGATGGCCCCGGTGCTGAAACGCGCCACCGACGGAAAGGTGGGCACCGCGGCCCTGCCGGGGGCCGCGGAGGACTTTTCGTTCTACGCCAAGCAGACGCCGGCGCTGTTCGTGTTTCTCGGCATCACGCCGGAAGGACAAGATCCGGCCAAGGCCGCCCCCAACCACAATCCCCAGTTCTTCGTGGACGAGAAGGCGCTGGTGGTCGGTACGCGGGCAATGGCCTCGATGGCGGTGAACTTTCTGTCCCGGCAGCGGTGACACGCATCCGTCGATGCGGCCCCCTTACGCGACGTTCAGAAGCACACCAGCGCCGCGTTGTGGAAATCGGGAATACCGATGTCTTCGAAGGAGGAGATCTCGCCGAGAGACAGGGCGCCGACCAGCCGGGACGCGCCACTGCGACGGCGTAGCTGGCGCAGTTCCTTCAAGGCGTCGCCCTGCAGGTGCAGGCGGCGGCCGGCACAGTAGAAGGTGACCAGCGCGTCGCGGGACGAGTCCACGTCGCAGCCGAGGGCGTTGGCAATGGCGGTGACGCAGCGGCTCGTCTCCAGCCCCGGCGCCTGGAGCACGCTGAGGATGGAACAGGGCGGGATCTCGCCGACGCAGATGATGGAACCGTCTTCCTCGAAGCCGACCGGAATGCGCACCACCACGTTGGCGGCCATCACCAGCCCGAAGGGGTAATGCACCGCGTAGTCGTAGAAGTTGTCGTGGGTGAGGGTCACGCCGTATTCGGCCTGGATCAACTCCCGATACACCTCCATCGCCGGGCGCTGGTTGATCAGCTTGATCTTGTTGCCCTGCGTTGAGGTGGCCTGCATCAGGCTGCGAGCCACCGGGTATTCGTGTTTGACGACGGTCTTGAGGGCCGGCACCAGCAGCCCGGCCACGCCGTTGTCCACCAGCCGCTCTTGGTCAAACAGGCAGGGCATGCGCTGGAAGGTTTCACTGCCGGCATTGACACCGGCGTACTCCACGCCGTCCTGCAACTCGCCGTAGAGGCCGAGCAGGATCGAACCGATGGTGGGCACGGTGGCGTCGAAGATCAGGAACAGGGTGTCGTCCTGCACGTCGTCGCGCCGGACCTGGCGGACCGCCTCGACAATCCGCGCGCTGGCGGCTTGGACATCGCCGTCGAGTCCGTCGACCAGGAAGGCCGGCGGCATCGGGTCGAGGCCGATCAACCAGGCGCCATGGGGCACGAATTCGTCATTGACAATCAGGGCCGGGAAGAGCGCACCGACCAGCGGCACCGCGGCCTCGCGGAACACGGCCTGGAGGGCCTGGACCTGCGCTTTCTCCGCTTCGGGCAGGAGCAGCAGCACGCCAAGCTCGGGGTGGTCGTGCCGCCAGCGGGCGATAATCTCCGCCACTGCGGCGGGGCGGGCATCCGTGTACGCGAAAAGTCGATTGGGCATGAGTGGATTCTAGCTCTCGGTGGCCATGCCGCAGAACGCCAGGCAGACCTGGTTGCGCCCCTGCTGCTTGGCCCGGTAGAGGGCCTTGTCGGCAGCCTTCAGCAAGGACGCCAGCCCGGATGCATCGTCAGCCAGCTGGGCCACGCCCGCCGAGATGGTAAAGCGGATGGCCCCGCCGTCCATCGGGACGTGGTAGGCCCCCAGCACGCCCCGCAGGCGCTCGGCGACCACCAGCGCCTCGTCCAGTGCGGTATCGGGCAGCAGCGCGACGAATTCCTCGCCGCCGAAGCGGGCCAGCAGATCGTGTTCGCGCAGTTCCTGCCGGGCGACTCCGGCCAGCACCCGCAGGACTTCGTCGCCGACATCGTGGCCATGGCTGTCGTTGATGCGCTTGAAGTGGTCCACATCGAGACTCAACACGGACAGGGGCCGCCGGTGGCGCTGGGCGCGGGCCAGCTCGTACAGGGCGCGCGCCTCGAAGTCACGGCGATTGCTGAGCCCGGTCAGCGGGTCCAGGTGAGCCAGGGCCTGCAACTTGTTGTTGGCCGCTGACAAGTCCTCCCGGGTCATCCGGTCGAGCAGCGCACGCAGGAAGGCACGGCGCCGATCAAGGGTAGTGCTCCAGCTGATGAACAGGCTGAACAGCAGCACCGGCAGATAGACCAGCGAGAACACCAGCACCATCTCCTGGTTGCCAGCGGCCAGCCGGTACACCCCGTGCATGATCGCGGCCGAGATCAGCAGCGAGATCACCAGGGAAGGCAGAAAGCGCACCTGCACGCACAGGTTGGCGAGCACGATGAAGATCACCGACGCGTACTGGTAGCTCGGCACCCACGGGCTGCGGCTGCGGGCCAACAGCCAGAACCACAGGATCGCCGCGAAGAAGATCTGCACCGGCAGCAGCAGGTCCAGCAGGCGGATGTTGCGCGACCACAGGAATGCCGCCAGTGTCAGCGGCAGCACCAACGCCACGTAGGCCGAGCGCACGGCGAAGGACAGGCCGAAAACGTCCGGCACGACGATCATGTCGGCCAGCACGTAGGACATGTAGGCGGCCTGCCCGAGCAGCGTGACCACCAGCAGGAAACGCCGGTAATGCTCGTCCTGGTAGGCGTGGAAGGCGTCCCGCAGCGCTGGCGGAATCAGGGACAGACGCGCTCTCAGGGCGCGCTCGATGACCTGGCGCGGATCCGGTTCAGACATGGACATACTCGGGTGTTGCCTCCTCAACTGGCGCGGGCAATTCGGCTGCCGCCACCAGGATCGCGCCGCATTGCGCTTGGGATAATCTCAAATATATCAAATTTAATGATTTATTGAGTTCATAGTTGCAGCCAACAGTGGCAAATTTCCTCACCGCCATCGGCAGGCACAGTGGGGTAAATTAGCGCCCCTGTCGCCCTCCGCACCGATTCCATGCGCATCCTCCACAGCTCCGACTGGCACCTCGGCCAGCACTTCATCGGCAAGACCCGCCAGGCCGAGCACCAGGCGCTGATCGCCTGGCTGCTCGAACAGGTGCAGGAACACCAAGTGGATGCGGTGCTGATCGCCGGCGACATCTTCGACACCGGCACGCCGCCGAGCTATGCGCGGGAGCTGTATTCGCAGCTGGTGGTGGGCCTGCATGAGGCCGGCGTGGCGCTGCTGCTGCTCGGCGGCAACCACGATTCGGTGGCGACGCTCGGCGAAAGCCGCGACCTGCTGGCGCGCCTCGGCGCCACGGTGGTGCCGGCCGCCGACGTGGCGGACGAGCAGGTGCGCGTGCTGCCCCGGCGTGACGGCACGCCAGGCTGCGTGGTCTGCGCGATCCCCTTCATCCGCCCCCGCGACGTGATCCGCAGCCAGGCCGGCGACAGCGCGGAGGACAAGCAGGCATCGCTGCAGGCGGCGATCCAGGCCCATTACCACGAGGTTTTCGCCGCCGCCGAGGCGCGCCGCAGCGCACTCGCCACCGAGCAGGGCCACAGCCTGCCGCTGATCGCCACCGGCCACCTGACCACCGTCGGCGCCAACGCCAGCGAGTCGGTGCGGGAGATCTACGTGGGCGCGCTGGAGGCCTTTCCGACCAGCGCCTTCCCGCCCGCCGACTACATCGCCCTCGGCCACATCCACCGCCCTCAGCGGGTCGGCGGGCTGGAACACATCCGCTACAGCGGCTCGCCGATCCCGCTGTCCTTCGACGAGGCCGATCAGCAGAAGGAAATGCTGCTGGTGGACCTGGACGCCGCCGGCCTGCAGGCGGTCACGCCGCTGCCGGTGCCGCGCTTCCAAGCCCTGGCCAGCCTGACCGGCAACCTCGACGAACTGCAGGGCACCATCACCGCCGCCGCGGCCGACGGCAGCCCGGAATGTCCGCTATGGCTGGAAGTCGTGGTGCGCACCGACGACTACCTGGCCGACCTGCCGGCCCGCATCGAAAGCATGACCGACAACCTGCCGGTGGAAGTGCTACGCATCCGCCGGGCCCGCGGCACCGCCGCGGCCAGCCTGATCTCCGAGGCCCGCGAAACGCTGGACGAGCTGACTCCGGACGACGTCTTCGCCCGCCGCCTGGCACTGGAAGAGCTGTCCGACGAATTGCGCGCCGCCCTCACCGAACGCTTCCGCAGCGTGCTCGCCAGTCTCGAGGAGAACCCGGCATGAAGATCCTGCGCCTGCGCCTCAAGAACCTGAACTCCCTGAAGGACGAGTGGAGCATCGACTTCACGCGGCCGCCCTTCTCCGACAACGGCCTATTTGCGATCACCGGCCCCACCGGCGCCGGCAAGTCCACCCTGCTCGACGCCATCTGCCTGGCCCTCTACCACGAGACGCCGCGCCTGAAGAGCATCTCCGCGTCGGCCAACGACATCATGACCCGCCACACCGCCGACTGCCTGGCAGAGGTCGAGTTCGAGGTGAAGGGCACGGTGTACCGGGCCTTCTGGAGCCAACGCCGGGCCCGCAACAAGCCCGACGGTGCGCTGCAGGCACCCAAGGTGGAGCTGGCCGAAGTGGATGCCGCCAGTGGCGAAGGCAAGATCCTCAGCAGCCAGATCAACGACAAGCTGAAGCGCATCGAGGCCATCACCGGGCTCGACTTCGCCCGCTTCACCAAGTCCATGCTGCTGGCCCAGGGCGGCTTCGCAGCCTTCCTCAACGCCAACGCCAATGAACGCGCCGAGCTGCTCGAAGAGCTAACCGGCAGCGACATCTACGGCCAGATCTCCGAGCGCGTCTACCGCCAGACCCAGGAAGCCCGCCAGCAGCTCGACCACCTGAAGGCCCGGGCCGAAGGCGTCGAACTGCTGAGCGCTGAAGCCCGCGCCGAGAAGGAGCAGGCCCTCGCCGCCCTCGCCGGCGCCCAGGCCGAGGCCCGCCGCGAGCGGGACGCCACGCTGGCCCTGCGCCAGTGGCGGAGCGGTGTGGACGACGCCGAACGGGACGCCGGCGTCGCCGCCACCCGCCTGCAGGCCGCCGACCAGGCCATCGCCGACGCCGCCTCGCAGCTCGACCGGCTGGCCGCCGGCGAACCCGCCGAAGCCCTCAAGCCGGTGCATGAACAATGGCAGCAGGCCGAAGCCGCCGTCCGCCACGGCGAAGCGCAACTGCAGCAGCTCGCTACCGAACGCCTCACGCTGGAAGATGAGCAGGACCGCCAGCACGCCGCTGCCGACCAGCTGGCCCGCCACGTCGCCGCCGTCACCCGCCAGCACTGGCAACAACTGCAGGACGAGCAGCTGCGCCTCGACGCCTTCTGCACCAGCCACGCGCGCCGCGCCCAACTGGGCGAACAGCTCGGTGCCTGGCGCCAGCAGTTCGAGCAACGCCAGTCGCTGCAGCAGGGCCTCATCGACGGCCAGCGCGGCCTCGACGCACTGGCCGCCGAAATCCTCAACCACGAAACCCGGCTCGCCCAGCAGACCCAAGCCCTGGCGACCGCCGAACAGGCCCGGACGCAGGCCGAAGCCGAACTCAACGCCGCCCAGGCGGCGCAGCTCCAGCGCCTTGCCGGCGCCAGCCTGGACGCACTGCGCCAACGCTGGCAACACGCCCAGGGTACCGTCGCCCTGTGGCAGCAGCTCGACGAACTGGCCGGCCGGCGCCGCGAACAGTCAGCCCGCCACGCCGAGCTGAGCGGCCAGATACAGCGCGAGCAGGCCGTCATCGAGGCCCGCGACAAGGCCCTCGTCGCGCTGCGGGAGAAGCACGCCGTCCTCAAGGAACAGGTCGGCGACAAGCAGAAGATGCTCGACCAGGAGCGGCGCATCCAGAGCCTGGAAGCCCACCGCCAGCACCTGCAGCCGGGCGAGGCCTGCCCCCTGTGCGGCGCAACCGAACACCCGGCCGTCGCCGCCTACCAGGCTCTCGACGTGTCCGCTACCGAGGCTGCGCTGAAAGCCCGCCAAGCCGAGCTGGAAGCACTGATCGAGCAGGGCCAGAAAGCCCGCAACGAGCTGACCGCGCTGCAAACCCGCCGCGACGCCGCGCAGGCCGAGCACGTTCGCGTCGGCGGCGAACTGGCCCGCCTCGCCACCGAGTGGTCCGAGCGCCGCAGTGTGCTGGCCAATGATGCGCTGGCCGCCGACGACTGGCAGCAGCCCGAGCGCCTGCAGGCCGCCCGCGCCACCGCAACCCAGGCCCTGAACCACCTCGCCGAGGCCCTGCAGACGGCCGAGCAAGGCGAGCGCCTCGTCCAGCAGGCCACCCAAGTCGCCCACACTCGCAGCCAGGCCTGGCAGGCCGCCGGCAATCAACTGGAACTGGCCCGCCAGGCGCTGGCCACCAGCCGGACCCGCCACGCCGACAGCGCCAAACTGCTCGACGCACGCCGGCAGGAGCTGGCCGCCCTCGATACCCGCATCGGCGTCAGCCTGGCCGACGCCGGCTTCAGCCTGCCCACCGAACCCGCCCCGTGGCTGCGCGAACGCGACGCCGAATGGCAGGAGTGGCAGGGCGTGCAGCAGCGCCGCCAGCAGCTGGCCACCGAACTCAGCCGCCAGCAGGCCCGCTGCGAAGCCGCCGATGCCGACGCCGCCCAGTGGGAATCCCGCTGGGAAAAGCTCCAGGAGATGCGCGAAACCGCCGTCGTCGAGCTACCGCCCCCCGGCGATGATGCCCCCGCCGCGCTGGCCCGCTGCGCCGAACGGATCAGCGGCCTGGCCGCCGAACTCGCCGCGCTGCACGGCCGCCGCCAGCAACTGGACAAGACCCTGGCCGAGCAGCGCAGCGCGCTGCTCACGGCCACTGGAGACTGGCAAACCGCCCTTGCCGCCAGCCCCTTCGCCGACCGGGACGCCTTCCTCGCCGCGCTGCTGCCGGCCGACGAGCGCCAGCGCCTGCAGCAGCACAAGGACAGCCTGCAGCAGGCCCGCCAGCAGGCCGACACCCTGCTGCGCTCCGCCCGCGACAAGCACGCCGGCCTGCTCGCCGAAGCCCGCACGGCGCTGCCGCTGATTGAACTGGAACGCCTGCTGGCGGAACAGGAAAGCCGCCTGAAGGAGATCGACGAACGCCACGGCGCCGAGCGCGCCCTGCTCGACAGCGATGCCCAGCGCCGCAACAGCCAGCAGGCCTTGTTCGCGCAGATCGACGCCCAGGCCGCCGAGACCGAGCTGTGGCTACGCCTCGACGGCCTGATCGGCTCCGCCAAGGGCGACAAGTTCCGCAAGTTCGCCCAGGGCCTGACCCTGGACCACCTGCTGCATCTGGCCAACCGCCACCTGGCACGCCTGCACGGCCGCTACCTGCTGCGCCGCCGGAACAGCGGCGAGCTGGAACTGGACATCGTGGACAGCTGGCAGGGCGAAGCCGCCCGCGACACCCGCACCCTGTCCGGCGGCGAGAGCTTCCTGGTCAGCCTTGCGCTGGCCCTGGCGCTGTCGGACCTGGTCAGCCACAAGACCTCCATCGACTCCCTGTTCCTCGACGAAGGCTTCGGCACCCTCGACGGCGAAACCCTCGACATCGCGCTGGACGCCCTCGACACCCTCAACGCCAGCGGCAAGATGATCGGCATCATCAGCCACGTGGAAGGCTTGAAGGAACGCATCACCGCCCAGATCCGCGTGGACAAGGGCGGCGGCGTGGGGCACTCGCGGCTGGTGGTTTAGCGGCGACTCACAGCCCCTCGACCAGCCCCCGCGTGATCTCCGCGGCGCCGACTTCCCGGCAGCCGAGCACGTTCTGGCCGCACCACAGCGGCGAGAAGTCGCCGCTGCCGCGGCTTTCGGCGGCGGCGCGCAGTGGGGCGATGGCCGAGGTGGCCAGCGGGAACTCCGGCGCGGCGGGGCTCAGCGGCCCCACTTCGCGGATCACCCGATTGACGATGCCGCGCGCCGGACGGCCGGTGAACAGGTTGGTCAGCGCCGTGTGGCCGGCGGCCGAGCTCTTGAGGGCGGCGCGGTGCACGGCGCTGGTGGTGGCCTCCGGACACAGCAGGTAGGCGGTGCCAGCCTGCACGCCAGCCGCGCCGAGGGCGAGTGCCGCCTTCACGCCGCGGGCATCGACGATGCCACCGGCGGCGATCACCGGCACTTTCACCGCATGCACGATGCGCGGCAGCAGCGCAAAGGTGCCGGACTGGGCGCTCAGGTCATGGTTCAGGAAGTGCCCCCGGTGGCCGCCCGCCTCCAGGCCCTGGGCAATGATCGCGTCGGCGCCGTGGGCTTCGAGCCACAGGGCTTCTTCCACCGTGGTGGCCGACGACAACACCTTGGCGCCCCATTTCTTGACCCGCGCCAACAGGTCGGCGGACGGCAGGCCGAAGTGGAAGCTGACCACCGGTGGGCGGAAGACTTCGATGATGTCGGCGACCTCGGCGCTGAACGGGTTGCGGCCGGGCCCGGCCGGAATCCCTGCCGGGTCGATGCCGAATTCCGTGTAGTACGGCGCCAGCGCAGTGCGCCACGCGGCCTCCCGCTCGGCATTCGGCGGCGGTGGGCGATGACAGAAAAAATTGACGTTGTAGGGTTTGTCGGTGGCCACGTGGATGGCCGACAGCTCCTTCTCCAGCGCCTCGGGACTCAGCATCGCGCAAGGCAGCGAGCCGAGGCCACCAGCCTCGGACACCGCAATCGCCAACGCACTGCCCTGCACGCCGGCCATCGGGGCCTGGATGACCGGCAGGGCAATGCCAAAAAGGTCGGTGATGCTCATCAGAAAATCTCCTTAGATACCGAAATGCAGGCGGACGCGTTCGTCCAGCAGCTGCCGGGCCTGGTCTTCATCACAGTCGGCCAGGCGGTCGAAGATTTCCCGCGCGATGGGCCGGAAGGCGTCCATCACGGCGGGGTCGAAATGGCTGCCGCTGTCCCGCTCGAGGATCGCCATGGCGGCCTCGAAGCCGAGTGGTGCCTTGTAAGGGCGCTTGGAGCACAGCGCGTCGAAGACGTCGGCAACCGCAAAGATCCGCGCCGCCAGCGGAATCGCCTCGCCGGCCAGGCCACGCGGATAGCCGGCGCCGTTCCATTTCTCATGGTGGCCGGAGACCACCGCCGCGGCGCCTTCCAGCCAGCCGATACCGGTGACGATCTCCTCGCCCTGCTGCACGTGACTGCGCATGGTGTCGAATTCGTCGTCGTCGAGCTTGCCGGGCTTGAGCAGGATCGCGTCCGGAATGCCGATCTTGCCGACGTCGTGCAGGAAGCTGCCGGCGATCAACGCCTGCATGGCGTGCCCCTGCAGACCCAGCCGTTCGGCGATGCGGGTGGCGATCCAGGCGACCCGGTAGTTGTGGGCGCCGGTATCCGAATCCCGCTTGGCGATGGCGCGGCCGAGGGCGTCCATCATCGAGATGTGCGAATCGAGCACCTCGCGGGCCTTACGCTGGTTGTCGGCAGACAGGCGGACCACCACCGGGTAGATCACCGCACCGCACAGCAGCGAGGCCAGTCCGGCCAGCAGCGCGGCGTGCAGCGCGTGGCTGCGGATCTCTTCGCGCTGCCAGTCGGGCACCACGCGCACACCTTCGAAATAGCCGGAGATCCGCGTCTGCCCATCGCGCGCCACGTCCTGCAATGGCACGAAGATGCGCAGGATCCAGCGCGCGTCACCATCCAGGCGCAGGCTTTCGTAGGACGCCCCGCGATGCGCCGGGCTGAGATGTTCCGGCAGGCGCGCCTCGACCGCAGTCCCGTCCGCGGACATCGCGACGGCCAGCTTGTGCCCCTCCGCGTCGTAGAGTTCGGCAATATCGAACAGGCCGCCAGCGATGGCATGGGCCGCCTTCGCCGCCTTGTCGGCGGCCTCCGGACCGTTCAGCGCCACGGCATCGAAGTGACGCAGGAGACGGCGCGACTCCTCCATCCCCAGCGACACGGTGGCCTCCTCGGCCTGCTCCCTTGCCACGAACCAGGCTAGCGGGCTGGCGAGTACCGCCAGCAGCACGCTAATGGCGGTAATCCGGATGGCGGTGCGCCTATTGAAAGTGTTCATGCCCGCGACGATGCCAGTCTCCTGTGACGAGGCTGCCATTATCGCCGCGGGGCACGGCCCACTGCCAAGCCAACTCAGGGCCGCAACAAGATGGCCCCGCTGCTGCGGCCGGATTCCAGCAGGCGGTGCGCATCCGCCACGCGGGTCAGTGGCAACACTTCACCGACACTGGCCTGCAGGCCGGACTGCAAGCGGGCCAGCGTCGCCGCTGCGCCTTCCCGGTAACGCGCCAGGTCGGCCATGAAGCGGAACACGCCCGGCCGCGACAGGGCGATGGAGCGAGCCGGACCGAGTTGGGCCAGATCCAGCGGGCCGCTGTCACCGGCCACCTGGCCGATGCTGGCCACCATGCCGTAGGGACGCACCACGCCCAGCGTCGCGGCCAGCGTGGCGCCGCCAATGCCGTCGATGGCGTAGTCCACACCCTGGCCGCCGGTCAGATCCTTCACCGCGCCGACGAAATCCTCGTCCCGGTACAGGATGGCGTGGTCCAGGCCATGAAGACGCGCCAGCTCGGCCTTGGCCGGCGACCCGACGGTGCCGATGACCCGCGCCCCGAGCGCCTTGGCCCACTGCACCAGCACCAGGCCGAGGCCACCGGCCGCCGCATGCACCAGCAGGGTATCGCCGGCCTTCACCGGGCGAACGTGGCTCAGCAGCATGTGGGTGGTGATACCACGCAGCAGCAAGGACGCGATGGTGTCGTCGGCCACGTCGTCGGGCAGTGCCACGGCGCGCGCCGCCGGCAGGTTGCGCGCGCTGGCGTAGCTGCCCGCCGGCGGGCCCGCGTAGGCGATGCGCTGCCCCACGTGCAGCCCTTCCACGCCAGCACCGATGGCCTCGATGACGCCCGCCGCCTCGACACCGAGTACCGCCGGCAGCGCAGGCAGCGGGTAAAGCCCGGTACGGTGATAAACATCCACGAAATTGACGCCGATGGCGGTATGGCGCACACGGATCTCGCCGACGCCGGGTGCGGGCAAGCTGACGGCTTCCAGCTCGATCTCCTCCGCGCCGCCATAGCGATGGATCACGGCTTGGGTGACCGGGGAGAAGGGAATCGAAGCGTTCGCGGGGGCGACGTCCCCCGACAGGACTGCACTGCTCATGGTCTGCTCCTGGAAATTGAGGAAGGGCATCCCGACCAAGCCAGTCTTCCTGCCCACCCTGTGGGGGCGAGGGAGAAGGACGAAGCGGGATTGCAGACACAGCGTACGGCGCGCAGAATCACCCAACAATTCCAAATAATTAAACATTATCTGTGCAAAAAAGCTCAATCAATCCGGCCGCTTCCACAGCCCTGCAGTGGGACGACGTGCGCCACTTTCTGGCCCTGGCCCGCCACGGCAGCCTGTCCGGCGCGGCACGCCGCCTCGCCGTCGAGCACAGCACGGTGGCGAGGCGCGTGGAGGCACTGGAGCACGCCCTCGGCGTACGCCTGTTCGATCGCCTGCCGCGGGGCTGGACGCTGACGCCGGAAGGGGAAACCCTGGCCGAACAGGCCGGACGGATGGAAGACGAGGCGCTGGCCTTCTCGCGCCTGGCCCTGGGCGTGGGCACGCTGCAGGGCACGGTGCGCATTTCCGCACCGCCGGTGATCGCCAGCCATTTCCTGGTACCGCGCCTGCTGCCGCACCGGGAGGCCTGGCCCGGCATCACCCTGGACATCGTCGGGGAGAGCCGCGAGGCCAATCTGGCCCGTGGCGAGGCCGACCTGGCCGTGCGCCTGTCCCGCCCCAGCGCGGCTGGCCTGGTGGCGCGCCCCCTCGGCCAGCTCGGTTACGGGCTCTACGCCGCTCCCGGCTACGCGGAGCAGCCGGCGGACGCCTGGCAGTTCCTGGGCTACGACGACAGCCTGCGCCAGGTGCCACAGCAGCAGTGGCTGGACGGGATTGCCGCCGGGCGCCGCTTCATCCTGCGCAGCAACGACCTCGCCGCGCTGCTGCACGGGGCCCGCGGCGGCCACGGCATCGCCGCACTGCCCCATTTCCTGGGTGCCGGCGATCCGGCGCTGGCGCCGGTGGCCGCCGCCCCCTGCCCGACACTGCGCCCGATCTGGCTGGTCATGCATCCGGACGTGCGCCGCTCGCCGCGGGTGCGCACGGTTGCCGACGCGCTGCTGTCAGTCTTCAGCGAGGCGGCCGGCCTGCTCAGCGGCGAAACCGTCAGCGGAACCTGACCCCCACTCGGCGACGAACACCTCCCGGAACTCACGCAGCCAGGCCACCCGCTGCTCGCCCAGGCGCCGGGCAGCGGCGGTGTTCATCAGCGCCGGCAAGGTGGCCAGCTTCACTTCGATGTGGTCGAGGGAATAGGCCCGATCGTCCGCCGGCCGACGCAGCGCGAGGGGATCGTCGGCGTGGGCCAGCGCCGACCCCATGCGGCCGGCGGTATAGAACATCCGCGCCAGCCCCACCGCGCCAAGGGCGTCCATGCGGTCGGCGTCCTGCACGATCTGCGCCTCCAGGCTGCGCGGCGGAATGCCCGCCGAGAAACTGTGAGCCTCGACGGCATGGGCCACCGCATCGAGCCGCTCCGCCGGAAAGCCTGCCTCCGCCAGCACGACGCGGGCCCGCTGCGCCGCGAGCCGGGAGGCCTGGGCGCGACGCGGATCGTCCTTGGGCAGGTTGACGAGGTCGTGCAGGTAACAGGCGGCCAGCACCACCAGGCCGTCGGCCTCGGGGTATTCGGTCAGCAACTGCGCGGCGACGCGCCACACCCGATGCAGATGCTGCACGTCGTGGGCGCCATCGCCATCGGCAGCAGCGGTGGCGAATGCGATCAGGCGCGGGCGCCAGTGGGCGAGCAGGCTGGGAGAAGCGGACATCAAGACATACCTCGTGGTCGAAGGGCAAACAGACCTGCGAATGATCCACGAGTTCTCGTTGGCTCGCCGGGCCTGCCGGCCCCGGTCCTTCACAACTGCAGCATGTCCTTGGTGCACGCCCCCGCATACACCGAATCCATCGTGATGCGGATCTGCACATCCTGGCCGCCCTTGTGGACGAGCTGCTGGATTTCGGAGCGAAGGCGGCGCGGCGCCACGGTGTTGTTGATCTGCATCTCCACCGAATTGCCGTCGGCCATCGTGCAACTCATTTTCCAGCTCGCACTGGCTTCGCTGCGGGCGGCATCCGAAATGCTGCAGCGGGCGCCCTGCTTCTCCATCTTGTCCCGGTCGATACCGGGCGTCAGGTAGGGGTCGCGGGCCAGGAAGGCCGGCGTGAAGCACACCTGCGTATTCATCTCGGACACGGTCCGGGCCGGGCTGGCCGGGGTTTCACGTGCGGTGACCACCGTCTTGACCTTCCACCCCCCTGGCTGGATGGCGGGACTGGCGAGCGCCGGCAGACCGCTCAGGACCAGGGGCAGGATGACGGCGCAGGGCAGGACGCGGACAGACATGGGAACCTCCCGCGAGGGAATGAAGGAATACGCCGATAGTGCCACGCCCGCCCGGCTGGCGGCCTATGCCACGGGACGCCGGCGAACAGTGACATATTCCAGCCGGCAAAGGCGCCTCTGGGTCCCCCCAACGATGGCAGCAAGGCAATGCACCGTCACGGTGCCGATACCCCAAAATAGGTACAACCCACCTCCAACACCCCTGAAATCCGCACCTCGACGGTGCGCAATGTGAATTTCCGTAACGCCGGAGGGTGAAATGAATTGCATAGCACAAGGCGCTAAGCATCTGATTCACCAAGGCGGTGCAGATGGAGAACGGCGCAGTGAACAAAACAGGCTCAGCTCTTGCTATCCGACCCTGCTTCTTTTTGTAGCAGGAATCAGTCAATGCTCAAGAGTCAGAACATGTCCCTCAGCAGCGCGGAGAAAACCTGGCTGCCCTGGTTCGGCCGGACCGGCAAGATCGCCATGGGCTGGGCCACGTCCCGCAACCGGCACCGCTACCCCGCCATCGAGCAAACCTTCGAGGCCTTCGCGCAGACTCGCATGCGCATCCTCCGCACCTGGGCCGAACAGCAATGGGCCCACCTGGAAGGCCTGGCCCGCGAACTGGCCAGCAGCTGGCCGGACGCGGATGCCCGCCAGTTGCAGCTGCGCCGCCAGCGCGCCGAGGACTTCTCGGAGCTGTTCGTCGTCAACCTGCAGGGCATGATCACCGCGTCTTCCGCCAACGGTCGCGCCGGCTCCCGCGTGGCCGCCACCGCACCGCTGCGCGCCGGCCTGGCCGGACGCTTCCTGCACGGCCCCTACCGCGACCCGGTCACCAGGAGCCTGCCGCCGTCCACCTCCCGCTTCCACGACGCGGTGACGCTGATGTTCTACCAGCCGATCAGCGTGAACGGCAGCGTGGTCGGCGCCCTGTGCGGCCGCGTGCCCAACGACGTGCTCGGCGACCTGATCCAGCGCGAAGCCGGCCACATCTTCCACGAGTCCGGCGACAACTACCTGTTCATGGTCAAGTCGGTCTTCGACCCCACGGTCGTGCCCGGCACCGCCCTGTCCCGCTCCCGCTTCGAGGACGCCACCTTCTCCGGCGGCGACAACCTGAAGGACGGCATCCGCACCGGCTTCGGCACCGTGCGCGTGCAGGAGCACACCGAGCTGGAGCTGGTCTTCAACGACCCAGCCACCGGCCAGCTCCACCCCGGCGTGCGCGAGACGATCCGCAAGGGTGACAACCTGTTCGTCACCTACCCGGGCTATTCCGACTACCGCCACGTGCCGGTCATCGGCAAGGGCGTCACCTTCCGCCTGCCCGGCTCGCCGGACACCTGGGGAATGATGTGCGAGGCCGACCTGGAAGAGGTGTACCGCTTCCGCAGCATCCCCTTCCGCCTGCTCAGCCTCTACATGGCGGTCACCCTGGGCAGCTGGGGTATCGCCGGCCTGCTTGCCGAGCTGGCCGGACTCGGTCAGGCCGCCGTGCTAGGCACCGGCCTGGCCCTGCAACTGGGCGGCGCGGCGGTCTTCCACCACCTCGGCTGCCTGCCGATCAGCGAGCGCCTGCGTGAAGCGACCCGCGTGCTGCGCTCCACCACCGAGGGCGGCGGCAACCTCTCCCAGCGCCTGCCGCGGGCCAGCGAGCGGATCGACGAGGCCACCGTGCTGGCCCAGTGGGCCAACAGCTTCATCGACAACCTGGAGCAGATGATCCGCCAGGTCGCCAAGACCACCAGCGAGATCGGCGACACCAACCGCAACATGCTGCAGAAGAACAGCCACGCGGACCAGGTCTCCACGTCGATGCAGGACGCCATCGACGACATCCTCACCGCGATCCGCGTGCAGCTCAGCGAGATCGACGCCGCCACCACCAACACCGCCACCATGCAACAAGTCGTACAACGCGTCAGCGAAGAGGCGCGCGAGCAGTTCGCCCTGGTGGAAGCCCGCAGCCAGGGCATCCGCGAGTCCGTCAATCTGTCGGCGACGACGATCCGCCAGCTCGAGCAGCGCACCCTGGAGATCGGCCGCATCGTCACGCTGATCAACGAGATCGCCGACCAGACCAACCTGCTGGCCCTCAACGCCGCGATCGAGGCCGCCCGCGCCGGCGAAACCGGGCGCGGCTTCGCGGTGGTGGCCGACGAGGTGCGCAAGCTGGCGGAACGCACCCGCGGCGCCACCTCGGACATCCGCGAGATGATCGACGGCGTGCAGAGTCAAGCCGAGGAAGCCGTACGCACGATGGAAAGCGGTATGTCGGAGATGGAGGAGGGCTTGCGCCTGGCCACCGCAGCCGCCACCGACAAGCGGGAGATCGAGGCGGTCGTCGAGCGCCTGTTCGTGACCATCAACCAGATCGCCGCGGCCACCCATGCCTACGGCGATCGGGTGGAATCCATCTCCTCCGCCGCCGAGGCGATGCGCCACGCCACACGGGAATCGGCGCGCAGCGCCGAGCTCACCGACTTTGCGACCGGCAAGCTGGAACAGACCATGGGCCAGTTCCAGGTCGCCGCAGCCTGAAGCTGCGCTACATGCCGGGAGCCACGCTCAGCGCTCCCGGTCGAACCCCTCCGCCACCCCATCGCGCAGCGCCGTGTAGCGCTGCTCCAGCTCCCGGCGCAATTCCTTGCGAGCCTGGGCAGCCTGATAACGGCGCTTCTCGTCCGGCGTGAAGGGGCGCAGCGGCGGCACGCTGACCGGCTTGCGGTTCTCGTCCACAGCCACCATCGTGAAGAAGCAACTGTTGGCGTGGCGCACGACCTGGGTACGGATATCTTCGGCGATGACCTTCACGCCGATCTCCATCGACGAATTGCCGGTGTAATTCACCGACGCCAGGAAGGTCACCAGCTCGCCGACGTGGATCGGCTGGCGGAACATCACCTGATCCACCGACAGGGTCACCACGTAGCAGCCGGAATAGCGCGCCGCGCAGGCATACGCCACCTGATCGAGCAGCTTGAGGATGGCGCCGCCATGCACGTTGCCGGAGAAATTGGCCATATCGGGCGTCATCAGCACCGTCATGGTCAGTTGGTGGGCGGGGAAATTCATTGTTGTCTCCGTGGGGTCTGCGGACGTGCACCGCAGCATAAACGCGGGCGCGCGGGATGTCTCCCCGCGCCACGCGGAATCGGGCATCCTGTCGCGCACACAGCGAGCTTGCCCCGTTGTGCAGAAGGTCACTTATCATGAATCAAGCATTTAACCGTGCGACCCGCATATATTTAATATAATCAACAAAAACAACAATACCTATATAGCAAGCACTTCAAAACTGCCATGACGACCCCGGAAAGCAGTGCGCAGCCTCCCCGAGCGACCCGCAGCGTGGTGCTGGTCGTCGATGACGAGCCGGTGAACCGGCTGGTGCTGGGTGGCGTCCTCGAACCGTTCTACACGGTCCTCAAGGCGGCCAACGGGACGGAGGCACTGCAGGCGGCGATCCAGACACCACCGCCCGACCTGATCCTGCTCGACATCATGATGCCGGACCTGGATGGCTTCGAAGTGCTCCAGCTACTGCGCGAGGATCCCCGCACCGCCGCCATCCCGGTGATCTTCGTGACCGCCCTGATCGACGAGGACAGCGAACAGCGCGGCTTCGAAATGGGTGCCTGCGACTACATCCACAAGCCGATCCGCGCCACCATCGTGCGGGCCCGGGTGCGCGCCCAGCTCGAGGCCAAGGCCGCCCGCGACATGCTGGACAAGAACAACCAGCGCCTGCGGCACAAGGTGGAAGGCGGCGCGAAGGCCCTCGAAAACGCCCAGATTCAGCTGCTGCAATCGGAGAAGATGGCGTCCCTCGGCCAGCTGGCGGCCGGCGTCGCCCATGAGATCAACAACCCGATCGGCTTCGTCGGCTCCAACCTGGGCAGCCTGGAGCGCTACCTGCAGGACCTGTTCTCCATCGTCGATGCCTACGAGGCGGCGGTGGCTACCACCACGCCGGAAACCATTGCCGCCGTCGAAGCCCTGCGCCGCCGGCTCGATTACGACTTCCTGAAGGAAGACGCGCTGCAGCTGCTGAAGGAATCCGCCGACGGCGTGGACCGCATCCGCAAGATCGTCAGCGACCTGAAGGACTACTCCCACACCAGCAGCGCCGACTGGCACTGGGCCGACCTGCACGCGGGGCTGGAATCGACGCTCAACATCGCCGCCAATGCGCTCAAGTACCACTGCACGGTGGTCAAGGACTACGGCGAGCTGCCGCAGGTCTATTG
This sequence comes from Zoogloea sp., assembly GCF_041914405.1. Taxonomy (NCBI): domain Bacteria; kingdom Pseudomonadati; phylum Pseudomonadota; class Betaproteobacteria; order Rhodocyclales; family Zoogloeaceae; genus Zoogloea; species Zoogloea sp. Next base: position 33,806 of record NZ_JAYSDK010000044.1, read on the forward strand.
CCTGCCGTCCCAGCTCAACCAGGTGTTCATGAACCTGATCATCAACGCCGCCCAGGCCATCGAAGGCCAGGGCACGATCACCCTGGCCACCCGGCGCAGCGGCGACAACGCGGTGCAGATCAGCGTCAGCGACACCGGCAAGGGCATTCCGCCGGACGACCTGCAGCGCATCTTCGAACCCTTCTACACCACCAAGCCCATCGGCAAGGGCACCGGCCTCGGCCTGTCCCTGTCATGGGGCATCGTCGACCGCCACCACGGCCGCATCGACGTGACCAGCGAACCCGGCAAGGGCAGCACCTTCACCGTCACGCTGCCCATCGAGGCACCGGTCGAAACGTAGGGGCGAATGAATTCGCCCCTACGATAAGTTCTACCCCCACCCCTGTCTCCGCTCCCAAAAAAAACGGCCCGCTGTCGCCAGCGGGCCGGAACAGGTGCCAACTTGCCTGAGGAGAAACTGGGGGCGGGTCAGAAGACCCGGTTGACCGACGCGATCCAGGTGCCCGCGTTCATGTCCTTGGTGGTGCCGTTGCCGGCCACGCTGGGGTAGTTCTTCCAGTAATCGGCACCGGCGGTCGTCGTGTAGGCCAGGCCCAGCGTCCAGTTGCCCGGCATGGCCTTGCTGACGCCGACCTTGTAATCGGAATAGTCCAGGCCCTTCGAATTTGCAATGGTCTGGCGACCGGCATGCAGGGTCGCCGTCCACGTCGGCAGGAACTCGTAGTTCACATTGGCTTCGATGTACCAGGAACCCGTGGTGTCCTTGCCGGTCACGCCCGCCCCCGGCTTGTTGGGAAAGGCGCCGGGGCCGGCGTTGTTGCTGTTGAAGCCGAAGTAGCCCACGTCCGTCATCGCCCGGGAGTACTTCACATTGAGCCACTGCCAGGTGCCGGAGAGGTAGAACTCGGTGGAGTCGTAGCTCTTCTTGGCATAGCTGCCGGCCGGCGTGATCTTGTCGTAGTTGGCCTGCGGGAAGATGAACTGCAGCACCCCCACGTCGTAGCTGAAATCCCCCACTGCGCCCCGGTAGCCACCGTACACATCGACCTCGATGTTGGCGTTGGCGTACAGGTTGCCGCTGGTGTTGGACAGCCAGGTGCCCACGTAGAAGCCGGACGCATGGGCGTAATCCACGCCGCCCTGGATCGCCGGGTTGCCCCAGGTCTGGCGGATGCCGCGGAACACGTATTCCGACACCACGCCGATGTTGCTGGTCAGTTCGGGGGCCGCTGCCGGTGCGTCCTCGGCATGGGCAGGCGTGGCCAGGGTGGCCGCGGCAATGGCCGGCAGCGCACAGCTGCCAAGGTGTCGGACAGCCTTCCGGAGAGCGGTCTTCTTCGCGGGTTTCATGCTTTTGCCTCTGTCGGTGTTGGGATGGCAGCCATTTCACGCCCGCGCGCCTACTCCCTCAATTCCCCCTCGGACCTACTCCCAAAGTCGAATTGTTCGCCCCCCTCCCGGCGGCGGACAGTGCAGGCCATTGCAGTCCCATCGCATTTTTTCGACATCGAGGAGTACGCAGATGAACACGACAACAGTGGATGCCGTAAGCAACGGCATCGGCGGTGCGAGCGCGACGCTTCACCGCAAGATCGGCTGGGCCGGGGCCTTCTGGGTGGCCAGCGGCGTCCCGGCCCTGGTGCTGTTTTCCATCGGCTCCATTGCCGCCACGGTGGGCAAGCCCTCCTGGGCGGTGTGGATCATTTCCATCGCCTTCGGCTTCCTGCAGTCCTTCTCCTACGCCGAGATCGCCGGCCTGTTCCCGCACAAATCCGGCGGCGCGTCGGTGTACGGGGCGGTCGCCTGGGTGCGCTACAGCAAGCTGCTGGCGCCGCTGTCAGTGTGGTGCAATTGGCTGGCCTGGTCGCCGGTGCTGGCCATCGGCTCCGGGCTGGCGGCGGGCTACATCCTGTCGATCCTGTTCGCGCCGGACGCAGCCATCAACACCTGGCAGATCACCCTGCTCGACCTGGGCTTCATCAAGGGCGGCCTGTCCCTGCGCATCAACGCCACCTTCGTGCTCGGTGCGGCGGTGCTGCTGGCCGCCTTCGCGATCCAGCACCGCGGCATCCTGCAGGCGGCCCGCATGCAGATGGTGCTCGGCATCGCCGCGCTGGCCCCGCTGATGCTGATCGGCCTGTGGCCGCTGCTCTCCGGTGACGTACCGGCCGCCAACCTGACCCCGCTGTTCCCGCTGGCCAAGGACGCCAGCGGCGCGGTGATCGACGGCGCCTGGGACATGGGCGGCCTGACCCTGATGGCCGGCGGCCTGTTCATGGCGGCCTGGTCCACCTACGGCTTCGAGACGGCAGTGTGCTACACCCGCGAATTCCGCGACCCGCGCACCGACACCTTCAAGGCCATCCTGTACTCCGGCCTGCTGTGCATCTTCGTGTTCACCGTCGTCCCGCTGGCCTTCCAGGGCAACATCGGCCTCGGCCAATTGGTCACGCCGGAAGTGAAGGACGCCGCCGGCAACGTGGTCACGCCGGCGGTCTACGACGGCATCCTGTCGCCGGACATCTACAGCGGCATGGGCGTCGCCCACGCCATGGCCCACATGCTGGGCGGCGGCGCGCTGGTCGAGCACGTGCTGATGGCAATGCTGGTGCTGGCCCTGGTGCTGTCCATCATGACCTCGATGGCCGGCTCCTCGCGCACCCTCTACCAGGCCTCCGCCGACGGCTGGCTGCCCAAGTACCTGTCCCACGTGAATGCCAACGGCGCGCCGATCCCGGCGATGTGGACCGACTTGGGCTTCAACCTGATCCTGCTGCTGATGTCCGACTACGTCTTCGTGCTGGCCATCTCCAACGTCTGCTACATCCTCTTCAACTTCCTCAACCTCAACGCCGCCTGGATCCACCGCATCGACCGCCCGAGCTGGCCGCGCCCGTTCAAGGCCCCGCTGTGGCTGATCGCCATCGGCACCGTGCTGGCCTTCGCCAACCTGTGGCTGATGGGCATGGGCGCCGACATCTGGGGCGCCGGCACGCTGGCCTCCGGCCTGCTCGTCGCCGCGCTGATCGTGCCGGTCTTCCTGTACCGCCACTACGTCACCGACAAGGGCCAGTTCCCCGCCGCGATGCAGGAAGACATGCACCTGGGCAGCGAGGAAGGCGTCGGCACCCGCGCCGGCATCCTGCCCTACCTGACCCTCGCCGGCGGTGCCGCAGTGGTCGCCATCGCCCACGCCTGTGCGGTGATCTGAGGAGAACGACCATGCTGCATTCCGACATCAAGAGCCGCCCCGTCTACACCCAGCTGGGACCGGACCTGTCCGGCAGCCAGCACCTGCTGATCGTCGAGGGCGACACCGTGCTGCCCGGCCGCCTCGACTCCCTGGCCGGCACCTTCGCCCCGGTGGAAGAGAACCTGCACACCTGGCTGGTCGGCACCCAGGCCGGCGGCCTGGGCCTCGGCAAGGTGTGGCGCCTGCCCGAGGTAGCCGATGTGATCGACGCCTTCGCCTGCGCCACCCGCGGCTACGGCATCGGCGACCGCCTCTACGTGCAGGGCACCGAACCCTTCCTGTGGTCGGTGGCCAAGGCCGCGGCGATCATCGGCTTCAGCGCCGACCAGATCCACCTGCACCACGCCGGCAGCCTGCGCCGCCGGGTGTGGTGCACCCACTGCCACACGGTCACCGAGAACGTCACCACCAGCATCGCCAGCTGTTCCGGCTGCCACCGCCACCTGCTGGTACGCGACCACTTCTCCCGCCGCCTCGGCGCCTTCATGGGCGTGATGGTGGATGCGGAAGCGCCGGGCGAAGTGCCGGCCGTCGAGGAGAGCTTCGCATGATCGGCGAAACCCTCACGCTCAAGGTGGCCGCCGTCAGCGCCATCTCGCCGAGCCTGCGCCACCTGCGCCTGGTGGCGGCGGACGGCAGCAAGCTGCCCCCGGCGGCGGCCGGCGCCCACCTCCAGCTCGTGCTGAACGGCGCCGCGCGCACCCACCGCAACGCCTATTCGCTGATCAGCCGGCCCGGCGCCCGCGACGCCTACGAGATCATCGTGCGGCGCGTGCCCGCCTCCCGCGGCGGCTCGGCCTTCATCCACGAGCAGATCAAGGTCGGCGACGTGCTGGAAGCCGGCTGGCCCGGCAACCTGTTCGCGCCGGTGCGCATCGCCCGCCGCCACCTGATGATCGCCGGCGGCATCGGCATCACGCCCTTCCTGTCCTACCTGGCCGACTTCGCCTTCGGCGGCGCCGACTACGCGCTGCACCTGTGCTGCCGCGAAGACGAGCAACACGTCTTCGATCCGTGGCTGGCCGGCAAGAGCGGCGTCAGCGTGCACTGGGACGCCGACGGCCGCCGCCTCGACATCCCCGCCCTGCTCGCCGCCCAGCCGGTCGGCACCCACCTCTACGTGTGCGGCCCGGCCGCCATGAACGACGAGGTGCTGGAACTCGCCGCGGCCGCCGGCTGGCCGGCCAGCCACGTGCATTGCGAGCACTTCGGCAGCGCCCTGGCCGGCGGCGAAGCCTTCCGCGCCTTCCTCGCCAAATCCGGCGTCGAGGTCAGCGTCGGCGAGGACGAGAGCCTGCTCGAAGCCATCGAGCGGCTCGGCGTCAAAGCCCCCTGCCTGTGCCGCGGCGGCGCCTGCGGCGTGTGCGTGACGCCGCTGCTGGAAGGCGAAGCCGACCACCGCGACCACTACCTGTCCGCCGCCGAGCGGGAAGCCGGCCGCCTGATCCTGCCCTGCGTGTCGCGGGCGCGGAGCGGGCGCCTGGTGCTGGACCTGTAAGCCAAACCACGAACCCTCCGTGGGGGGGGGGAGATTGGCCCCCCCCCCGGGTAAACCACGACACAGGGGGCGTTATATGCCCCCCCCCCC
>NZ_JAYSDK010000045.1:0-37832 GCF_041914405.1 Zoogloea sp.
TCATTCGCCCTCAGTCGGCTAAACGAAGTCCGCGGGCGAATGAATTCGCCCCCACGGGAGAACCGCCATGAGCATCGCTTTCAAACCCGAAGAAACCTTCCGCGGCGACTACAGCTACCGCAACAGCGACGCCGCCGTGCTGCGCTTCCCCTTTCCCTTCCCGGAAGACCGCTACATGTACAGCGTCAACATCGAGCCGCATGTGCGCAGCGGCCCGAGCGACGTCTTCCTGCGCCCCTTCGACGTGGATGAGCACTACATCGCCGAATGCCGCGACAAGGCCATCACGCTGGAACGCGACCCCGGCCGCTGCCAGGTGCTGCCGCACATGATGATGGCCCAGTGGGACACGCTGGAGCTGCTGATGGAGAACCTGTCCGCCGACTACCCGGAGCAGTTCTCGCTGATCAAGGAAGGCGACGACTTCGGCAGCCGGTGGACCTGGATCAACCGCCCGCTGGGCATCGAGCAGAGCTTCATCTTCGGCAACGCCGAGACCCTGCCCTGCGAACCCTTCGAATACATCACCCGCCAGGCCCAGGGCGACTTCGCGATCTGCGACCAGCGCGACGACAACCTCTTCATGGACGCCGGCATGGTCACCTCCCAGGCCGACTGGTCGCTGGAGTTCGACGTCGGCATGAGCTTCATGGAATGGCACGGCCCGGTGCCGCTGGCCCACCAGAGCGGCGTCTTCGAGCGGGCGCTGAAGTACCTGCTGATGCTGCGCCTCGGCCAGCCGGTGCGCCGCCTCAACTGGACCATGAGCATCAACCCGCGCCTCGACACCTCGCCGGAGAGCTACCCCGAGTGGGGCCCGGACCGCGCCAGCGTCACGCCCGCGAATGCCGGGCAGAAGGTGCACCTGCGCGTCGAGCTGCAGACCCTGTGGCGCCTGCCGCGCAGCAACGCGATCCTGTTCCCGATCCGCTGCTACCTGGCCTCCCTCGAGGACCTGGCCCGCGTACCCAAGTGGGGCGCCCGCCTGCACCGGGTGCTGTCCTCCCTGCCGCCCCAGCTCGTCGAATACAAGGGCCTCACCCGCTACCTGCCGGCCGCCCTCGAATGGCTGGCCCAGCACGACGACGGCCGCGAACTGCCCGTCGGCACGGAAGCCGGCGTCAGCACGCTGGCGCCGCGCTGAACTGAACCCACGTGGGTAGGCCTCTTGGAACAGAACCTGTAGGGGCGAATTCATTCGCCCGCGGACTCTGGATCGCCGACTGAGGGCGAATGAATTCGCCCCCACAAGCAGGTCGCCCCCTACACCCAAAGCATCCACCCATCCCTTTCAAAACGCCCAAGCAAAGGAAACCACCATGAACGCCATCACCCAAATGACCCCCACCGGCATCGGTTCCGAATGGAGCCCCCAGTGGCTGCTCACCGCCGAGCAGAAGGCCCTGCAGGCCGACCTGATCGCTCTGTGCGAAACCACGCTGCGCCCCAACGCCATCGAGAGCGACAAGAAGTACATCTACCCGCGCAAGAACTTCGAGGCCCTGGCCGCCATGGGCCTGATGAGCCTGACCATCCCGAAGGAGCTCGGCGGCCGCGGTGAAAGCCACCTGTGCGCCGCGATGGTGGTCGAAACCATCGCCCGCTACGGCTGCCCCTCCACCGCCATGTGCTACACCATGCACCTGGGCGCCTGCGCCGCCGCATTGCTGCGCCACCACGACAACGAGCGCCTGAAGGACATCCTGCGCCGGGTGGACAAGGACGTGCTGATCGGCACCCTGTCCTACTCCGACCCGGAAACCGGCTCCCACTTCTGGTACCCGATGTCGTCCCGCGCCGAGCGCACCGACAATGGCTGGAAGGTCTTCAAGAAGGCCTCCTGGACCACCTCCGGCGGCTTCGCCGACTGGTACATCATCCAGACCACCTCGCCGGACTTCGGCGGCGACTACTCCAACCTGTCCTGCTTCCTGGTCACCAAGGACCAGATCCACGCCGACCCAGCCAACTGGGACGGCCTCGGCATGCGCGGCAACCAGTCCGGCCCGATCTCGGTGGACGGCGTCGAGATCGCCCCGGACGCGCTGGTCGGCCCGATCGGCGACGGCGCCAAGTCCAACGACGAAGTGGTCGACCCCTTCTTCCTGGTGTGCTCCTCGGCCTGCTGGAACGGCATCTGCCTGGCCGCGATGGACATCACCAAGAACCACACCACCCGCAAGGTGCATAACGACGTGGGCATGCGCGTAGCCGACTACCCGACCATCCAGGACTACGTCGGCGAGTGCCTGATCGACACCAACGCCAGCCGCAGCTACGTGTACCTGGCCGCCAAGGCGCTGGACGAGCAGACCAACAACTGCGACTGGTCCGCCCACGCCACCATCGACCACCTGCCGCGCACCGCGCTGCTCAACTGGCTGTGGCAGGTCAAGTTCTTCGCCTCCAAGAACGTCACCTTCGTGGTGGACAAGATGCTCCACGCCTGCGGCGGCACCGGCTACAAGCCGGCCCTCGGCATCGAGCGCCTGCTGCGCGACGGCAAGGCCGGCTGGGTGATGGGCCCCACCAACGAAGTGCTGCGCCAGTTCGTCGGCAAGGCCGCGCTGCTCGGCTTCGAGGTGCTGGACTACTGGAACCAATCGGTGAACCAGCGCGTCCTCAACAACGAGCTCAAGAAGATGAGCAAGGAAGAGAAGGCCGCCTTCGCCAGCAAGCTCCTCGCCGAGGCGCAAGCCTAAGTCCAGGGAGCCACACCGCCATGCCAGCCACCACCAGCCAGCCCATCGCCGCCCACCGGGCGCCCTTCGACGGGCGTTTGTTCCGCCGGGTCCTCGGCCTCTTCCCCACCGGCGTCACCATTGTCACCACCTGGGACGACGAGGGCCGGCCGGTGGGGGCAACCGTCAGCTCCTTCAACTCCGTATCCCTCGACCCACCGCTGGTGCTATTCAGCCTGGCCAAGAACATGGCCTGCTGCGAGGCCTTCGCCGCCGGCGGGCCGCTGGCCATCCACGTGCTCGGCGACGAGCAGGAGTCCCTGTCCAACCGCTTCGCGCGGGGTGGCGGCGACAAGTGGGTGGATCTGGTCTACGGCGCCGGCGAGCATGGCGCGCCGCTGATCGACGGGGCGCTGGCCACCTTCGAATGCCGGCCCTTCGCCCAGTATCCGGGCGGCGACCACACCATCTTCGTCGCCGAGGTCAGCCAGCTGCGCTTCCGCGAGGGCGAGCCGCTGGTCTTCGCCTGCGGCAGCTACCGGCGCCTGGCCGAACGGGAGGTCTGCGCATGAACGACGTCGTCCCACCCGCGGACGTGGCGCAGGAAGGCGACCCCTTCCTGCTCGCCGCCGAGGCCGCGCCGCGCTTCGCCCAGGCCTTTCCCGAACCGCTGGCGGTGATCCGCGTCACCGCCGCCAGCGCCCGTGCCTTCGAGGTAAAGGCCGGGCAGTACATCCAGGTCATCGATGTGGATGGCCGCCAGTGCTCCGACCTCCTCGCCTTCGACGCCGCGGCGCTGGCCGCCGGCGAGGAATGGGGCCTTGACCCGACGGTGACCCGCACGCTGGCCGGCGCCGCCTATCCCCAGCCCGGCCTGCACGCCAAGTACTTCGACGCGCGCATGCAGCCGCTGCTCGAGACCGTGCAGGACACCGTCGGCCGCCACGACGCCTTCGCGCTGGCGTGCACCGCCAAGTACTACGAGGACGCCGGCTTTCCCGGCCACGCCAACTGCAGCGACAACTTCAACGCCGCGCTGGCCGGCTTCGGCATCCGCTCCCGCGCCGGCTGGCCGGCCATCAACTTCTTCTACAACACCTTCATCCAGCCCTGCGGCAGCCTCGGCTTTGCCGAACCGTGGTCCAAGCCCGGCGACTACGTGCTGCTCAAGGCGCTGAAGGACCTGGTGGTGGCGGTGTCGTCCTGCGCCGACGACATCGACCCCGCCAACGCCTGGCAGCCCACCGACATCGAGGCGCGCATCTATGACGCCGCCCATTCCTTCCCCCGCGCGATGGCCCACCGCATGACACCCGACTCCCCCGTCCGCCTGACCCGGCCGACCGCCTTCGCGCCGGCAACCGAAACCCTCACCCGCGACTTCATCGACTACAAGGGCTACTGGCTGCCGCGCAGCTTTGTCGGCCACGGCACACTGGCCGAATACTGGGCCTGCCGCGAGAAAGTGGCGGTCATGGACCTATCGGCGCTGCGCAAGTTCGACGTCACCGGTCCCGACGCCGAAGCCCTGCTGCAGAAGGTACAGACCCGCGACATGCGCAAGCTGGCCGTCGGCCAGGTGGTCTACACCGCCGTCTGCCACGCCCACGGCGGCATGATGGACGACGGCACGGTGTTCCGCCTCGGCCGCGACGTGTTCCGCTTCGTCTGCGGCGAAGACACCACCGGCCTGTGGCTGCAGGAGCAGGCCACCGCGAGCGGCTTCAACGTACATATCCGCGAAGCCACCGACGCCCTGCACAACCTCGCCGTGCAAGGCCCGCGCAGCCGCGAACTGCTCAAGAAGATCCTGTGGACCAGCCCGCTGCAGCCCACGCCGGACGAACTCGGCTGGTTCCGCTTTGCCGCCGCCCGCCTGGGCGGCCCCACCGGCATCCCGCTGGTCGTATCGCGCACCGGCTATACCGGTGAGTTGGGCTACGAGCTGTGGTGTGCCCCCAAGGATGGCCCGGCCCTGTGGAACGCGGTGATGGAAGCCGGTACCCCGCTGGGCATCGTGCCGCTTGGCTTCGACGCCCTCGACATGCTGCGCATCGAAGCCGGGCTCGCCTTCGCCGGCCACGAATTCTGCGACCAGACCGACCCCTTCGAAGCCGGCATCGGCTTCACCGTCGCCCTCAGCAAACCGGACGACTTCATCGGCAGGGCCGCCCTCGAAGAACGCAAGGCCCATCCCCGCCGCAAGCTGGTCGGCCTCGCCATCGCCAGCAACGAAGCCGCCAGCCACGGCGACGGACTCTACGTCGGCCGCGCCAGGGTCGGCGAAATCACCAGCACCACCCGCTCGCCGATCCTCGACACGCAGATCGCGCTGGCCCGCGTGGATGTCGCCTACTCGGCGCTCGACACCGAACTGCAGGTCGGCCAACTGGATGGGCACCGCAAACGGCTGGACGCAAAAGTGGTGGCGTTTCCGCACTACGACCCGACGAAATCGCGGGTGCGGGCTTAGTAACGCACGCGGCGCGGGGAAACCCGCCCGGCGCCCGTTTCATGGGATTCTTCCTTAAAGGAAGAGCGACGCATCAGCTGGCGGCAAGCGCAGCGCCGATTGCCGTAGCCGACGCCTTGAGGTCGGCTAGATGTGCTTGAACCAGTTTTGCGCGGAGCTGGAACTTGCGCGGCCACAGCAGGCTGATGCAGGCGATCACGTCATCGCCCTGGAAAATGGGGACCGCGATGGCGTCAAGCTGGTCGTCATGCACACTCTTGTCCAGGTTCGATCCGCCAAACAACGGATCACGCGCACCGTAGCCCTGCGCGCGGGTTTCGGCGAGAACCGAGTCCAGCTCCCGCTCCAGCACCTGCCGACTACGTGGATTGGCCGGCGGGTTGGCGCGTGCGAGGGCAATCGCGGCCTCGCGTTGTTCTTCACGGCAAAAGGCGAGATACGCACGGCTGGGTGCCGCCAGGAACATATCGACCTTATAGCCCAGCTCGTATTCCGCGATACCGAGTCCGGCATAGCGGCGTGAAGTTTCGACCAGTTCCAGATAGCCCTCCCGCGGGACCGTCAGGTCGGATGGCCAGATGACCTTCTTCTGCAACTGGACGAGAAACGGCGCCGCGATCTCGGCGAGCTGCAGGGTCCGTTCGTCCAGTTGCCGGCGCGCGGCAATCGAGATCGTGCGGCGATAACATCCATCGCCCATCGCACGCCAGATGAAGCGGTTCTTCCGGAGCGTTTCGAGGATACGCAGCAGCGTAGCCTTGGGAATACCCGTTTTCTCGTACAGTTCGGCAAGGGACTGTCCGCGCAGCTCGTCCAGCTCCTGAAGTACAAGCAGCCCACGTTCCAGCGTGTTGATGGTTTTCATCACCGTCGGCCTGTTTGACAAATCTCGAGATTAAATCAGAAAATTCATCGATTCGGCCTCAGGAAGACACGACCATGCACGCCGATCTCCAAGCGCTCCTGGTGGCCTGCGTCGTCACGATGATGCTCTGCGTCGGGCTGGATTTTCCCCTGTCCTCCTGGCGCTCCCTTCTCAGAAATCCTTTGCCGCTGTGGGTTGGGTTGGCAGCCCAGAATCTTGTCGTGCCCCTGGTGGGATTTACGGTCGCCCTGCTGTTTCGTGATCAGAGCGAAATAGCGCTGGGCATCGTTTTGATTGTAGCCGCCCCCGGTGGGCCAATCGCGAACGCCATCGTGCATTTTGCCGGTGCCCGCATCGACATCTCCGTGTCGCTGACGGTGATCAATGCGCTGATCAGCCTGGTCACCGTTCCATTGATCGCCAGCACAGGTTTTGCGCTTCTGGCCGAGGAGAGTGCAGCAGTCCGCTTGCCTGTTGCGGAGACACTGGCCCATATCGTCTTCATCATCGTGATGCCAATTGTCAGCGGCTTCGCCATTCAGCGTATTGGGGGCCAATCTGTTGCGCGGATCAGCCGATTTGCCCGGGCCGGCACTGGCGTCATGATGACGCTCATTCTCGTTATCGTCTGCATTGCAAACGCCCAGCTACTGACCAGCCATTTCAGCCAGATGGTCCCGGCAGCCCTGATGCTTTGTCTGGCCATGCTGGCCTGCGCTCACCTGTTTTCGCGTTTCAGCCACCTCGACGCGGGTGCGCGCTTCGCCATCGCCAATGAGTCCAGCGTACATAATGTGCCGCTGGCCTTGATCATGGCAGAAGAGATCATCCATCGCCCCGAACTGGCCGCAATGATTGCCGTCTACGCGCAATCGATCGGCATCCTGACGCTCGCCTGGGCGCTCATCTATCGGCATCGGCTCGCACCCGCGAAATAGCCAGCCCTCCTCGCCTGTAACCTGGCTGTAGCAAAAAGCCCCAACGCACACAAGTCGAAAACCACGTGCATCGGTACATGGTTTCACCTGGTGACACGGATGCGCTTGTCGATTGTGCAAGCGACACATCACTGAAAAACTGAATCCCACGAAAAGCCGAGCCGATCGGGCCGGACTTTTCAGTGAAACAGGCTGAACAAAAATAGCTTCAAGGTCTCCACGTGGCAGAGGGGTATCTCACCGCAGAAAGGTGATATCTCCGCTGCGGCAGGTGATCGACCCATACAGCCAAAAAACAAAATAACGAGGAGACAATTCGTTGAAGATCAAGCTGCCATGCGGGCGTCACGCCCTCAGGCCGGCGGATTTCATTCGCCTGGCCATTCCCTGCGGACTCGCGCTGAACCATGCCTATGCGGCGACGGACTTCGAGCTTGCCGGCGCGACCGGCAGTTTCAAGGCCGACGTGACGATCGGCACGCAATTCCGGACCTCGTCCCCCAGCGCCGAACTCCTCAATAACAACAATTCGCTAACCGTCGGCCGCAGTGGAAATACGAGCGGCGCAACAGGGCGCAACAACGACGACGGCAACCTGAATTACAAGCGCGGCGACCAGACCGCCACGGTCGCGAAAGTCCTGCTGGAATCGTCCCTGAAGGGCGACGTGTTCGAAGGGGTCGTCAAGGCCAAAGCCTGGTACGACTACCAGTTGAGCGACGGCGGCGTTCCCTACGGCAATTCGATCAATGGATACACGGCGGGCGCAGCGCTGGGCCAGCATGGCGCAAGTTCGCTGGCGCGGGCCTCGGGCATCAGCCTGCTCGATGCCTATGTGAAGGCCAAGATGCGGCTCGGCGCCGTGGCCTCGGATGTCTCCGTCGGCAATCAGGTATTGAGCGGATGGGGCGAGAGATTCGCCTTCGGTGGCGGCCTTTCTGCCCTCCAGCCGCGGGATTTCGCGGCGGCAGCCAGACCGGGCGCCTTGCCTGGCGAAATCTTCCGTCCTTTCCCGATGATTGCGCTGAAGGCGGCATCGGCGGATCTGGGCAGCGTGGAAGCCTTTTACCAGTTGGGACGCGCCGAGAATGCGCTGCCCCTGTGCGGCACATTCGCCAGCCCTGCCGACTTCCAGGCGGATGGGTGTAACAAAGTCTATGTCGGGCCGGGTTCGGATGCATCCCGCAACCTCATCGGCCAGTATTTGACCCGCCCCGGCAATCTCCACGCCAGCGACCACGGCCAATACGGCCTGGCTTATCGCTTCACGCTGGAGCCGATCAAGACCCAGTTTTCATTGCATTACGCCAATTACGCTTCGCGCATGGGTCTGATCGGGGTCACCAAGAGCACGAACCCGACCAACCCGCTGATCAATGGCGATCCGCTCGGCTCGAACGTCAGCTATTTCCTGGAGTATCCGGAGGATATCAGGGTCTTTGGCCTGGGCTTCAATAGCCAGATCGGCAAGACAAAGATCTCGGGTGAATTGACTTATCGCCCCAACCAGCCCGTTTCCCTGAATGGCCCCGACATCCTGAATGCCTTTGCCAGCTACAGCGCGGCGACGCCGCTGCGTTCCGCTGCGCAGAATGCGCCGCTGGGACAGCCTTTCCACGGCTTCGACCGTTTCAAGGTCAGCCAATTGCAGCTGGCTGCCACGCGCGCCTTCGACAATGTGATCGGCGCGCAGGAATTCACGCTTTACGGCGAAGTCGGCATCCGGCATGTGGATGGGCTGCCCGACGTCAATGAAATGCGTTACGGCCGGGCCACGGTATTCGGAATCGGTCCTATTGGTGGCGTCTGCCAGGGCGGCTCGACAAAGGGTTCGGCCCAGTGCAGCACCGATGGCTTTGCCTCGAGCACCATGTGGGGCTATCGCTTGCGCGGCAGTGCGCGTTACGCCGGGGCCATTTTTGGCGCTGACCTGGTGCCAACGCTTTCATTCGGTCAGGACGTCAAGGGCTGGTCCGACGAAGGCGTATTCAATCAGGGGCGCAAGATCATGAATCTCTCGGTGCGCGCCATCATGAACAAGAAATACTGGGTGGATGTGACGGCGCAGTCGGCATGGGGCGGCACGTATGACCCGATGCGCGATCGCGATTTCGTGAATCTCTCCGTGGGTGCAAGTTTCTGACGATCTCCAGCGTGTTTCTGGATTAGGCCCGCCACCCCGCGGGCTTCTTTTTCGTCCCTTATCCGGCAAAAGAAATTGGCCGCGTGCCACCAGGTGAAACCTTGCGCGGAGCAAATGGCTGCTCCGATTTCACCGTGCCGCCCTTTATTCAGGCGATACGTCGCTTGAAAAACGAGACAACAAACCAGCAAGAGGAGACACCGCTCATGAAACTCACCCGCCTTTTGGGGCTTTCATTGCTTTCCGTCGGGCTCGCATCCCCGTCGTTCGCCGCCGATGCCCAGCGTCCCAATATCCTGCTCATTCTCGCCGACGATCTCGGGCTGACTGACGTCGGCGCATACGGGTCGGAAATCTCGACGCCCAATATCGACCGCCTGGCCAAGGGCGGCGCGCGCATGAGCAGCTTCTACGCCTCGCCGTTCTGTTCGCCGACGCGCGCGATGCTGATGTCCGGTACCGACAATCACCTGGCGGGCTTCGGCGACATGGCTGAACTCCTGCTGCCCGAACAACGGGGCAAGCCGGGTTACGAGGGCTATCTGAACGAGCGGGTCCTCGCCATTCCGCAAGTCCTGCACGACGCGGGCTATCGCACCGTCATGGCCGGCAAGTGGCATCTCGGCACCGCCGAGAATCAAAGCCCGGCAGCCCGCGGTTTCGATCAGTCCTACGCGATGGTGCAAGGCGGCGCCAGCCATTTCGGAGATCAGACGGGCATCGTCGCGCTCGACGCGAACAAGCCGCCCAAGGCGCTCTATCGGGAGAACGGAAAGTCCATCGATATTCCCCGGGACGGTTTCTATTCTTCCGAGGTATTTGCCAACAAGGTCATGGAATACCTCGACAAGACCGACGGCACGAAAAAGCCTTTCTTTGCCTACCTGGCCTTTACCGCTCCGCACTGGCCTCTGCAGGCCCCCGATGCCGATATCCAGAAATACGCCGAGCGCTACAAGGGCGGCTATGACGAGATCCGGCGCGAACGCGTGGAACGCCTGAAGAAGGCGGGCTTGCTGGATCCGAATACGCCGGTCTTCGAGGGCAATGCCAACTGGCCGAAATGGGATTCCCTGTCGCCCGCCGAAAAGCGCGCGGAAGCCAAACGGATGGCCGTCTATGCTGCGATGGTGGACAACATGGACCGCCAGATCGGCCGCGTGCTTGCCTACCTAGAAAAGAAGGGGGAACTGGACAATACGGTCGTGTTCTTCCTTTCCGATAACGGCGCGGACGGCAATTCCGTCTATGACGTGGGCGAAACACGGAAATGGCTGCACCGGGACATGGACAACAGCATCGAGAACACCGGGCGCCCGGGTTCCTTTGTCGAATACGGGCCAGGATGGGCACAGGTCGGCATGACGCCGATGCGCATGTACAAGGCCTTTACCTACGAAGGCGGCATCTCGGTGCCGGCCATCGCCTGGGGTCCCGGCGTCGGGATCAAGGGCAGCGAACGTGGCGCGCTGACCCATGTGTCGGATATTGCGCCGACCATTTATGAGCTGGCCGGCACCCAACATCCGGGGACCGAGTACCGCGGCAAGTCCATCCTGCCGGTGCGTGGCAAATCCCTGTTGAGCTACCTGAAAGGGGAAACACCAAGCGTGCATGACGCCAACGAGGCGATTGGCTGGGAACTGGGCGGGCGCAAGGCGCTGCGCAAGGGGGACTGGAAGATCGTGTATGCCAATCAGCCGTGGGGTAGCGGTCACTGGGAGCTCTACAACATCGTCCAGGACCGCACCGAGAGCCATGATCTCGCCGCCGCAATGCCGGACAAGCTGAACGAACTGCTGGCCGCGTGGAAGCAATACGTCGCCGAAACGGGCACGCTGGAGATCGAAGGACTGGCCAACCGGCCGGGCTACAGCAATGCGGGCCGCTACTACGAGGATCTGGCGGTGGAAGCTGCGCAGAAGCCCAAGGCGCCGGCTGCAACGAAGTAGGCTCCCGGCTGGCGTGCCCATGATCTGCCTGCATCGATGGCTCCGAGTCCTGCTGGTACTGAGCGCCTTTATGGCGCTCGGTGCCGAAGCGGCGCCATCCGCGGGCACGCCCCCTGGCTATGTAAACGAGCGGGTCTGCGGCGAATGCCATGCTGGCGTGACGCGCGCCTGGCAGACCTCCCACCATGCATCGGCCATGCAGACCGCCACCCGCCGCACGGTAGAGGGTGATTTCTCGGCCGCCACCGTGGGCGATGGCGCCGACAGCGTGCGGCTGGCGCAGCAAGGCGATGCCTTTTACGCCTGGGCCAGGGATGCGGACGGCCAGCGCCGCAAGCACCGCATCCTCTATACCCTCGGTGTGAGCCCGCTGCAGCAGTATCTGGTGGCAGCCCCCGGGGGACGCCTGCAGACCCTCACCATCGCATGGGATGTACGGCAACGGCGCTGGTTCAGCCTTGCCGAAGCCGACGCGCAGCCCGGCGACGCGATGCACTGGAGCGGGCGCTACCGCAACTGGAACCTGATGTGCGCCGAGTGCCACACCACCGGCCTGCGCAAGGGCTACGACAGCGCAACTGATCGTTATACGACCCGCTGGGATGCGCTCGGAGTCGGCTGCCAGGCCTGTCACGGCCCTGGGCAAGCCCATGTGGATGCGGCGCGCCGGGGCAAAAAGATGCCGATGTCCGTCCTGCCGACGACGCAAGGGCACGCGGAAGGACAGGTCGATCGGTGCGCCCGCTGCCACACCGTCCGCAGCCGGCTGGTAGAGGCCGATCGGCCCGATCACCCCCTGCTCGACCAGTTTCGGCCCGAAGTGCTGCGCGAGGGCCTGTACTTCCCCGACGGCCAGCAGCAGGGTGAAGTCTTCGAGGCCGGCTCCTTCAAGCAGTCGCGAATGTTTGCCGCCGGCGTTGGATGCACCGACTGCCACGACCCGCACAGCGGAAAGCTGAAGCGCGAAGGCAATGCCACCTGCACGATGTGCCACAGCCCGGCAGGCAATCCGCGCTTCCCGACGCTGGCATTGAAACGCTACGACGACGCCTCCCACCACCAACATCAACCGGACACACCGGGCAGCGACTGCGTGGACTGCCACATGCCCACGCGCACCTACATGGGCGTCCATGCCCGCCGCGATCACGCGATCAGGATTCCGCGCCCTGACCTCAGCGACGAACTGGGCGTCCCCAACGCCTGCGACCAATGCCATGCCGGGCGCGGCAAGCGCTGGGCCGCAAACGCGCTCGCCACCCGCCCCTCGCAGCCTGCCGATACGCAGTACAACTTCGCAGGCACCTTCCTGCACGCCCGCCAGGGCGATGTGACCACGACGGGGGAATTGACCCGCATCGTGACCGACCGGACGCGCCCCGCCATCATCCGCGCCACCGCCGTCGATCTGCTCGGCACCCTCGGCGCGGACATTCCGGAAGCGGCCCTCCGCGATGCCGATCCGCAGCTCCGCTCATACGCCGCCGCAGCAGTCGCGACTGGCCGTGGATCGAGGAAGGCGCTGATCGACCTGCTGGACGATCCGGTACGCGCCGTACGCATCGCCGCCGCGCGCAGCCTCCTCACCCTGGGGCAATCCGTCCCGTCCGGGCAGGCCCTGGCCTATGCGGTGGCCCTCGACGAATACAAGCAGGCCCAGTCGGTCATGGCCGACTTTCCATCTGCCCGGTTAAATCTGGCCCTGCTGGCCCGCGATCAAGGTGCCGTCGACACCGCAATCGACCACCTGCAATCGGCGTTGCGGATGGACAGCCGCTTCGAGGCGGCCCGACTCGAACTGGCGCAACTGCAGGCCGCCCTCGGCAACGCCACCCAAGCAGAAACAACCCTGAGGGAAGGCCTTCCCCTCACCCGCAAGCCGGCGGAATTGCAGCTCGCCCTGGGCACCTTGCTGTCGAAGGCAGGACGATTTGCCGAGGCCGAGCAGGCGTTTGCCGCCGCCGTACATGCCAATCCCGCGGCATCGCGTGCCCGCTACAGCCATGCGCTGGTGCTGCTCCGTCTGTCACGCTGGACCGAAGCCGGCACGGAACTGCAGACATTGCGCACCGCGTTTCCCGACAACGCCGATGTCGCCTACGCACTCGTAGTGCTCTGGATACAGAGCGGCCAGACGGCGACGGCCCGCGCCGCCCTTCCGGAACTGATGCGCGCCCATCCGGATGATCAGCGCTTGCGGCGCCTGTGGATGCAGTTGGGTAATCCATAGCCGAAGAGCCATCAAGGTTGGCGAGGTCACCACGGTCCGCCTTTGGCTCAAGCGTCATTCCCTGTCGTACCTACCTCCAATACTGGTCAGCCTTTAACGGAGAAAGGCAACATGGACAGGGAAATCACACGCCCCCGGCGCGGGAGCTACGCATGAAGGTCTGCATTCACCGGGGCAGCCGGCAGATCGGCGGGTCGTGCATCGAGATTGCCCACGACGGCGCCCGTATCGCGCTGGATTTCGGACTGCCGCTTGAAGGTGATCCGGCCGACAAGACCTTGCTGCCGCCGATCCGCGTCGATGGACTGGAGGCCATCGCCATCTCCCATCCGCATCTCGATCATTACGGCCTGCTGCATCATCTCCGGCAGGACGTTCCGGTCGCCATGGGGCAGGCGGCGCGGCGCATCGTGCGTGCTGCAGCGCCCTTCACCGGGCAGGCCTTGCCACGGCTGGAGGGGCTCACGCTGGCCCACCGGACACCTCTCGACATCGGGCCGTTCCGCATCACGCCCTATCTGATGGACCACTCGGCCTACGATGCCTATGCCCTGCAGGTCGAGGCCGGGGGCAAGACCCTGTTCTACAGTGGCGACCTGCGCGGCCACGGGCGCAAGGGCGGGCTGTTCGAGCAGATCGTGTCTGCCCCGCCGACGGGCATCGATGTATCGCTGATGGAGGGCTCATCCCTGTCCCGGCTGGAGGACGATGACGTCTTCCCGAGCGAGGCGGAGTTGGAGGAGGCCTTTGTCCGGCAGTTCCGGACAACCGCCGGCCTGAGCATGGTGCTCACCTCGGCCCAGAATATCGACCGGGTCGTCAGCCTTTATCGCGCCTGCAAGCGCAGCGGGCGGACCCTGGTCATCGACCTGTACGCCGCGGCGATCCTCGAGGCGACCGGCAACAGGAACATCCCGCAGTCCGACTGGCCGGGCATCGCGCTGTTCGTGCCGGAGTCCCAGCGCACGCAGATCCGGAAGAACGAATGGTTCGAGCTGCTGCGACGCCATGCGAAGCGGCGCGTGTTTCCGGAGCAGCTGCGCGCGCTGGCATCGACCAGCACCGTGCTGTTCCGCCCGCTGATGATGGCCGACCTGGAGCGCGCCGACGCGCTTCAGGATGCGGGATTCATCCACTCCCAGTGGCAGGGCTATCTCGCGCGGGGCGCCTACGCGACGACCCAGGCCTGGCTGGCCAGGCACCGGATTTCCATGCACCACATCCATACCTCCGGCCACGCCAGCCCGCGGGATCTCCGGCGCTTTGCAGAAGCGCTGGCGCCCGGCGCCTTGGTGCCGATCCACAGCTTTGCACCGGACAAGTACGCCGGGCTGTTCGCCAACGTGATGCAACACCCGGACGGGGAATGGTGGGAGGTGTGAGTACCAGCCATTGATCCGCGCACAGGCCAGCCACTATGCTTGGCGCGCCGTTTTCGGGCATGGATAGTCGGGGACAAGGGAACGATGAATCTTTTCAGGGTGCTGGCGTCTGGCAAGCGGGGGCTCAACGAGGAAAACATGTCGGCCTGCCTGGCCTGGCTGCTTCATCCGGGCATGGACCACGGCTTCGGCCCGGCCTTCCTGAAAGCCTTCCTCGCCGAGATCGGGAGCCACGCCGAAGCGGCCGATGCGCAGTTCCAGGGCGAACTGGCCCAGCTTGGCGAACGCATCAAGTACCGGCTGCGCTCGAACTCGGAGGATGACCTGTCGATCGATGTGGAACTGGAACACAACGCCGGCGGCCAGGGCTTCGTCGATGTGCTGGTCAGCGTCAACGACGACTGGGTGATTGCCATCGAGAACAAGATCAGCGCTGCAGCGGCCCAGGATTCCACACAACTGCTGGGGCAATACCGCGGCTTGTGCGATGAGGCTTGTGCCGGGCAGCCTGAACCGGCCAGTCCCGAGGGGCGCCGGCTGATGGTCTTCCTGGTGCCGCCCCACAGCCTGGCCCAGGCAGAAGAGGATTTCGAGCGTTCGGTGCTGGCCGAGTGGAACGAACTACAGCTCGGCGAGATGCACCGGCAGGACGGCAAGGTGCTGGTCAGCTGGCGCCGCCGCAATGGCCGCCCGTCCATCGAGAACGTGATCACGCGCATGCTCGGCGACGAACTGGACGGGGAGATCGAGCCTCTCCACGATCAGACCCGCCACACCTTGCTGGCCCTGCGCCGCTTCATCAGCGGTGACTTCGAGGGCTACCCCTTCAGCCGCAAGAAAAGCGTCGGCGGCGCAAACCCGGCAACCGAAAAAAGAATCCGCCTGTCCGGATTGGCAAAGGAAGCAGATGGATTTGTCGGCGTTGCCGCAGGCCTGTCCGGCCTGCTTTGCCATCTCAAGGACGCGCCGCTCGACAGCCGCGACTTTCAATTCACCCGGCAAGACATGTCCCACGTGCAGAACTGGCTGCCGGCACGGAGCGTTCTGGCGATTGCCGCCGCCGCGCAGGCCGGCTTCCCCGACATCGGTGCCGTGATGGCCTGCGCACCGGACGGCAAGCTGTCGCTGCCTGGCGACCTGCTGCTGTGGCTGGCTGAACAGCCGGGCAAGCCGGGCTTCCATGTAGGCATCCAGGGCGGTGCGGCCAGCCTTGCCGCGATGAATCACCGCGACGTGCAAGGTCGGAAATGGGGCATCTCCACGCAGGCACACACCAAACAGTGGATCGACAGCGCGACTTTCGCGCGGCTTTACCGACAGGCAAGGGACAGGCTCGCCTGAACCACATTGCATGGGCGCAATCATCGCCCTCATGCAAGAATGCCAGCGCTGTTATCCACACCCACAAGAAAGAGGCCCCGATGAGACGCTACGAAGTTTTCCCGAACCACCCGGTTTCGCCGCTGCAGATCGCCGAGTTCGACCCCGCCCCGCTGGGCAATACGGAGGTGGCGGTGGCCATCAAGGCCGTGTCGCTGAACTTCCGCGACATCCTGGTCACCCGCAACACCTATTTCGCCAACATCGTTGATGGCCTGGTGCCGTGCTCCGACGGGGCCGGCGAGGTGGTCGCAGTCGGCAAGGACGTGAAGGGGCTGGCGGTCGGCGACCGGGTCGCGACGCTGTTTTTCCCCCACTGGTACAGCGGCAAGGCCGACGCACGGGCGCTGTCCGACGCACGCGGTGCCGAATCCACCGGCGCCTTCACCGAGCGTTTCATCACCGACGAGAGCGGCCTGGTCAAGCTGCCCGACAGCCTGAGCTATGCCGAGGCGGCCACCCTGCCCTGCGCGGCGGTGACGGCCTGGAATTCCCTCTTCGAGGCGGGCGACCTGAAGCCGGGCCAGACAGTGCTACTGCTGGGCACCGGCGGCGTGTCGATCTTCGCGCTGCAGTTCGCCAAGGCGGCCGGTGCGAAGGTGATCATCACCTCCAGCGACGACGCCAAGCTGGAGCGCGCCAAGGCCCTCGGCGCGGACCACGGCATCAACTACAAGACCCACCCGGAATGGCACGAGGAAGTGCTGCGCCTGACCGGCGGCGCGGGCGTGGACGTGGTGCTGGAAGTGGGCGGCCCGGGCACGCTGGAACGCTCGCTGATGAGCGTCGGCGTCGGCGGCCGGATCGCCTACATCGGCGTACTGACCGGCCTGGCCGGCGCGGCCAACCCGGTGATGCTGATCCCGAAGGCATCGAGCATCCAGGGCATCTTCGTGGGCAGCCGGGCGATGTTCGCCGACATGCTGGACGCCATCGCCGCACACGGCATCAAGCCGGTGATCGACCGGGAGTTCCCCTTCGAGGAAGCCCCCGCCGCCCTCAAGCACATGGAGAACGGCGGGCACTTTGGCAAGATCGTGATCCGCGTCGGCGACTGACGCGCGATCTCAGCCCACCCCGTCGATGAAGGCGGGGCGGGCTGGCAGGCGGTATGCCTCGCCACCCACTTCCGGTACCGGCGCCCCCGCCCGCAGCGCGAGCGGGATCACGCCGGCCCACACCGGGATCGCCATGTCCTCCTCGGAATCCTCGACGCCCCAGTTGCGGATCTTGGCGGCGGCTTCGGCCAGCGGCAGGCGCAACAGGCGGGTGCCGGCCAGTTCGGAGCGGGACGGCAGGCGCACCTGCGCGGCCCGCCCCGGGCTGACATGCTCGACGAAGGCGCGGAAGGCAGCCTCCTTGGCCTCCACCTCATCGACCGCCTGGAAGCGGCCGTAGATCGCCACCGAGCGGTAGTTCATCGAGTGGTGGAAGGCCGAGCGGGCCAGCACCAGGCCATCCAGGTGGGTGATGCAGACCGCGCATTCACCGTCGAGCAGGGTATTCACCAGGCGCGAGTTGTTGGCGCCGTGGACGTACAGGAAATCGCCGTCCCGCCAGCAGGCGGTGGGCAGGCAATGCACGCTGCCGCCCTGGTTGAAGGCGATGTGGCAAACCAGGGCCTGATCGACGATGGCGCGCACGGTGGCGAGGTCGTAATGGGCGCGCTGGGCCTTGCGGTGGATTTCGGTACGCGGACTGGGGGCAACGTGGGACATGCTGGGCTCCTTGAAATGTGCGGCCAGCATAACCGTGGCGTGGCACCATCCATGGAACCACGCCAACCCACCTTCATGGAGCCACGATGTCCCTCGACCTGGAGCTGATCCTCGGTCCGCTGCGCGATGCGGCGGACGCCGGCGAGCCGCGCCAGTCGCAGCTGTACCGCCTGCTCAAGGCGTCCATCCTCGACGGTCGCCTCGCGCCGGGCACGCGCCTGCCCGCCAGCCGCCAGCTCGCGGTTGACTTCCGCATGGCCCGCAACAGCGTGCTGTTCGCCTACCAGCAACTGCTCGCCGAAGGCTTCCTGGAAGCAGACCGCCAGGGCACGCGGGTGGCGGCGCTGCCACTGGCAGCCAGCCCCGCGTCGGCAACCCGGATCGGGCAGGAGATCCTGTCCCGGCGCGGCCGGCAGCTCCCGCGTATCGACCGGGGCGATGCGTCGCTGCCCTTTGCACCGGGCATCGCCGATCTCAACGCCTTTCCGTGGCAACGCTGGGCGAAGCTGCTGCAACAGGCCTGGAGCGAGGTCAGCGCCCGCCAGCTGGCCTCTACGGAACCGGGCGGCGAGCCGGCTCTGCGACGCGCGGTGGCGACCTTCCTGTCGGCGCGGCGCGGTGTGGCATGCACACCGGAACAGGTCTTCATCGTGGCCGGCGGGCAGGTGGCGCTGGATGCCTGTGCCCACCTGCTGGCCGACGAGGGCGACACGGTGTGGATGGAGGAGCCGGGCTATCCCCACGCCCGCAACGCGATGCTGGCTGCCGGCCTGCGCGTACGCAGCGTGCCGGTGGATCAGGACGGCATGGCGCCGGACGAAGCCCTGTGGCAGACCGAGCCGCCGCGCCTCCTCTTTTTGACCCCGTCCCACCAGTATCCACTGGGCAGCGTGCTGAGCCTGGAGCGCCGGCTGGCCTTCCTGAACCGGCTGGCGCCCGGTAGCTGGCTGATCGAGGACGACTACGACAGCGACTTCAACCACGCCCAGCCCGGCGCCCGCCCGCAACCGGCCATCCAGGGCCTGCGGCCGGATGCGCCGGTGATCTACGTGGGAACCTTCAGCAAGCTGCTCTACCCCGGCCTGCGCATCGGCTACATGGTGGTGCCGCGCTGGGCGGTGGCGGCCCTCGGCGAAGCCATCGGCACCCTGTACCGCAGCGGGCGGTCCGTGGAACAGCGGGCCCTCGCCCGCTTCCTCGACAGCGGCGAGCTGACGCGCCACCTACGCCGCATGGCGCCGGTGTATCGCGCCCGTCAGCAGGCCTTGCGCAATGCACTGGGTGTCGAGTTCGGCACGCCGGAGCACATTCTCGGCGGGCAGGCCGGGCTGCACCTGGTGCTGCGCCTGCCGGACGGCCCCAACGACGTGGCGGTGGCGCGGGCCGCGCGGGAACTGGGCGTGATTACCCGCCCCTTGAGCAGCTATTACGCCGATGGCACAGCGGCCGGCAACGGGCTGGTGCTCGGCTACGGCGTGGCCGGGGAAGGGCGGATTCCGGAACTGGTCGCGCGCCTGCGGGTGGCGAGCACTACGGCGCACGCCATCGACGGCTCAGCCCCGTGATTTGGCCGGACACGGCCGCCGCCGGCGGACTCAGGCCCGCTGGCGAACGATGCTGGCGGCGCTGCTCCAGTCATCCAGAAAATGCTCGAACTCGTCGATGGGCAAGGGCCGGCTGAAGAGATAGCCCTGATAGGCCGGGCACCCCTGGCGAACCAGGAACTGGTGTTGCTCATGGGTTTCCACCCCTTCGGCGATGACGTTGAGGCCGAGGTTGCGGGCCAGCGCGACGATGCTGCGGGCGATCACCGCGTCGTTGGCATTGGCCTGCACGTCATGGACGAAGGCCCTGTCGATCTTCAGCTGGTCCAGCGGCAGGCGCCGGAGATAGGCCAGCGAAGAATAGCCGGTACCGAAATCATCGAGGGAAAAGCGGATGCCACGGCTGCGCAAGGCGGCCATCTTGGCGACGACCTCCTCCAGGTCGTTGAGCATCAGGCTCTCGGTCAGCTCCAGCTTGAGCCGGTGGGGGTCGGCAGCGGTGCGGGCCAGCACCGCCTCGACCTGGGCCACGAAATCCGGCTGGCGGAACTGGCGGACGCTGACATTCACGGCGATCTCTATCTGCGCCCGGTCCGGCACACGGGCCCAGCACGCCAGCTGGCGGCAGGCCGTCTCCAGGACCCACTGGCCGAGGGGCAGGATCAGGCCGGTCTCTTCGGCCAGCGGGATGAAGGTGCCCGGGGCGACCATGCCGAGGCTGGGGTGCTGCCAGCGGACCAATGCTTCGGCGCCGATGACCATGCCCTGGTCGTCCACCTGCGGCTGGTAGTAGAGCAGGAACTGCTGCTCCTGGAGCCCGATGCGCAAGTCCTTCTCGAGGGCGGCGCGCGAGCTGACGGCCTCCTGCATCTCCGGATCGAAGAAGCGGATGGTGTCGCGGCCAGCGGCCTTGGCGCCATACAGCGCCAGATCGGCGCGCTTCATCAGTTCCTCGCAGCTGCTGTCGGCGTCGTCGATCAGCGTGATGCCGATGCTCGGCGTGCAGTGGTAATCATGCCCGACCAGATCGTAGGGCTCGTCGAGATTCTTCTGGATCTTGTCGGCGACGATGCGCGCCTGGGTGGCGGCGTCCGGCCGGCCCGGTTGGAGATCGTCGAGCAGCACCACGAACTCGTCGCCCCCCAGGCGGGCCACGGTGTCGCCCTCGCGGACGCAGCCGCTGAGGCGCTGGGCCACGTGCTGGAGCAACAGGTCGCCCATGTCGTGGCCGAAGGTGTCGTTGAGGGTCTTGAAGTTGTCCAGGTCGATGAACAGCAGCGCGCCCTGCCGCTGACTGCGGCCCAACGTGGCCAGCACATGCTTGAGGCGGTCCAGCAGGAGGCGGCGATTGGGCAGATGGGTCAGCGGATCGTAGAAGGCGAGGTTCTTGATCTCGTATTCCGCTTCCTTGCGCAAGGTAATGTCAGTAAGCGCTGACACGTAATGGCTAATCCGTCCGGCCGCATCGCGGACGACGGTGATGGTCAGCCACTCCGGAAAGATCTCGCCGCTCTTGCGTCGGTTCCAGATCTCGCCCTGCCAGGTCCCGGTCGTCTCGAGGCTAGCGTACATCTCGGCGTAGAACTCGCTGTCGTGGTGGCCGGAACGGAGCAGGCGCGGTGTCTGCCCGATGGCTTCGTCCTCGCCATAGCCGGTGATCCGGGTGAAGGCGCGGTTAACCTTCAGGATGACGCGGTTGGCATCGGCGATGAACATGCCTTCCTGGGATTCGAAAGCGATGGCCGCGATGCGCAGATCGACCTCGGCACGCTTGCGCTCGGTGATGTCGGTCAGCGTCCCTACGTAGTGGGTGGTCTGGCCGTCGTCGCCGTACACCGCGGTGATGGTCAGGTAATGCGGATGGATCGAGCCGTCCCGGTGCTTGTTGAGGATTTCCCCCGACCAGGCCCCGGTACTCGCCAGACTCGTCCGGACGGCCGCATAGAAGTCGGCGTCATGCATCCCCGACTTCATGAAATTCATGTATTGACCGATGACTTCCTCGGCCCGGAAGCCGGTGATCGCGGTGAAGGCCTTGTTGACCTGCAGGACCTCGACAGCGGCATTGGTGACGACCATGCCTTCCTGGGACTCGAAGGCGATGGCTGCAATGCGCAGACGGGCGCGCTCCAACTCACGCTCCCGGGCAAGGCGCTCGAAGCGCATGAAATACAGGCCCGCCAGCGTCAAGGCGGCCAGCAGCACCGCACCAACGATGGTCGCGGTGCGCATGGCCTCCTGATGCCAGACCGCCAGGGCATGCTCCTTGTCGAGGCGGACGCTGAGCACGAAAGGATAGGCCCGTGAGGCCCGATAGGCGGTGAGCATGGCCCGGCCGTCTGCGCCCTGCTCCTCGAACTGGCCGACTTCCGTCGCGGCGAGGCGGTGCCCAAGATCGTCGTCGGCGCGGACGCTGCCGGGTACGGCTTGCTCGTCGGTACTCAGCAACAACCGGCCGTCGTAGCCGCGCAACTCGACCACCCCCTGCTCCGGGCTGATGTGCGCGCTGTAGAAATTCAGGAAGTAATCGGTGTTGATCGAGGCGGTGACCGTCATCCAACGCGCCTCACCGAGGCGCACGTCGCGGGCGACCGGAATGAAGCTGACCAGCGGTGCGCGCCCCCCCACCGGGCTAGCATCGTAGAAGTCCCGGCCGCCCACGGTGTGGCCGGCACGCAGCACCTCCAGCGGGCGAGCGGCCACCGGCCGGAAATCGGCACGGGGTAGCAGGACACCGAGGTTTCGGGAATCGGTACTGGCCGCGATCCTGTCCTGCTCGTCCAGCACCGCAACAGAACGCAGATAAGGCGCATGGCGTAGGGCCTGGGACAACCCGGCCTGGCTCTGTCCCTCCAGCGCCAGGTAAACGAGGCTGCGTTCGATGACGTTGAGGCTCTGGGTCAGGTGGTTTTCGAAGGTGCGGGCCGTCATCCCGGCTGCTTCGAGCTGCCGGTCAATGCGCTCGGCACGCAGCCGCCACAGTCCGTAAGCCGTGGCGCTACAGGCACTGAGGAGCACCACCAGCACGAGCAGCAAAAAGATGGAGCGCCGGCTGAGGCCGGCCTGGGCTGACATTGGGCGGGGGAGACTAGTTGCCTGACTGTCCGCGAATGGCGATCGGCTCAAGCCGGTGGCGCTTGATCGCGCTCATCAGCTGGCCGTTCTGCTTGACCCGGTCGAGGAACTGTTCCACCCACGCATGCCAGCGCTCGTCGCCCTTCTGCATCGCGTAGGCGTAGGGCGTCAGATGATAGGTGGACGACGGGGCCACCAGGCGCGCCCAGTCGGTGGTTTCGAGCATCCGGCGGCTGAACGGGAAGTCCGTCATGAACACGTCGGCGCGCCCCGATTCGACCTCCTGCTCGCGGCCCTGGGTCGTGTCGGTGACCAGCAGGGTGGCGTGGCGGAGCTTGTCGCGCATGATCGGCTCATGCAGCGTGCCCTTGGCAACGGCGACGACCACGCCGGGCCTGTCGATGTCGTCCCAGCTCTTGATGCGGCGGTTGCTTTTGGTGGTGATGGCGTAGATGTCGCTGACCAGGTGCGGCTGCGTGAAACGCAGTTTGTCAGCCCGCGCCGGCGTCACGCCGATGGCAAACATGGCGATGTCACATCGGTCCTGCGTGACGTCGTCGATCAGCCGGGCGAAGGAGCTGTCGACGAAATTCACCCGCACGCCCAGTTCCTGACCGAGCGCCCTGGCCATGTCCACGTCGATGCCGTCGAGAGCCTGGGTTTTCGGGTTGCGGTAGGAGATGCCGTAGTAGTCGGGCCAGATGCAGACCCGGACCTCACCGGCCGCCTTGATCCGCTCGAGATGCCCGTTCTCCGCGAGCGCTGGCATGCCGCACAGCAGGACACACCCCACAGCGACAAAAAGTCTCTTCATTTCGATCGCCATGGAGGGATGCATGCGTCAAACCAATTTAGGCACACTGAATGTCGCGCTATTGTAGAAAAAGGGCCTGCACAAGTCGCGGCAGAAAGCGCGAGGATCCGCCCCGATCCGTGACGGATGTGTCACGCGGCGGCGTTCAGGGCTCGAAACGGTAACCGACGCCGATCTCGGTCAGGATATGGCGCGGGCAGGCCGGGCTGGTTTCGATCTTCTGGCGGAGGTGGCCGACATAGACCCGCAGGTACTGGTGGTTGTCGGCGGCCTGGGCACCCCAGATGTGGGTCAACAGGTGGTGGTGGGTCATCACCCGCCCCGGATTGGCGGCCAGGAAGACCAGCAGGCGGTATTCGATCTGGGTAAGGTGCAGGGCCTCACCGGCCCGCTCGACGACCCGCGTCACGCAGTTGATCTCGTAGTCGCCGAAGCGGATCTTCGGTTCCGGCGCGGCGGGCATGGCCTGGCCGCGGCGCAGCAGCACGCGCACGCGGGCCAGTAGCTCGGCGATGCCGAAGGGCTTGGTGAGGTAGTCGTCGGCGCCAGCATCGAGGGCGTCAACCTTGCTCTTCTCCTGGGTACGCGCCGACAGCACCAGGATCGGGATCGGCGACCAGGCCCGGTAGTCGCGGATGAAGTCGATGCCATCCCGGTCCGGCAGGCCCAGGTCGAGGATTACCACGTCCGGACGCCGCGCCGCCGCCTCCACCGCCGCCTGGCTGGCACTGCCCGCCTCGCAGACGGCGAAGCCCTCGCACTCCAGCGCGGTGGCCACCGCCTCGCGCATCTGGCGCTCGTCCTCCACCAGCAGGATGGTCTTGCTGTCGCTCACCACCATCACCCCAAGGCCAGCACGTCCGGCGGATTGCCGATCGGCAGCGTGAAGTGGAAGCAGGCACCGCCGCCGAGGCGGTTGGACGCACCGATCTCGCCCTCGTGGGCCTCGACGATGCTGCGCGAGATCGCCAACCCGAGACCGACGCCAGCCACGTCCGACTCCTGCCGGCCGCGCTGGAACAAGTTGAACAGGCGGCCGGCGTCACCCGCCGGCAGGCCGGGGCCGGAATCGCTGACGCTGATCTCCAACTTGTCACCGAGCTGGCGCACGGCCAGCTCGATCGGCGCGTCGGCCGGCGCGTACTTGATGGCGTTCTCCAGCAGATTCCACAGCACCCGCTCGATCAACACCGCGTCGATACACACCGGCGGCAGATTGCGCGGCAGGTCGACGCTGATCTCCCGGTCGCGCCACTGACTGCGGATCTGCGTGAGTACCACGCCGACCACTTCATCCACCGGCTGCCAGGCACGGTTCAGCTCGACGCTGCCAGAGCTCAGCTTGGCCATGTCGAGGAGGTTCATCATCTGCTGGCAGATCGTCATGGCCTGGTTGCGGATCGCTTCGAGCAGGCGTTTCTGGCGCTCCGGCGAGGCTTTGCCGAGGGCCGCCGTGTCGGCCATGCTGACCAGTGCCGCCAGCGGCGTGCGCAGGTCGTGGGACAAGGCGCCGAGGATGGAGCTGCGCAACACCTCGGAGGCGTGCCGGACCTCGGTCTCCCGCGCCATCTCGGCGAAGCGCGAACGCTCCAGCGCCACCGCGACGAGGGACGCGACGGTCTCGATGTATTCGACGAAATCCGGGTGGGACACCACCGCCGGCATCGCCTCGAAGGCCAGCACGCCCTGGGTGCCGCTGGCCGCGGCGAGGGGCAGCAGGGCGTGCAGCGCGCCGTCCGGCAAGGGCTCCCAATTCAGCCGTGCCTGCTCGACGCAGGCCGCGAGGCGGCTGGCGAGCACCGGGAAAGGCGGTGCGATGAACTCCGCCGGCGGAATCAGGCGGGCATTGCGCGCGCCAACGGCGCTGGCCAGGAAGGCGAAGGTGGTGTCGGCCACGTCGGCGGCCGTCAACGCACCGGACAGTTCCCGCGAGAACTCGTAGAGCGTCTTGCTGAGCAGCGACTTGCGCTCGGCGATCTCGGCATGGCGCCGCAGGCGGACCGTGGTGTGGCCGACGGTCAGCGCGACCGCCAGCATCAGCACGGCGGGCAGGAAGTAAGGCGTGTCGGTCATGTCCGGGCCACGGCGCAGCGGGATCAACATGAGCATCATCAGCAGGGCCGCCCACGCCATGGCCAACCCGCCCCCCAAGAAAACAGCCCGCCGCCGGGTGGGCTGCGGGCTGGGCGGAAGAGCGGCGGCCGGGATCCTCATGGCGTTCGGAGGAACGCCCGGCATGGGAGCCTCAGTCCGCGACCTGCAGCGGCAGCCCCTTGCGGTTGCGGCCGTAGATGCGGGGGCGGAAGTGGCTGTCGATGATCGGCGTCAGCGCGTTCATCAGCATCACCGCGAAGGCCACGCCTTCCGGATAGCCGGCCCAGGTGCGGATCACGTAAGTCAGCAGGCCACAGCCGAAGCCGAACACCAGGCGGCCCACCGGCGAGTTGGGGGACGTGACGTAGTCGGTGGCGATGAAGAAGGCACCGAGCATCACGCCGCCGGACATCAGATGGGTCTGGGCATCGAGGAAGTGGGCCGGGTCGTAGGCGTTCAGCGCGGCGGCGGGCAGCGCGACACCGACCAGCATGGCCACCGGGATGTGCCAGCTGATGACGCGCTTGATGATCAGCATCAGGCCGCCGGCGATGATCAGCCAGGCCGCCGTCTCGCCCATGCTGCCGGCACGCTCGCCGATCATCGACAGGGCCGGCGCGTGGGCCGCCGACTGCAGCAGATCGACGCCGCGGGACATCTCGGTCTTCGAAAAGCCCAGCGTGGTGGCGCTGGTCATCGCGTCGAAGGCCGCAGGGATGCCCTTGAAGAGGATCACCAGGCCGTCCAGCGGGCCCGGCGAGCCCTCGGCGAAGAGCGGCGCGGCGCCGACCCAGGAGGTCATCTGCACCGGGAAGGAGATCAGCAGCGCAACGCGGGCCACCATCGCCGGGTTGAAGAGGTTCTGGCCGAGACCGCCGAAGACGTGCTTGCCGAGGACGATGCCGAACAGGCCGCCGAAGGCGCCGATCCACCACGGCGCCCACGGCGGCAGGGACACCGCCAGCAACCAGCCGGTGAGGATCGCCGAGCCGTCGGTGAGCGCCTTGCTGGCCTGGCGGTCCATGGCGCGCAGGAAGAAGGCCTCGCCGAGCATCGCCGAAGCGATGGTGATCAGCCACAGGTAGATCGACGGCCAGCCGTACAGCCAGAAGCCATACAGCGTGGAGGGCGCCAGCGCGACCATCACGGTGGCCATGATGCGACCGGGATTGTTGGAGGTGGTGGTGTACGGTGCGGCGACCGGACTGCCGAGGTTCTCGTTCATACCGTTTCTCCTTGAGCCTGCCCGCTATCCTTGACCGGAGCCTTGGCAGCGGCCGCCTTGGCTGCGGCAGCGGCTTCCTTCTCGGCCTTGCGGCGCGCGGCGGCTTCGGCCTTTTCCTGTTTCTCCCGCTCGATGCGCGCGGTGCGGGCTTCGGCCAGGCGCTTGGTGGCATCGGTGCGCAGCTTGACGCGCTCGGCGGCCATCATCTCGCCCTTGGCGTAGCTGAAGTACTGCACCAGCGGGATGTGCGACGGACACACGTAGGCGCAGCAGCCGCAGGAGATGCAGTCGCCGAGGGCGTAGCTCTCCGCCCCTTCGAAGTCTTCGACACGGATGTGTGCCGCCATCTCCATCGGCAGCAGGCCCATCGGGCAGGCGTCGGCACAGGTGCCGCAGCGGATGCACGGGCCGGCTTCCGGCGTGGCCGCTTCTGCGGCGTTGAAGGCCAGGATGCCGGAGGCGCCCTTGACCAGCGGGATGCGGTCGTGGGCCAGCGGCGTGCCCATCATCGGTCCGCCGAGGATCAGGCGGGCCGGCTCGCCCTTCAGGCCGACAAAGGCCAGCAGGTCGGTGACCAGCGTGCCGAGCGGCGCATAGATGTTGCCCGGCGTGGCGATCGCCCCGCCGTTGAGGGTGACGATGCGCTCCACCAGCGGCTGGCCGAGGCGCACGGCCTTATGCACGGCGGCGCAGGTGGACACGTTGTGGACCAGCACACCGACTTCCGCCGCGCGGGCGTTGGACGGCACTTCCTTGCCGGTGAGGGTCTGGATCAGCTGCTTGTCAGAGCCCATCGGGTAGCGCGTCGGCACCGGGCAGATCTTGACCTCGGAGAAGGACGCGGCGGCCTTGCGCATCGCGGCGATGGCTTCCGGCTTGTTGTCCTCGATGCCGACCAGCGCCTCTTTGGCGCCGATGGCGTGCATGACGAGGCGGACGCCATCGACAACCTGCTCGGCGAAGTCGCGCATGATGCGATCATCGCTCGACAGGTAGGGCTCGCACTCGCCGCCATTGACGATCAGGGTTTCCACCTTGAGGCGCTTGCCGAGGGCGAACTTGACCGCCGACGGGAAGGTCGCGCCGCCGAGGCCAACGACGCCGGCTGCTGCGGCCTTGCGGGCGATGTCTTCCGGCGCCAGCGCGAAGGGGTCGGCGACCCGGTCGGTGTCGATCCAGCGGTCCTGGCCGTCGGACTCGATGGTGATGGCGCGGAAGGGCAGGCCCGAGGCGTGCGGCGCGGTCACGTCACCGATGGAGAACACCGTGCCCGACACCGGCGCATGGATCGGCGCCGAGATGTTGCCCTGGGCGTCGGCCAGCAGCTGGCCCTTGAGGACCTTCTGGCCAACCACCACGATCGGGCGCGCGGCGCCACCGACGTGCTGGCTGAGGGGCATGTAGACGCGTTCGGGCGTCGGCAGGATGCGCAGGGGGGCATCGGCGGCCGGACGCTTGTGGTCGTCCGGATGTACGCCCCAGCTGGGCTCTTTGAAGAAGCGGTCGAGGAATCCCATGATGGCGTACTCAGCTGGCAGAAGAAGCGGGTTGCGGCCAGACCCAGTGCTGCAGGGTCACCGGAATGGGCATCAGGCTCAGCGCCTCGGTGGGGCACACGTTCACGCAGGACGAGCAGCCGGTACAGGCTTCGCGGATCACGTTATGGACCTGCTTGGCGGCGCCGATGATGGCGTCGGTCGGACAGACCTTCAGGCAGCGGCTGCAGCCGATGCAGATCTCCTCGGTCACGTCGGCGATCTGGGGGCCGGAATCCACCACCGCGGAGAGGTCCACCTTGATGCCCAGCTTGGCCGCCAGCGCCTCGGCGGTAGCCTTGCCGCCCGGCGGGCAGAGGGTCACCGGCGCTTCGCCCTTGGCCAGCGCCGCGGCGGCCTGAGCGCAACCCACGTAACCGCACTGACCGCACTGGGAGCCCGGCAGCATGGCCTGGATCTCGGCTTCGATCGGGTTCTCCTCGACCGCCAGGTAGCGCGACGCTGCACCGAGCATGCTACCCAGGGCGAGACCCATCAAGGAAAGGCTTCCGACTGATACCAACATGATGATCGTCCTCGTTTCTGGTTTCTGATTAGCTCGCGGCGATGCCGGAGAACCCCATGAAGGCCATGGCCAGCATCCCGGCCACGATGAAGGCGATCGGCGGGCCGGCGAACAGACGCGGCACCTGGACCAGCGCCAGGCGCTCCCGCAGGCCGGCGAAGATCACCATCACCAGGCTGTAGCCGAGGGACGACGCGAAGGCGAACAGGGTCGCGTGGATGAAGCTCATGCGCCCTTCGACCAGCAGCAGGGCGACGCCCAGCACCGCGCAGTTGGTGGTGATCAGCGGTAGGTAGATACCGAGCATCTGAAACAGCTCGGGCGAGACCTTCTTGATCGTCATCTCGGTGAATTGCACCGCCGAGGCGATCACCAGGATGAAGGTCACGGTGCGGAGGAAGCCCAGCCCGTAGGCGTCGAGCAGGTAGGTCTGCACGGCCCAGTCGGCCATCGACGAGACAGTGATCACGAAGGTCGTCGCGAAACCCATCCCTGCCGCGGTGTCGATGCGCGTGGTCACCCCCATGAAGGAGCACAGCCCGAGGAAGCGGGCGAGGATCACGTTATTGACCAGCGCGGCGCTGATCATGATCATGGCAAATTCTTTCATGGTCTTGTCCCAAGCCTATTTGCAGGTTTCATCGGGGCGCGCCCGACGCAGAAAATGGGGGGTCGCCTCGCCGCGCACGGCCAGACGGTGGGCGCCGATACGCGCCACCAGCAGCCCGAAGGCCAGGCCGGCGGCCACGCCGAGCATCGACAGCGGATCGCTCTCGTAGGCCGACTGCGCCACACCGCCACCACACAGGGCGGCCAGCAGCGGAAAGCCGTAGGCCAGCGCCGCGGCCTTCAGCAGCGCGCTGTTGTGGACGCCGACCACGATTCGCTCGCCCTCGCGCAGCTCGCCGGGGCCCGGCGGATTGTCGAGGCGAAAGCGGCGGGACTGGAGGCGGCTGGCGACCGAGCCGATGCCGGTCGCGCCGTGGCTGCCGCAACTGGCGCTGGAGGCGCAGCTGCCACAGCTGGTGGTCTGCTCCGGCTCGAGCCAGGCCCAGCCCGGCTCGACGCGGACGACCCGGGCGATGCCTTCCACCATCGGGGTGCTGGAGTCCTGGCTCATGCTGGCGATCTCGCGGGTGGCGTTCATGATCGGGATGGCTTTCAGGTGGTCACTCAG
Source organism: Zoogloea sp. (assembly GCF_041914405.1). Classification (NCBI taxonomy): domain Bacteria; kingdom Pseudomonadati; phylum Pseudomonadota; class Betaproteobacteria; order Rhodocyclales; family Zoogloeaceae; genus Zoogloea; species Zoogloea sp. Next base: position 29,753 of record NZ_JAYSDK010000045.1, read on the forward strand.
ACCGCGTGGGCGCCGGCCATCTGGATTTCCTTGCCGGCACGCAGGTCGAGCACGCGCTTGACCACCACCAGCAGGCCAGTGACAATGAAGCCGCCCGGCGGCAGGATCATCATCAACACGCCCATGTCGGCGGGCAGCAGGCGCATCTCGATGACCTTGAAGGAGTTGCCGAGCAGCAGCGAGGCGTCGGCAAACAGCGTGCCGGAGCCGATGATTTCCCTCACCGCGCCGATCGCGGTCAGCGCGATGGTGAAGCCGAGCCCCATGAACAGGCCGTCGAGCAGGGCGGGAAATGGGGGCTGCTTGGCGGCGAAGGCTTCCAGCCGGGCCAGCGGCAGACAGTTGGAGACGATCAGCGGGATGAACAGGCCGAGCACCTTGTAGAGCTCATGCATCCAGGCGTTCATCGCCAGATCGACGAGGGTCACCATGGCGGCCACGATCAGGATGTAGACCGGGATCCGCACTTCGGTAGTGATCTGGTTGCGGAACACCGCCACCAGGTAGCTGGAGGCACCCATCACGACGGCGGTGGCGAGCCCCATGCCGAAGCCGTTGGTGGCACTGGTGGTCATGGCCATCGTCGGGCACATGCCGAGCAGCATGCTGAAGACCCCGTTGTTGTCCCACAGGCCATCCTTGACGATGGTGGAATACTGGTTCGAGTTTTCGGCGTTCGACATTTCAATTGCTCCCGGTCAGCGTGTCCTTGTTCGCGGCATAAAACTCCTGCCCGCGCCGTATGGCGGCCACCACGCCGCGCGGCGTGATCGTCGCGCCGGCGAACTGGTCGAAATCCCCACCATCCTTCTTGACCTTCCAGCGCTCGATGGACGGATTGCCCAGCGACAGGCCTGTGAAGCGCTCGATCCACGGGCCCTTCTTCACCTCGATCTTGTCACCCAGGCCCGGGGTTTCCTTGTGGGCCAGCACGCGCACGCCGAGCAGCTTGCCTCCGGCGTCGATGCCCATCATCAGGCGGATCTCGCCGGCGTAGCCGGTGCCGAAGATCTCGTAGGCCACGCCGGTCACCTGCTTGTCCTTGCGGGCGCGATAGACGGTGATTTCCTTGCCCTCTTCGTTCTTGACGGTGAGGGTGTCGAGTACCGGGTTGTTGTCGTGGATGTTGTCCGGCAGGACCTGGCTGAGGGAGTTCTGCTTGTCCTCGAGGGCACGGGCGGCGATGTCGTCGAGGGTGACATCGTTGGTCAGCGCCATCACCAGACCGAAGCCGAGACAGAAGGCGAACAGGATCACCCCGTGGATGTAGGGCTTTGGCTTGACGGCGACCGGAGCAATCGGCGAATCGTGCGTGGCGTTCATGATCTGTCGAAAATGAGGGGTTTGCCCTGATTTAGCAGGTCTTGTGCCAATGACTAGCGGATGCCCGGGAAGGCCCGGAATTGCGGTGTTTTACAGTCTTTGCGGGGATCTGGCGGATGGATGGCGGGCCAGGTTTTGTGGAGGAGACGCTACATGGCCCGGTTTGTCGCACGTATAAAGACAACAAACGACAAAGCCTTGTTTTGCGGCCATTTTCAAGCGGGCCACATATAAAGGATGCGTAAACGGCCGCTCTCAGGCGGGGGCCTGGGCCCGGCGGGCGGCCTCGATCAACATGGCCTGGGCATCGCTACAGGCGACCTGGTCCGCGACCTCGCCGACGGCCACCTCGAGGCTGATGGCATGACCGTCGATGCGCAGCGGATGACCCAGCAGTTCGACGAGGGCAGCCGTCAGGCGGGCACGCCCCGGCGGCGACGCCGGGTCGGCGGGCAGCACGCCGGCCCAGGCCAGCACCGCCGGCCGGAAGTCCGAGATCAGCACCGCGAAGCCACTGCCGTGGCGGCTCACGCAGTTGCAGTCGCTGTGCAGCACGCGCAGGCGCTTGCCGCTTTCCACCAGCACCCGCTCGGCCATCGCCGCACCGTGCTCGGCGGCGATGCGCTCCAGGGACGGGATAGCCAGGTGCACCACCATGAACGGATAGCCGGCGATGGTCGAGTGACCGAACACATGCTGCAGGCGGTCGAGGAACAGACTGAAGCCGAGCAGGCCGGTGGCGTTGTCGAAGAAGAGGCGACGACGGGCCTCCTCCTGGGCTTCGCGGCTGCTGCTAACGTCGGTGATGAAGCCTTCCAGGCCGAGGAATTCGCCGCGGCTGGAATGGATCCCGCGCCCCTGCTCCCACACCCAACGGGTCTGGCCGTCCCTGTCGATGATGCGGTAGCTGAGCTCGTAGCGCTCGCGCCGGGCCAAGCGCATCTGCACGTAGTTCCAGACGAAGTCCCGGTCCTCGGGGTGAATCAGGTCGGCGAAGCTGGCAGAGCGGTTATCCACCAGTTCCAGCGGCGTGTAACCGGTCAGCTCGAAGCAACCCTCGCTGACGAATTCCATCGTCCATTCCTTGTCGTTCTGGCCCCGGTAGATCATCCCCGGCAGATTGTCGAGCATGGTGTGCAGGCTGCGCCGCTGGGCACGCAGGGCTTCCTCGCCTCGCCGGCGCTGGTCGATGTCGAGGAGCATGCCGGCGATGCCGGCCTCCCCCCCCGGGGGCAGCTCCACCGGCCAGGCGCGCAGTTCCACCCAGCGCGGACCGAACGTACGGGCGGCGAGCAGGCGCACTTCCAGCGTCAGTCCGTCCCGCTCACCGGCCTGCAGTTGGCGCAGCCCCTTGGTCAGCGCGGTACGGTCTTCCACCGGGAAGAGTTGCAGGAAGGGCGTACCGAGACTGTCCGCCGCCGCCCGGCCGGTGGTCCGCTCCCAGCGGGAATTGAGATAGGCCACGTGCAACTGGGCATCCAGCGTGAACAGGATCTCTGCAGCCCCATGGGCGAAGCGGTTGCCCCACTGGTGGTCCGCCGCGCCTCCGTCGTCATCCGGCAGGGAGAAATGCAGCAACGCCATCGGTGAACGGTCGGCCCGGAACAGACTGATCCGCGCCGGCCAGGACACACCATCGGCGCGCAGCAGGGTGATCACATCGTCGCAGGCAGGAGTGTCGGCGGCCAGCAGCTCGGCCATCCGTCCCTGATGCTTGGGATGCACGATGTTGTCGAGGGGCATGCCGATCAGCTCGTCGCCACGTTCCTCCAGGCCGAGCGCCTTGAGCAGGGCCCGATTGGCGTGGGCGATGCGCCCGTTCTCGGCCAGCACCGCCGGCTGGCCGCTGTGCTGGGCGAACTGGCTGAGGGACGGATCAGCCAACGCCGGGCCGTTAGGCCGGGCGGCGGCGAGACGACGGCCGCCGAAACGCAGGGCCGTCCACGCCAATCCAGGAATCAGCGGCACGAGGGTCAGCACCGGCGTCTGGCGTCCAGCATCGCCGCAGACGATGACGGCCAGCACCGAAACCAGCAGGGTCGCAAAGAGATAGAGAGTCATGGCGGCAATCCGTGAGCGTGAATACCGCACCTGCACGGCGCGGCGTCCACATCAAGCAGGATTCACTCCATCCGGCATGGTGCCAGGTCGCCCGGATGCCGAGAACTGGCGTTTCCCAAAAGGCGCAAAAGTTGCTTTGAGAGAACAACATATCCCTGACGCCCCCAACGCTAACGATGCTTCCGTGCTGAAACGCTACCCGCTCCTGTCCCGCCTGAGCCTCATGCTGAGCTGCCTGGCCAGCCTGTGCGCGGCCTTGTTCCTCAGCGCCGGGGCCGCCGGGCGCCTGGAAGCAGCCGCCCGCGCAGCCCCCACCAGCCTGGCGGCCAGCCGGCTGGCGGGTATCGAGCTGATGGAGATCGTACTGGCGCTGGCCTTCCTGATCGGCTGCGCGATCACCTTGCGGATTGCCCACCGGGCCCTGGCCCAACGCACCGACTGTGCGCTGGCCCGCCTGGCCGCGCACACCGGCGGTGCGGACGTGCCGGTCGGCGGGACCGACGAGATCGACCGGTTGGTACGCGCGCTGGACGGCGTGTCGGCCCAGCTGGCCTGCCGCGTCGCCGACAGCGAACGTCTGTCCCGTAACGCCCATGAGCAGGAACGCTTCGCCACCCGTTCGCTGGAATTCATTTACCGTGCCTGTACTTGCCTGGCCGAGAACAACGCCAGCACCCAGTGGCTGAGTGCCTTGCTGGAGGACATGGCCGACTGCCTGCACGCCCGCAGCTGTTCTCTAGGCCTGCTGACGCCCCTCGCCGAAAGCCTGGGCGTGCCGACCCGCCTGGGCGCGCCGCGACTGGCCAGCCTGCTCGACGAGTTCGACGCGGAAACCCTGGCCCGCAAGGGCGGGCTGCGCCGCCAGGCGACTCATGCGGATGGCGAGCGGGTCGAGCTGGCGGTGCCGGTGCGAGACGCCGACGGCATCTACGGCATCCTGGTGGTGGAAGCCCGCAGCGACATGCTCTTCGAGAGCCGCTACAGCCGGCTGGTGGATGCGGTGGCCAGCCTGTTCGCCCTGTCGCTCGGCAGCCTGCAGCGCACCCAGCGCCGCCGCCGGCTGGCCTTGATGGACGAACGCAACGCGATCGCCGGCGAGTTGCACGACTCCCTGGCCCAGGCCTTGTCCTACATGAAGCTGCAGATCGCCCGCCTGCAACTGGAGATCGGGCGCAGCTGCGGTGCCTGCGCCCCCGGCGGCAAGGTGCTGGAGATTTCCGGTGACATCAAGACCGGCCTCGACAGCGCCTACCGCCACCTGCGCGAGCTGCTGTCGGCCTTCCGCACCAGCATGCCACCTGGCGGCCTGCAGCAGGCCATCCGCGAAGTGGTGGAAGAACTGTCAGCCCGGGCCGGCACCGAGATCGGCCTGGACTACCGGCTTGGCGACACGCCACTGTCGGTCAACGAGGAATTCCATCTGCTGCAGATCGTCCGCGAAGCGCTGACCAATGTGATCCGCCATGCCCGCGCCGGACACGCACTGATTCGCCTGGATTGCGAGGCCGGCGTGGTGGTCGTGCAGGTGGACGACGACGGCCGCGGGATGGCAGCCGGCAGCGGCGGCGAAGGCCATCACGGCGTCTCGATCATGCAAGACCGGGCCCGCCAGCTGGCCGGCACCCTGAAGCTGCAACCCGGCCCCGGCGGGCGCGGTACCCGCGTTGAGCTGTGCTTCCGCCCACGGGCGGGCCCGCCACCTTCTTCTCCCCCATTCGACACCGACAGGGACACTGCCCATGCACAGCCCCACTGACGACACACCGCCGATCCGCCTGGTAGTGGTGGACGACCACGCCCTCTTCCGCAAGGGCATCGGCCAGTTGCTCTCGATGTACGGCGACCTCCACGTGGTTGCCGAAGCCGCATCCGGCGCCGAAGGCATCGAAGCCGTGCTGACCCATCAGCCCGACGTGGCCCTGGTGGACCTGCACATGAAGGGCCTCGACGGCATCTCGGTGGTCCGCGCCCTGAAAACCGCCGGCTCGGCCACCCGCCTGGTGATGCTCACCGTGTCCGACTCCAGCTTCGACGTGATGGAAGCCCTCAAGGCAGGCGCCAGTGGCTATCTGCTGAAGGACATGGAGCCTGACGAGTTCTGTCTCAAGCTGCGCCAGGTGGCCGCCGGCGGTACCGTGCTGTCGGCCGAGGTTGGCGGCATTCTCGCCAAGCCCCAGCCGCCGAGCCGGGAGAGCATCGACGCCGGCTGGGCCTCCCTCACCGCGCGGGAGCAGGAAACCCTCGAACTGGTCTCCAAGGGCGCGTCGAACAAGATCGTCGCGCGCTCGCTGGGCATCGCCGAAAGCACTGTGAAGGTTCACGTGAAGCATGTGCTGCAGAAGCTCAACCTGCGCAACCGCTTCGAAGCTGCCGTGTGGCTGCGCGAACTCCGCCAGGAGGAGGGCCGGCCGTCCTGAGCTCAGCCTTGAAGTAGTACCAGAGTAGTATTTTCCCACGCCGGCCCGGCTGGCCTAATGAACTCAAGCTTCATCCCCTTTTCGACTAGGAGTTGCAGATGAGTTCATGGAGACTCTCGGTCCTCGCTGACCGCCACCGCGCCCTCGGTTCCAGCCTCGAAGACTGGAACGGCATGGGTACCGCCTGGACCTACCGGACCGATCTGGCCGACGAACACGAGGCAATCCGCACCCGTGCCGGCCTGATGGACGTGTCGGGCCTCAAGAAGATGCACATCATCGGCCCCCACGCCGAGGCACTGATCAACTTCGCCACCACCCGCAACGTCAGCAAGCTCTACCCGGGCAAGTCGGTCTATGCCTGCATGCTCAACGAGGCCGGCAAGTTCATCGACGACTGCGTGATCTACCGCAACGGCCCCAACGCCTTCATGGTGGTGCACGGCTCCGGCGCCGGCCACGAGATCCTGACCCGCGCAGCGGTCGGCCGCAACGTGGTGGTGCTGTTCGACGACGACCTGCATGACCTGTCCCTGCAAGGGCCGGTGGCCGTCGATTTCCTCGCCAAGCACGTGCCAGGCATCCGCGAGCTGCCCTACTTCCACCACATGCAGACGACCCTCTTCGGCCGCCCGGTGATGCTGTCCCGCACCGGCTACACCGGCGAGCGCGGCTACGAAATCTTCTGCAAAGCCGCCGACGCCCCGCTGATCTGGGACACCATCGTCGCCGAAGGCAAGGAAATGGGGATCATGCCCTGCTCCTTCACTGCCCTCGACTGGCTGCGCGTAGAGAGCTACCTGCTGTTCTACCCTTACGACAACTCCGACATGTACCCGATGGAGGGCGAACCCATCGGCGACAGCCTGTGGGAACTCGGCCTGGACTTCACCGTATCGCCGGGCAAGAAAGAGTTCCGCGGCGCCGCGGAGCACTACCGTCTGCAGGGCAAGGAGCGCTTCAAGATCTATGGCGTCGAGCTGGCCAGCAACCAGGCAGCCCAGGCCGGCGATGCCCTCTACGACGGCGACACCAAGGTGGGTTTCGTCACCTGTGGCATGTACTCGCGACTGGTAGAACGTTCGATGGCCATCGCCCGCCTCGATCCGGCCTACACCGTCGCCGGCCGCAAGCTGCAACTGCGCGGCGCCAGCCTCGAATGCGGCGCGACGACCCACACGCTGCCCTTCGACGACCCGGACAAGACCAAGCGCACCGCCAAAGGCTGAGCCCTGGTTTCCGTGGGGGCGCATTCACTCGCCCTCCACCGCTGGATCAAGCCCGCAGGCAAATGAATGCCTCCCGAGGGCTGCTTCACGCAGCCCCAATGGCCCGCCAGAGGCCGAGCAAAAGGAAACAGCCCATGAGCACCCCCACCCGACGTTACACCCTGTCCCTATCCTGCCCTGACAAGGTCGGCATCGTCGCCGCCGTCAGCGCTTTTCTGGCCAAGAACCACGGCTGGATCACCGAGGCGAACCACCATGCCGACCCCGAAGCCAAGCGCTTCTTCATGCGCCAGGAAATCCTCGCCGACTCCCTGCCCTTCGGCATCGACACCCTGCGCGACAAGTTCGCCCCCATCGCCGCCGAGTTCGGCATGGACTGGCGCATCTCCGACAGCGCCCGCAAGAAGCGCGTCGTCATCCTCGTCTCCAAGCAAGAACACTGCCTGTACGATCTCTTCGCCCGCTGGCAGTCCGGCGACCTGGACATCGACATCCCCTGCGTCATCTCCAACCACGAGACCTTCCGCGGCTTCGTCGAGTGGCACGGCATCCCCTTCCATCACGTGCCCGTCACCCCCGACAACAAGCCCGCCGCCTACGCCAAGGTCGAGGAACTCTTCCGCGAGGCCGATGGCGACGTGATGGTCCTCGCCCGCTACATGCAGATCCTCTCGCCGGAGCTGTGCATCAACTATCCCGGCCAGATCATCAACATCCACCACAGCTTCCTGCCCAGCTTCGTCGGCGCCAAGCCCTACCACCAGGCCCACGCCAAGGGCGTCAAGCTCATCGGCGCCACCTGCCACTACGTCACCAGCGAGCTCGACCAGGGGCCGATCATCGAGCAGGACGTCATCCGCGTGGATCACTCCGACGCGCCCGACGACCTCGTCCGCTACGGCAAGGACATCGAAAAGGCCGTCCTCGCCCGCGGACTGCGCTACCACCTCGAGGACCGCGTCCTCGTCCATGGCAACAAGACGGTGGTGTTCCGATGACCGCCCAGATCATCGACGGCAAGGCCCTCTCGAAGCGGCTGCGCGAGGGCTT
>NZ_JAYSDK010000046.1:0-35899 GCF_041914405.1 Zoogloea sp.
AGCCGGCGAACTTGTCGCCCTGGTAGCGCAGGTAGGACTCGATCTCGAATTCCACGTCGTAGCTGAACACCGGCTTGTCGTGGCGCAGCGTGCGGCCGAATTTCTGGCCCATCGCGTCGTCGGACAGGTAGGTGATGTGGCCAACCATGCGGGCCAGCGCCAGGCCGCGGGTAGGCACCACGCCGTGCTCGTAGTAGTGGCCGCCGTGGAACTCGGGGTCCTTCAGGATGGCCTGGCGCGCCACTTCGTTGAAGGCGATGTTCTGGGCGGTGAGCTTGGGGGCGGAGGCGATAACCAGCGCGTGGGCGACCCGGTCTGGATACTGCAGCGTCCACGAAAGCGCCTGCATGCCGCCGAGGCTGCCGCCAACCACTGCGGCGAAGCGCTCGATGCCAAGCTGGTCGGCCAGCCGCGCCTGGGCGTCGACCCAGTCTTCGACGGTGACGAAGGGGAAGTCGGCGCCCCAGGGCTTGCCGGTTGCCGGGTTGATCGAGTTGGGGCCGGAGCTGCCGTAACAGCCGCCGAGATTGTTCACCCCGATCACGAAGAAGCGGTTGGTATCGAGGGGTTTGCCAGGGCCGACCAGGTTGTCCCACCAGCCTAGGGAGCCATCGGCGTACCTGCCGGCCACGTGGTGGGAGCCGGACAGCGCGTGGCAAACCAGCACCGCGTTGCTGCGCGCGGCGTTGAGGGTGCCGTAGGTCTCGTAGACCAGGTCGTACTCGGCAAGGGCGCCGCCGCTCTTGAGGGGCAGGGGCGTGCTGAAGTGGGCCGTCTGCGGCACCACGATTCCGACGGAATGTTCTTGTGTCATCTCAGTTTCGTCCCGGAAACGAAAAACCCAGCCGGCGAACGGTCGCGGACTGGGCTGCCGTCGCTTTAGCCGTACTTGTAAAGCGCCCGCAAGCTGAAGGATTCAAATCGGCGCTGTGGGGTAAAGAGTAGCGCGATGGCCCGAGGCAAGTCAAACCGGGCCGTGCTTCGGCACGGTGGGGGCGAATGAATTCGCCCCCACCGGCAGCCTGGCTTGTTCGGGCCTCGTCCTGCCGCCGTTCTTACAGCTTTTCGACCGCCTCGCGAACCCGATCGGGGTCGTCCAGCTTGAGCAGGCGCTGAACCTTGGCCGTCAGGTCGGCGGCGTCGGCGCGCAGGATGGCCTGCTTGACTTCGAGGATCTGCGCCGGATGCATGGAGAACTGGCGCAGGCCCATGCCGATCAACAGGCGCGCGCAGTCCGGGTCGCCGGCCATTTCGCCGCACACCGACACCGGGATGCCCGCTTTCACGCCAGCCTGGATGGTCTGGTGGATCAGGCGCAAAACGGCGGGGTGCAGCGGGTTGTAAAGGTGGGCGACCGCCTCGTTGCCGCGGTCGATGGCCAGTGTGTACTGGATCAGGTCGTTGGTGCCGATGGACAGGAACTGCAGGCGCTTGGTGAAGGCGCCCAGGCACAGTGCGGCGGCCGGAACCTCGATCATGCCGCCGACCGGCACGGCTTCGTCGAACTTGATCTTGCGCTCGCGCAGCTGGGTCTTGGCCTTTTCGAGGAGGATCAGGGTCTGGTCGATCTCATTGCTGCTGGCCAGCATCGGGATCAGGATCTTCAACTTGCCAAAGTGGCTGGCCCGCAGCAGCGCGCGCAGCTGGGTGAGGAACATCTTCGGTTCGGCCAGGCAGTAGCGGATCGCCCGCAGGCCGAGGGCCGGGTTGTCCTCCGGGCGGGTGGCGCCCTCGAGTTCCTTGTCGGCGCCCACGTCGAGGGTGCGCACCGTGACCGGCCTGCCGGCCATCGTTTTCACGACCGTCTTGTAGGCCTCGAACTGTTCATCCTCGTCCGGCCAGGTGTCCCGGCTCATGAACAGGAATTCGGTGCGGAACAGGCCGACGCCGTCGGCTTCGACATTCTTGGCCTGGGTGGCGTCCGGCGGCAGCTCGATGTTGGCGAGGATCTGCACCTCCTCGCCATCGAGGGTCGCCGCGCGCATCGATTTGAGGCGCTTGAGCTTGGAGCGCTCCAGTTCCACCTCGGCCTTGCGCAGGCGGTATTCCTCTAGGACCCGTTCATCCGGATCTACGATGACCACGCCGCGAGTGCCGTCGATGATGATCAGCTCGTCGTCCTTGACCACGTGGCGGATGTGGCGCAGCGCCACCACTGCCGGGATCGACAGGCTGCGGGCGACGATGGCGGTGTGGCCGGTGGGGCCGCCCGCGTCGGTGATGAAGCCGGCGACGGCGTGGTCCTTGAAGCCGATGGTGTCGGTCGGCGACAGGTCGTGGGCGACGACGATGGTGCCCAGGCCGTCTTTGCGCTTCGGCGGCAGGTGCCCCGGATGGCCGAGCAGGACCTTGACGACCCGTTCCACCACTTGCACCACGTCGGCCTTGCGCTCGCGCAGGTAGGCGTCCTCGATGGCTTCGAACTGCTCGACGAGCTGTTCCATCTGCTGGACCATCGCCCATTCGGCGTTGGACCGGCGGGTGCGGATCAGGTTGGCGGCCGCATCGACGAGCATCGGATCCTGCAGGATCATGATGTGCATGCCGATGAAGGCGTCCACCTCGGACGGCGCAGCGCCGGTGCTGGCGGAGGCCTTCAGGCTGGCCAGCTCGGTCTTGACCGTTGCGGTGGCTTCAAGCAGCCGCGCGACTTCGGCCTCCACGTGCTTGGGGGAAATCGTGAAATGGGCGACTTCCAGCAGTGCGTGGGAAACCAGGTGGGCATGGCCGATGGCGATGCCCTGGGATACCGCGAGTCCGTGGACGGTGAAGCTCATGGTCGCACCCGTGCGGCAGACAAAAGGCTTACCGGACGGGTGCGGATGGAGGTGGGGCGGCGGGTCATTCGCCCTCCCCGAACTTGTCGGCGATGAGGCCGACGAGGGCGGTCATGGCCTGGTCGGCGTCGCGGCCGTTGGTGTCGATGGTGATCGTGCTGCCCTTCGCCGCGGCCAGCATCATGACCCCCATGATGCTCTTTGCGTTGACCCGCTTGCCATTGCGTTCGAGCCAGACCTCGCTTTCGTAGGCGCTGGCGGTCTGGGTCAGCTTGGCGGAGGCGCGGGCGTGGAGGCCCAGCTTGTTGATGATTTCGGCTTCCTGGCGTGGCATGTCTTTTTTCTTCCTCGATGTGGTTTTGGGCTCTTTTTGTGGGGGCCTTCTATTTCATATGCACGACGCCTTCGCAGGCGCCGGCCACGGCTTTCTTGACCAGTACTTCCATGTTGCGTTCCCGGTAGGTGATCGTCCGCAGCAACATGGGCAGGTTGACGCCGGCCACGCCCTCGATGCGGCCTGGCTCGAGGAGCTTGGCCGCTGTGTTGGCGGGGGTGGCGCCGAGAATGTCGGTCAGGATCAACGCCCCATCGCCGCTATCGACCATGTTCAGCAGGCGGCGGGCGAGGGGCAGGGCGTCGAGAGGATCGTCTTGTCCGGATACGCCGAGTTGCAGCAGCTGGGGCGGGCGGCGGTTCAATACATGACAGGTGCACTGGATGAGCGCTTCACCCAGGCTGCCATGGGTTATGAGGAGGATTCCGATCATTCAGGCCATTCTATCCGAAGGGACCCGAGGGGCAAGCCGCAATCCGGCCGGATGCTGCGTCAGATCAAAGAAGTTGTGTCTCAGTCGACGATCTTCGCGGCTTTGATCTTGTCGCCATACTGCAGGCGGTCGTTGAGGGCGCGGGTGACTTCCACCTTGCCGTCCGCGTCTACCCGCAGCGCGTGGTCGATGCCGAAGCGCTTGGCGTATTCGCGCCAGCGCTCGCCACCCAGGTAGACTGGTTTGCTGGCCGCATCGGACAGGGTGCCGGCATTGGCACGGGGCGTGATCAGAACGGTGACCGCCTGGGTGCCGCGGGCCGGCATGCCGGTACGCGGATCGAGCAGGTGGCAGTAGCGCACGCCGTCCAACTCGAAGAAGCGCTGGTAGTCGCCGGAGGTGCCGATCGCCTCGCCGTCGCGCAGCGGCAGGGAGGCCAGTGGCCGCGGTTCGCGGGGGTGCTGGATGCCGACCCGCCAGGGGTGGTCACCCTTGCTGCCGAGGGCCAGCACGTTGCCGCCGATGTTGATGAGGGCGTTATTGACGCCGTGGGCTTTCAGGATCGCGGCGGCCCGGTCGAGTGCGTAGCCCTTGCCGTAGCCGCCCAGGTCGAGCTGGACGGCCCGGTTGCGGCTGCTGACCTTGTTGTCGACGATGGTCAGGTCCGCCATCTGCGGGTGGGCCTTGGTGATGGCGGCGAGCTTGGCTGGATCGGGATGGGTGGGTACGAAGGTGTCTGTGTGGAAGCCCCACAGGGCGATCAGCTCGCCGAGGGCGGGGTCGAACAGCTCGTCGCCTTTGGCGGCGATGGCCTTGGCGTCGCTGAGCATGGTGGCCAGCTCGGGCGACACCGGGATGTTCTGCTGGCCGGCGGCGATGGCGCTGTTGAGGGAGGTGAGTTCGGACGGCTCCCAGGCGTGGTAGGCCCGGTGCAGGCGGTCGAACTCGCGTAGCACCTCACTTACCGCGGCGCGGGAATGTTCTTCGGACGCATCCCAGGTCAGGATCTCGACGCGGGTGCCGAAGACGTAGGATTCCTGCTGGTGGAGGCGTTCCCGGCTGCAGCCGGCCAGCAGGCCGACGGTGCAGGCGAGGACTGCAAACCAGCCGGCGATACGCCGTTTCACGCGCATGCCGCCTCCAGCGCGTCGATGACTGCGCCGGGCACATCGAAGCCCATCTGGGCGGTGATCTCGACCATGCAGGTGGGGCTGGTGACGTTGATTTCGGTGAGGCGGTCGCCGATCACGTCGAGGCCGACGATGAGCAGCCCGCGCGCCCACAGGATCGGGGCCAGGTACTCGGCGATGGCGCGCTCGCCGTCGGTCAGCGGCATGGCTACGCCGCGGCCGCCGGCAGCCAGGTTGCCGCGGGTCTCGCCGGCCTTGGGGATGCGGGCGAGGGAGTAGGGAATGACCTTGCCGCCGATGATCAGCACCCGCTTGTCGCCCCCGGAGATGGCCGGCAGATAGGCTTGGGCCATGATCGTGCGGCGCTCTTCCAGGGTGAGGGTCTCGATGATCACGTTGCGGTTGGGGTCGTCGGCGCGCACACGGAAGATCTGGCTTCCGCCCATGCCGTCTAGGGGCTTGAGGATGGTGTCGCCGTGGGCGTCGATGAAGGCATTGACGTCGGCGGCGGCGCGGGCCACGCGGGTCGGCGGGATGAACTGCGGAAATTCGAGGATCGCCAGCTTCTCAGAGTGATCGCGGATCGATTCCGGGTTGTTGAAGATCCGTGCGCCGGCCCTGGCGGCGCTCTCCAGCAACCAGGTGGCGGTGACGTACTCGAAGTCGAAGGGCGGGTCCTGGCGCATCAGTACCGCGTCGTAGGCGGTGAGGGGTAGGTTTTCCTCGGCACCCGCCACGTACCAGGCTTCATCGTCGTCGGTGAGCGTCAGGGCCAGCGTGCGGGCGCTGACGGTGCCGGCTTCCCATACCAGGTGTTCGCGCTGGATGGCGTAGACCTGATGGCCACGGCGGGCGGCGGCGCGCATCATCGCGATGCTGGAGTCCTTGTAGGCCTTGAGCTTGTCGAGGGGGTCGAGGATGAAGGCGAATTTCATGGTCGTGTCGGTGTTTGCGGTGTGTTCTTGTTGGGAGGCTCAGGCCGCTTCTGTGAAGACGGCGGGTTCGGTGGCTTCGATCTCGAGGGCAGCGGCGAGTAGGGCCAGACGCGCCACGACGCCGTAAGCGTAGAAGCGGTTCGGCGGGGCGTCCGGTCCCAGGTTGCAGTCGGGCAGGCTGCAGGGGGCCTCGAAGGCCAGGTGTTCGAACTGCATGCCGGGGGCGTTGAGGTTCTCGTCGCGGCCGCGCTGGCTGTGCAACCGGTAAAAGCCGCCCACCACGTAGTGGTCCATCATGTAGACCACCGGTTCGGCGACGGCTTTATGGACGGTTTCGACGGTGGGCACGCCTTCCTGGATGATCACGTCGTGAACCTCCAGGCCTTCCTTGACGACGCTCATCTTGTTGCGCTGCTTGCGGTTGAGGCCGATCAGCTCGGAGGCGTCCCTGACCGTCATGATGCCCATCCCGTAGGTGCCGGCGTCGGCCTTGACGACGACGAAGGGCTCCTCGCCAATCTCGTATTCCTTGTATCTAGTACGGATGCCGTCGAGCATCGCGGCGACCTTGTCGGCGAGTTCCTGCTCGCCGCTGCGGGCATGGAAGTCCAGTCCGCTGCAGTTGTCCCAGGCCGGGTTGATGCGCCACGGGTCGATGCCGATGGCGGCGCCGAACTCCTGCGTCACGCGGTCGTAAGCGGCTGCGTGCCTGGACTTGCGACGGGTGTGCCAGCCGGCATGTAGCGGCGGGATGACCCACTGATCGTGGAGGTTGGCGAGCTGGGCTGGGATGCCGGCGGACAGGTCGTTGTTGAGCAGCACCGCACAGGGATCGAAGTCCTTCAGGCCGAGGCGGCGGCCGTGGCGCTCGAGCGGTTCCAGCGTGAGGCTCGCGCCATTGGCCAGTTCGAGCACGGTAGGGGCGGTGATCTCCGGCAGCAGGCTGCCGAGGCGTACTTCCAGGCCGGTGAGGCGCAGGATGGACACCAGCTTGGCGACGTTCTGCAGGTAGAACTGGTTGCGGGTGTGGTTTTCCGGGATCAGCAGGATCGCTTGGGCGCCGACACAGATGCGCTCGATTGCGGCCTGGGCGGCCTGTACGCAGAGGGGCAGAAAGGCATCGTGGAGGTTGTTGAAGCCGCCGGGAAACAGGTTGAGGTCCACCGGGGCCAGTTTGAAGCCGGCATTGCGCAGGTCGGTGGAGCCGTAGAAAGGTGGCAGGTGTTCCTGCCACTGGGTGCGCATCCAGCGCTCGATGGCGCAGGCCTTGTCGAGGAAGTGCCGCTCCAGCTCCAGCAGGGGACCGGTGAGGGCAGTGGTGAGATGGGGAACCATGGGGCCTCGCGGACTGTTCTCGGGGGGCGATGCGTCGGGTGTCCGACGAGCCCGTGTGCGTCGTCGACCGGCGTGGCCCGCATTTGTTCGCCCGATGTTACACCATCGACTCCGGCTGTCCGGCGGGTGGGACGGACTCGGCGGCCGGCGGCAGGAAGGCCCGGAAGCAGTCGGGTAGTGGAGCGTTCTCCAGGCTGCGTTGGGAGAACAGGTAGCGCCCGTCGCAAACGAAGCCCAGGTCGGCCCAGTCCACCCCGTTGAGGGCATCGCGGAAGGCCGTCAGGTCGACGTCATGGCGTAGCGGGAAGATGCCCAGGATCGCCCCGTCGAAGTTGTTGCAAGGGTGCAGGAAAAACGGATTCGGTTGGCGCGTCTTGGTGTTCACATAGACCCGCGGTGCGTCGGTCTGCGGGTAGCCGCGTCCCCATTGCCACCAGTTTTTTTCGTCGAAGGGGCGGATGCGCCGGGCAAGCAGGCGTTCCCGGTGCGGCAGCAGGACATTGGGCGCTGTAGAGCCGGGTTCGCACCAGATCATGCGGCGGGTTTCGCCACTGCGGGCGGTGCGGGAGTTGACGAAATCCCGCGTGCCGGCCGTGTCGCTGGCGTAGATGTCGTCCGCTCCCGACACCGCGCCGACCTTCACGCTGGCCACGTCGGCCAGGCTGAGGGGGTATTCGCCACGGGAAAACAGCAGGTGCCCGGCACATTCGAAGAAGTGGCGGGCCTGCCAGGGCGGCTGTTCGAGGCTGCGGGCGAGGTCGTCGCCCTGTCCGATCTGCGCCCAGGCGGTGCGGCGCGACAGGTTGCCGAGCTCGTAGCGCCAGATCAGGCAGTTGGGCACGGCACCGGAGAAAACCCGGGCGTCGCCCAGGTCGATGGCGTGGGTGATCGTGCCGTGCTCGAACAGCCAGCGGTTGAGCGGACGGGCGCTGGTGGCCTTGAGGAAGTCGCGCGGGGTGATGAAGATCAGCTCGCCGCCCGGCTGCAGGTGGCGCAGGCACTTCTCGATGAAGAACAGGTAGAGGTTGCTGCGTCCGTCGAGGCCGTCCTGGCGCAGCAGGACCCGTGTGCTCCGTCCGATGTCCTGATAGCGCACGTAGGGCGGATTGCCGATCACGGTCTCGAACTTCTCGTCTTCCGGGTAGGCGAAGAAGTCCTCGTTGCGCGCATTGGGCGGGCACTGGCGGGGGTCGAACTCGATGCCGACCGCGTTGTGCAGGTGGCGCAGGAAGGCGCCATCGCCGCAGGAGGGCTCGAGCACGCGGCCGGCGTTCTGGCGCAGGCGCAGCATGGCGCGCACGACCTTCTCCGGCGTGAACACTTGGCCGAGGGCCTCGGGGGTCGGCAGTTCGGTGGCGGTCGGAGTCAGGGGCTTGGGGCCGGGCTTGGCAGGCACGGGCGACTCAGGCGGCAAGGAACAGCATCAGCAGTTCGTTGAGGAAGTGGCGGCCTTTGGCAGACGGGCGCAGGGTCTCGTCGTCAATCTCGATAAGCCCTTGCTGGCGTGCCTTTAGCAACCCTTCTTCGGCGGCCTCGAAGGGCAGGCCGGTGCGTTCGGAGAACAGCCGTCGTGGCACGCCCTTGTTGAGGCGCAGCGCGTTCATCATGAATTCGAAGGGCAGTTCGTCGGTGCCGATGCTGCGCCGTTCCTGCACGAAGGTGCCGTTGTCGCGGGCTGCCAGGTAGGCCGCCGGGTGCTTGGGACGGGTTTCGCGCACGATGCCTTCGTGGGACGAGAGCTTGCCGTGGGCGCCGGCGCCAATGCCCAGGTAGTCGCCGAAGGTCCAGTAGTTGAGGTTGTGGCGGCACTCCCGGTGGGGCTTGGCGAAGGCCGAGGTCTCGTAGTGGCCGTAGCCGGCTTCGGCCAGGCGCGCTTCGATGTGGTCCTGCATGTCGGCGGACAGGTCGGGGTCGGGCACTTCCGGCGGGTTGGCGGCGAAGGCGGTATTGGGTTCCAGCGTCAGGTGGTAGCAGGACAGGTGCTGGGGGCCAAGGGCCAGCGCGGTGGCGAGGTCGGCCTCCGCTTCGGCGAGGGTCTGGCCGGGCAGCGCGTACATCAGGTCGAGGTTGACCGCCTCGAAGTGGGTCAGTGCCGCTTCGGCCGCGGCGATGGCGTCGGTGCGACCGTGGATGCGCCCGAGGGCCTGCAGGTGGCGGTCATCGAAGCTCTGGATGCCGACCGACAGCCGATTGACGCCAGCCTGGCGGAAGGCGCGGAAACGCCCGGAATCGACGGTGCCCGGGTTGGCCTCCAGCGTGATCTCGGCCTGGGGGTCGAGCTGAACGCGCATGCGGATCGCGGTGAGCAGTTCGTCGAGACCGTCGGGGGTGATCAGGCTGGGCGTGCCGCCGCCGATGAAGATGGTGTGCACGCGGCGGCCCCAGATCTGCGGCAGCGCGCTTTCTAGGTCGGCTACCAGGGCCTCGATGTAGGCCTGCTCGGGGATACCCTCGTCCTTTACCGCGTGGGAATTGAAGTCGCAGTACGGGCACTTGCGCACGCACCACGGAAAATGCACGTACAGGGACAGGGGTGGCGAGGCGGTGAGGCGGGATTCCCAGCGGCCGTCGGCAGATTTCGGCGCGGCGGCCTTGGGTGTGATCGGGATGATCCGGTTTTCGGGCATGGAGCGTGGTGCGTGAAACGGGGGCTCAGCTCTGTTCGGCGCGCAGCTTGTCGAGCAACTGGCGGAAGGCGGAGCCCCGGTGGGACAGGACGTTCTTGAGTTCGTGGGGGATCTCGGCGGCGGTCTGCTCCAGGTCGGTGACGAGGAACAGCGGGTCGTAGCCGAAGCCGCCCTTGCCGCGCGGCGCGGGCAGGATTTCGCCGTGCCATTCGCCGCAGGCGATCAGCGGTTGCGGGTCGTCGGCGTGGCGGACGAGGGCCAATGCGCAGTAGAAGCGCGCGCGGCGGTCGCTCTGGCCGGCCAGGCGTTCGAGCAGCAACGCGTTGTTGCGTTCGTCGGACTTGGGCTCGCCGGCGAAGCGTGCCGACAGCACGCCCGGTGCTCCGCCCAGCACGTCCACGCACAGCCCGGAGTCGTCGGCGAGAGCCGGCAGGCCGGTGGCGCGGGACGCGTGGCGGGCCTTGGCGAGGGCGTTCTCGACGAAGCTGGGGTGCGGTTCCTCGGCCTCGCTGACATTGAAGGCCGACTGGGGCAGCACTTCAATGCCGAGCGGGCCGAGCAGGGCTGAGAGTTCCTTGAGTTTGCCGGCGTTGCCGCTGGCCAGGACGAGTTGTTTCATGGCGCCAGATCCTCCGTGGGCTTCTTCAGGCGCCGAGACCGAGCGCCTTCTTCTGTTCGACGACCAGTTGGGCCACGCCGGCGGCGGCGAGTTCCAGCAGGCTGTCGAGCTCCGCGCGGGAGAAGGGCGTGCCTTCGGCGGTGCCCTGCACCTCGACGAAGCCGCCGCTGCCGGTCATCACCACGTTCATGTCGGTGTCGCAGCCGGAGTCTTCCGGGTAATCCAGGTCGAGCACCGGCACACCCTTGTAGATACCGACGGAAATGGCCGCGACGAAATCGCGCATCGGGTTGGCGGGCAGCTTGCCGGCCTTGACCAGGCCTTCGAGGGCGTCATGGACGGCGATGCAGGCGCCGGTGATGGACGCCGTGCGGGTGCCGCCGTCGGCCTGCAGCACGTCGCAGTCGATGGTGATCTGGCGTTCGCCGAGGGCTTCCATGTCTACTACGGCGCGCAGGCTGCGGCCGATCAGACGCTGGATCTCCTGCGTGCGGCCGCTCTGCTTGCCCTTGGCGGCTTCCCGCGGGCTGCGCGTGTGGGTGGAGCGGGGCAGCATGCCGTATTCGGCAGTCAGCCAGCCCTGGCCCTTGCCGCGCAGGAAGGGCGGCACGCTCTCCTCGACGCTGGCGGTGCACAGCACGCGGGTGTCGCCGAACTCGATCAGCACCGAGCCTTCGGCATGGCGGGTGAAGCCGCGGGTGATGCGGATCGGACGGAGGGCGGCGGGAGCGCGGCCGCTGGGGCGGGCGAAGGTGTCGGAGGTGGTGGTCATTTGAACTTGTGAATAGCTGCGTTGATTTCGCGGATGGCGCGTTCGATTTCGTCTTCGCTGAGGTCTTCCTGGTCGCGCTTGCCGCGTCCGAAGCCCTCCATCTGGGTGGTGACGGCGTCGAAGGGCATGGTGCGGGTGGACACCGTGTCGGGGATGTCGCCCTGGTGGTCGTCGTGCCAGGTCATGGCGATCAGGGACATGTTGTCGCACTGGGCGCCGCCGAGCTCCTCGGCCACGTTCATGACGCGCGGCACGCTTTCCATGACCTTGCCGTCGGCGAGGCCCTTGACCAGCGTATCGGCGTCGAGGGGGCCCCACACGCCGTCGGAACACATGGCGATGACGTCGCCATTGCCCAGGGGGACGCCGCGGGAGAACTCGATCTGCGGCGGATGGCTGCCGCCCAGGCAGGAGAAGATGCGGTTGCGGCCTGGATGCACGGCGGCGCTCTCGGCGTCGAGCAAGCCCTGGTCGAGCATCAGCTGGACGCGGGAATGGTCACGGGTCTGGGCTGCAAGGCGGCCCTTGCGGATCAGATACAGGCGGGAGTCGCCGGCATGGGCCCAATGGGCGATGCCGTCCTGGATCAGGCAGGCGACGATGGTCGTGCGGGGGATGTCCGACAGGTGCTTGTCGAAGGCGTAGTCGAGGATCGCGTGGTGGGCGTTGCTGAGTACCCGCGACAGGAACAGCACCGGGTCGGTGACCTTGGGCTTGGCTTCCTGCTGGAAGGACTGGGCGATGAACTGGACGGAGATCTGCGCGGCCACTTCGCCATAGAGGTGGCCGCCCATGCCGTCAGCGAGCAGCATCAGCAGCGCGTCCCGGGTGTAGGAGTAGGCGACCCGGTCCTGGTTGGTGCGGCGTTTGCCTACCCGGCTCTCCTGGAAAATCGTGAATCTCATGAGCGGCCTATCATTGTTCTTAGTCTTGTACCCAGTCCTTCGAGCCAGGATTTCTGTTGCGGCGGCGCTTCCCGGTGACGCTGGGCAAGTACCTTTTGCAGCGCGAAACAGCTCTGCGGACGTTTCAGCGGATCGAGCTGCAGGCACCAGTCGATGGTGGCAAGGAAATGGGGTGAATACTGTCCGGCCCAGGCCTTGGTGGCGGGCACCACGGTGTCGTGCTTGAGACGCTCGTCCGAGCGTTGCGGCGAGGTGCCGGCCAGACAGGCATACATGCTGGCGCCCACGCTGTAGATGTCGCTCCACGGACCGAGGGCGTCCCGGTTGGTGAATTGCTCCGGCGACGCGAAGCCTGGCGTGTACATCGGCTTGAGGATCGGCGTGTCGGACATCAGGGTCTGACGGGCGGCACCGAAATCGAGCAGTACCGGCGTGCCGTCGGCACGCAGATAGATGTTGGACGGCTTGATGTCCAGGTGCAGCAGCTTGTGGGCGTGGACCTCGCGCAGGCCGTTGAGCATGCGCGTGAACACGCCACGGATGAAGCGCTCGCGGATGCTGCCCTTGTTCTTCTGCACGTAATCGTGAAGGGTCCGCCCGCGCTCGAACTGCATCACCATGTAAACGGTGCCGTTGGCGCGGAAGAAGTTGAGCACCCTTACCACGTTGGGGTGCACGAGCTTGGCTAGTGCCCGTCCTTCCTCGAAGAAACACTTCATGCCGTAGCGAAAGGCGCCTTGGTGGGCCTCGGTGACGTGCGGCGTGACTTCACCCTCGGCGCGCAGGGCGAGGGAGTTGGGCAGGTATTCCTTGATGGCGACCGGCGTCCCGTCCTGGTCGTAGGCCAGGTACACGATGGAGAAGCCGCCCAGGGACAGCTGTCGCTCGACCCGGTAGTGGTCGAGCTGGAATCCGGACGGCAGGGCGCAGTTTTGTTGAGTGGCCATCAGGCAGGGCGCTACACTTCGTCTTTTGTGGCGGTCGAAGGCGCTAGTTTAGCCTCGCTTCGCCACGCTATCTCGGGAAAAACACGATGATCCACAGCATGACGGGTTACGCCGTCCAGGCCCGCGACCTGGGCCGCGTCGCCCTGCACCTGGAATTGCGCAGCGTCAATTCCCGTTACCTCGATCTGGCTTTCCGGATCAACGACGACCTGCGGCAGGCCGAACCGATGCTGCGCGAAGCCATCACCGCCAAGCTGCGGCGGGGTAAGGTCGAATGCCGTTTCAATTTGCAGGCGAAGGATAGCGCACCTCGCGACCTCGCGATCAATGGCGCGCTTTTGACCCAGCTGAAGACTGCCCAGGCTGCCGTGCAGGCTGAGCTGCCGCAGGCCGCACCGCTGTCGGTCGCCGAGGTGCTGCGCTGGCCCGGCATGCTGGCCGACGACAGCGTGACTTTCGAGTCCCTGCAGCCGGAGATTGCGGCGACCATCGCTGCGGCGCTGGACGAACTGATCGCCACCCGCCAGCGCGAAGGCGAGAAGCTGGCCGAGATGATCCGCGGGCGCATCGCCCACATGCGTAGCCTGGTCGCCACGGTGCAGCCGCGGGTGCCGGCACTGGTCGCCGAGTATCAGGAGAAGCTCGCCACCCGCCTGCGTGACGCCGCCGCGACCCTCGATGACGACCGTATCCGCCTGGAAGTCGGCCTGTTCGCCCAGCGCGTCGATGTGGCAGAGGAGTTGTCCCGCCTGTCCACCCATCTGGACGAAGTCGAGCGCATCCTCAAGGCTGGCGGCGCCGCCGGCAAACGCCTGGACTTCCTGATGCAGGAACTCAATCGCGAGGCCAACACCCTCGGCTCCAAGGCGATGGCCGCCGACATGACCGCAATCGCCGTCGAGCTTAAGCTGGCTATCGAGCAGATGCGCGAGCAGGTGCAGAACATCGAGTAAGGAGCGAGCATGCCCGGTACCCTGTTCATCGTCACCGCGCCGTCCGGCGCCGGCAAGACCACCCTCGTCAGCGGCCTGCTGGAGCGCGATCCGCTGGTCCGCCTGTCGGTGTCCTACACCACCCGCGCGCCGCGTACCGGCGAGGTGAATGGCCAGCACTACAATTTCGTCGATGTGCCGACCTTCCGTGCGCTGCGTGACAAGGGCGAGTTCCTCGAGTGGGCCGAGGTGCACAGCAACTATTACGCGACCTCCAAGACCTGGCTGGAGTCCCAGATCAGCTCCGGCAAGGACATCCTGCTGGAGATCGACTGGCAGGGCGCCCAGCAGGTTCGCAAGGTGTTCCCGAAGGCGGTTGGCGTGTTCATCCTGCCGCCGTCGGTGGATGAGCTTGAGCGCCGCCTGCGCGGTCGCGGCACCGACAGCGAGGATGTGATCGCCCGTCGTGTGCTGGCTGCCCGTGGCGAGATGCGCCATGTGGCGGAGTTCGACTACGTTATAATCAACGAAGACTTGACCGCGGCCCTGGATGATCTGGTAGCCGTGGTGCGAGCCTCGCGGCTGCGCTACGCCAACCAGGAGGCGCGCAAGCCGGAGTTTTTCCATTACCTGGAACAGGATTGATATGGCCCGCGTTACCGTCGACGACTGTCTGAAAAGAATCCCCAACCGCTTCCAGCTGACCCTGGCGGCGACCTACCGTGCCCGTCAACTGACGGCCGGAGCCACCCCGCAGGTGGACCTGGACCGCCACGACAAGGACAAGCCCACTGTGATCGCGCTGCGTGAAATCGCTGCCGGCAAGGTCGGCACCGAAGTCCTCAACCGCGGCCAGGCCTGAGCGCCTTTCCGTTAGAGAGCAATACCATGGAATCCGCCGCGCCAACTCCGGTCAGTGGTAGCGGCGTTTTCCAGCCCCCCGCTTCCTGTGTCCTGCCCCTTGATTTTGGCAGGCTGAAGAACATCGTCAGCGCCTACCTGCGTCCCGAGGACGTGGGGCGCATCGAGGCTGCCTATCACTTTTCCGCCGACGCCCATGAAGGGCAGATGCGGATCAGCGGTGAGCCCTATATTTCCCATCCGGTTGCCGTCGCCGAGATTCTCGCCGGCTGGAACCTGGACGCCCAGGCCCTGTGCGCGGCCCTCCTCCACGACGTGATGGAGGACACCCACATCACCAAGGCCGAGATCGCCGAGCGTTTCGGGCGGACCACGGCGGAACTGGTGGACGGGGTCTCCAAGCTCGATAAGATCGAGTTCCAGTCCCACGAGGAGGCGCAGGCGGAAAACTTCCGCAAGATGCTGCTGGCGATGGCCAGCGACCTGCGGGTGATCCTCATCAAGCTGGCCGACCGCCTGCATAACATGCGCACGCTCGACTGCGTGCGCCCCGACAAGCGGCGCCGCATCGCCCGCGAAACGCAGGAAATCCACGCCCCGATCGCCAACCGGCTGGGCCTCAACAGCCTGTACCGGGAGCTGCAGGAGCTGGCTTTCAAGCATCGCTACCCGATGCGCTACCGTGTGCTGTCCAAGGCCATTCTGGCGGCGCGGGGCAACCGGCGAGAAGTGGTCGGCAAGATCCTCGCGGCGATCGAGGAACGCCTGCCCCAGTGGGACATCCAGGCCGACGTGCGCGGCCGTGAAAAGCACCTCTACAGCATCTACCGCAAGATGGCGGAGAAGCGCCTGACCTTCTCCCAGGTGCTCGACATCTACGGTTTCCGGGTCATCGTGCCCGACGTGCAGACCTGTTACCGTGCCCTCGGCGCGCTGCACGCGCTGTACAAGCCGGTGCCTGGCAAGTTCAAGGACTACATCGCCATTCCCAAGGCGAACGGCTACCAGTCGCTGCACACCACCTTGATCGGCCCCTTTGGTACGCCGGTGGAAGTGCAGATCCGTACTCAGGAGATGAACCACATCGCCGAGAGCGGTGTGGCCTCACACTGGCTGTACAAGGAAGACGAAAAGACGCTCACCGAGCTGCAGCATAAGACCCACAGCTGGCTGCAGTCCCTGCTCGAACTGCAATCCACGTCCGGTGACTCCAGCGAATTCCTGGAGCACGTTAAGGTCGATCTGTTTCCCGGCGAGGTGTATGCCTTCACGCCGAAGGGCAAGATTTTCGCATTGCCGCGGGGTGCTACCGTGGTGGACTTCGCCTACGCGGTGCACACCGACGTCGGCAACCGCTGTGTGGCGGGGCGCATCAACGGCGAGCTGATGCCGCTGCGCACCGAGCTGCACAACGGCGACCAAATCGAGATCATCACTGCCGCCCACGCCAGCCCCAACCCGGCCTGGCTGTCCTATGTGCGGACCGGCAAGGCACGCGCGCAGATCCGCCACTTCCTGAAAAATGCCCAGCAGGAAGAAGCCTCGACCCTCGGCGAGCGCCTGCTCAACCAAGCCCTTCGCCTGCACGGCCTGACCCTCGGCCAGGTCAGCACCTTTGCGTGGGAGCGCTTCCTGAAGGAATTCACGCTGAACAACCGCAAGGAGCTGATGACCGACATCGGCCTCGGGCGGCGGCTGCCAGCCATCGTTGCGCGGCGCCTCGCCGAGATCCAGGACATGGAGTCCGGCCGCGCCGACGTGGTCAAGCCCAAGCCCGCCGGAGCGATCCTGATCCGCGGCACCGAAGGCGTCGCCGTCCAGTTGGCGCGCTGCTGCCGGCCGATCCCGGGCGATCCTATCGTCGGCATCATCCGCAAGGGGCAGGGGCTCGAAGTGCACATGCACGACTGTCCGCAGGCCCGCAAGCTGCGTAGCGAGCGGGACCGCTGGATCGATGTGGAGTGGGAGGCGGCCACCGACCGCCTGTTCGACGTGACCCTGCGCCTGCTCACCCAGAACGTGCGGGGCGTGCTGGCCAAGGTCGCCAATGCGATTGCGGAGCAGGACTGCAATATCCAGAACGTCAGCACCGACGGCGATCAGGGCGCCTATTCCACCATCTACATCACGGTGCAGGTGACCCATCGCCTGCATCTCGCCAAGGTCATCCGCGGGATCCGCAACATTCCGGAGGTGGTCCGCATCAACCGCCTCAAGGGCGACCAGAAGGGCAGCTGAGGCTGCTAGAATCCACGCCGCTTATCAAGGGAGATCCACATGGCAGGTTACGAATCCGAGCACACCAAGTTCATGCGCGAATGGATGGAGAAGCATCCTGAGCAGGTCGAGGAGCAGAAGAAGGGGCGTGCCCTGTGGTGGGACAAGCCGCAGGATCTGGAAACCCAGCGTCAGTACGCGGCTGGCCGCGTCGCCCAGAAGCCTTACCCCTACTCAACCGAAAGCTGAGCGGGCTTTGCTCGCTCCCAAACTTGCTTTCATCGACGTAGAAACCACCGGGGCAAACCCGGTGGAAGACCGGGTCACCGAAATCGCGATCCTGCGGATCGAAGATGGTGAGCTGGTCGAGCGGTGGTCTACCCTGGTCAATCCCGGGCGGGCCATTCCGCCGAACATCCAGAGTCTGGTCGGCATCACCGATGAGATGGTGGCCGCCGCGCCGCCTTTCGCCGAAGTGGCCGATCAGGTTCGTGCACTGTTTGCGGACTGCATCTTCGTTGCACACAATGCGCGCTTCGACTACGGCTTCATCAAGAACGAGTTCCAGCGCCTGGGTCAGACCTTCGAGGCGCCAGTGCTGTGCACCGTGAAGCTGTCCCGTGCCCTCTATCCCCAGCATCACCGCCATGGTCTCGATGCCCTGATCGAGCGTCATGGACTGGTCTGTTCGGCCCGTCATCGCGCGCTCGGTGACACGGAAGCCTTGCTCCAGTTCGTCAGCCAGGCGGCGGAGAGCTTCGAGCGCAGTGTGCTCGATGCGGCGATCATCAAGGCAATGAAGGCGCCGAACCGGCCTGCTGGTCTGCCCGAGGGGGTGCTCGAGGGCCTGCCAGAAGGGCCAGGGGTCTATCTCTTCTACGGCGAGGGCGATGCGCCGCTGTTCGTCGGACGTAGTGTCAGCCTGCGCTCACGGGTGATGAGCCACTTTTCGGGCGACAAGCTGAAGGGGCGGGAAGCCAAGATTGTCCAACAGGTCCGTCGTGTGGATTGGCGGGTGACCGCCGGGGAGCTGGGAGCCCTGTTGCTCGAGGCGCATCTTGTCCGTACCGAGAAGCCGGCCGAGAATCGCCAGCCGGCGGATTCCTCCTCGGTGTTCGGGCTGCGCTTCGACCCGGCGCGCAGGCGCGGCCCGGTGCTGCAGCGGGAGGTGTTGAGCGGTGGAGATCCCGCTGGCTGGGAACATCTTTACGGTACTTTCCGGACCCGGAAAGAGGCCGACAACGCATTGCGGGAGCTGGCCGGCCTCTACAAGCTGTGCCCGCGCCGGATCGGCCTCGAGCCCTGGAGCGAAGGAGCATGTCTGGCGCACCACGCGCGTCGATGCGCAGGTGTCTGTGCCGGCAAGGAAAGTCATGTCCAGCACGACGAACGGCTGCTGAAGGTGCTTGAAAGCCTGCGTCTCAGGCGTTGGCCATGGCCGGGCGCGGTGGTAGTGCGGGAGCATCACGCCGATACCGGGCGCAGTGCGGCGCACGTGGTGGACCAGTGGTGCCTGCTCGGCAGCGTCGATGACGAGGCGGCCTTGGGGGGCTTGCTGGAGGCTCTGCCGGCGCGCCGTTTCGACCCCGATATCTATCGCATCCTGGTGCGCTGGCTGGAGACGCCGGCGGGGCGGGCGGCGGTGACGCCGCTGGGCTGAGATATAGCGTTTGGCATGCGGGGGCGAATGAATTGAATTCGCCCCCGCAGCTATTCAGCCCCACGGATGGGGCCGAATAGCTGCAATGCCTCAGGGCAGGGGGCGTTCGCCGGCGAGCAGGTGGGCGAGGGTTTCCCGGTCGCGGATGACGTGCACCGTGTCGCCGTCCACCAGGATCTCGGCGGCACGGGGGCGAGTGTTGTAGTTGGAGCTCATCGTCATGCCATAGGCGCCGGCCGACAGGATCGCCAGCAGGTCGCCGGTTTCCACTGACAGGTCGCGGTCGTGGCCGAGGAAGTCGCCGCTTTCACAGATCGGGCCGACCACTTCGTAGCGGGTTGCGGGCACCGCGCGGGGCGCCACTGCGACGATCTCATGGTAGGCGTCGTACAGCGCGGGGCGGGCCAGGTCGTTCATTGCAGCATCGATGATCGCGAAATTCTTCTCGACGCCCGGCTTCAGGTACTCGATACGGGTCAAGAGCAGGCCAGCATTGCCGACCAGCGAGCGGCCCGGTTCAAAGCACAGGGCCTCGTCGCGGCCGGCGAAGCGCTCCAGCAAGGGCTTGAGGTATTCGGTCGGCGTCGGCGGTTCCTCGTCGCGGTAGCGGATGCCAAGGCCGCCGCCCAGGTCGATGTGGTCGAGCTTGATGCCTTCGCGGGCGAGCTGGTCCACCAGGCCGAGGATCTTGTCGGCCGCTTCGGCCATCGGCGCCGGATCGAGGAGCTGGGAGCCGATGTGGCAGTCGATCCCGCTGATCTCGATGTTCGGCAGCTTGGCCGCCTTGCGGTAGAGGTCGAGGGCTTCGGTGAAGGCTACGCCGAACTTGTTGCTGCGCAGGCCGGTGGAAATGTACGGGTGGGTGTTCGGATTGACGTCCGGATTGACGCGGAATGCGATCGGCGCGCGCTTGCCGAGGCTGGTAGCCACTTCATTCAGGCGGTCCAGTTCGGCAGCGGATTCGACATTGAAACAACCGATGCCCGCCTCCAGCGCGTAACGCATCTCGGCGACGCTCTTGCCTACGCCGGAGAAGATCACCTTGCCGGGGTCACCGCCGGCAGCCAGCACGCGCGCCAGCTCACCGCCCGAAACGATGTCGAAGCCGGCGCCCAGCTTGGCAAACACCGACAGGATGCCTAGGCTGGAGTTGGCCTTGACCGCGTAGCAGACGAGGGCCTTGCGCAGGCCGAGGGCCCGTTGGTAAGCCTCGAAGGCAGCAGTCAGCGCGGCGCGGGAGTACACGTAGGTCGGGGTGCCGAAGCGCTCGGCGATGTCGGCGAGGGCGACCCCTTCGAGGGTCAGGCCGGCGGGGCCGGCGGCGAGCGTCGGCACGGGCAGTGCGGTGGTCATTTGACTGAATCCTGGGGAGCGGGTTTGTTATGATCGCCGCCCGGCGCCGGGATGGCGTCGGCAGGCTGCGGAGCCGGCTTGGCGGCAGGCTTGGGTGCTTGCGGGAGGTACAGCGGCCCCTTGATGCCGCAACCGGCGAGGGCGAGCAGGCCGCAGGTCGCGGCGGTGATGGCGATGGTTCGCATGGCTTCCGCGCAAAAACTGGAATGTTAACAGAACAACGGAGGGGTCGATGGACGAAGCAGATTTCAACGCCTTGGCGGATGCCGAACTGGAGCACCTGGAAGGCTTGCTGGACGCCTGTGAGCTGGATTTCGACTATGAGGTGAAGCCGGGCGGGGTTTTCGAGCTGGAGTTCGACAATGGCACCAAGATCATCGTCAACCGGCATAGCGCTGCGCGGGAAATCTGGCTGGCCGCCAAGTCGGGTGGTTTTCACTTCCGCCCGGACGGCGGGCGTTGGCTGGGTACGCGGGATGGAGCAGATTTCTACGCGGTGCTGTCCCGCTGCATGACCGAGCAGGCCGGCGAGTCGGTCAGCTTGCAGGGCTGACCGGCTCCTGGGGGGGGGGGCTAGTTGCGCGGGGCCTCTTCCGCCGGCGGGCTGGTGGGCTCCTGCGGGGCTTCCACTGGTGCGGCCGGCAGGTTCTCCTTGTAGATCAGCTCTTCGGTGGCACTGCCTTCCGGCTGGATGCGGATCAGGCCGTCCGGCGGGGTCGGATAGCTCTCGGGCACGCCGTCGAGGGCCTTGCGCATGTAGTTGATCCACATGGGCAGGGCCGCCGCGCCGCCAGTTTCGCCGCTGCCCAGCTTGCGCGGCTGGTCAAAGCCGATCCACGCTACCGCGACGACGGTCGGCTGGTAGCCGCAGAACCAGGCGTCCACATACTCGTTAGTGGTGCCGGTCTTGCCGGCCAGGTCGCCGCGCTTGAGGACCAGCGCCTTGGCCGCCGTGCCACGGCGGACCACGTCCTTCAGCATTGAATCCATCAGGTAGGCGTTGCGCTCGTCGATGGCCCGCTCGGCGGTTTCGCCGGCGACCGGTGGATCGACCCGGGCCAGTACCTTGCCGGTTTCGTCCTGAATCTCCTTCACCAGATAGGGCTCGACCCGATAGCCGCCGTTGGCGAATGCCGAGTAGCCGCGCAGCATCTGCCACGGCGTGACGGAGCCGGCGCCGAGGGCCATGGTCAGGTAGGCCGGGTGGCGCTCAGCGTCGAAGCCGAACTTGGTGACGTAGTCCTGCGCGTAGCGTGGTCCGATGGACTTCAGCAGGCGGATCGAAACCATGTTCTTCGAGCGGGCCAGCGCCGAACGCAGGGACATCGGCCCGTCGTACTTGCCGTCGTAGTTCTTCGGTTCCCAGGCCTGGCTGCCGGTTTCCCCGGCAGGGAAGGAGATCGGGGAGTCGTCGACCACGCTGTTGGGGCCGTAGCCCTTTTCGAAGGCCGCCGAATAGATGAAGGGCTTGAAGCTGGAGCCCGGCTGGCGCCAGGCCTGGGTGACGTGGTTGAACTTGTTGCGGTTGAAATCGAAACCACCAACCAACGCGCGGATCGCGCCGGTACGCGGGTCGGCGGCGGTCAGGGCGCCTTCGACCTCGGGCAACTGGCTGATTTCCCAGCGGGTGTCCACGCGTACCACGCGGATGATGGCGCCCGGTCGGATGCGCTTGTTGGGTGGAGCCTTGTCGCTGAGCATGGCGGCGGCAAAACGTAGGCCTTCGCCGCTGATGCGGATCGTCTCGCCGTACCGGTAGGCGGTGACGCTGCCGTTGCCTGCCTGGGTCACGATGGCAGCCTGCAGATCGTCGTAATCCGGCGTTTCGGCCAGGACTTCGTCCATCGCTTCGGTCTGCTCAGTGCTGGTCCGGGTTGGGTCTACGTAGCCTTCGGCACCCCGGTAGCCGTGGCGCCGGTCGTAGTCCATGATGCCGCGGCGCAGTGCCCGGTAGGCGGCCTCCTGTTCGGCCTTGTTGATCGTCGTAATGACCTTGATGCCGCGTGTGTAGGCTTCTTCCTTGAACTGCTCGAAGGCGATCTGGCGGGCCATCTCCGCCACGTAGTCGGCGCTGCCGCCGAAGTCGGCCGGGCCAGTAACGACTTTCAGTGGTGCATTGACGGCTTGCTGGTGTTCCGTCTCGGAAATGAAGTCCAGTTCGGTCATGCGGCGCAGCACGTACTGCTGGCGCAGGGCCGCCCGCTTCGGATTGACCACCGGGTTGTAGGCGGACGGCGCTTTCGGCAGGCCAGCGAGCATTGCCGCCTCCGGAACATTAAGTTCGTGGATGGATTTGCCGAAATAGGTCTGGGCGGCGACGGCGAAGCCATATGCACGGCGGCCCAGATAGATCTGGTTGATGTAGACCTCGAGAATCTGGTCCTTGCTGAGATTCTGTTCGATCTTGAACGCCAGCAGGATCTCGTAGAGCTTGCGGGAATAGGTCTTCTCGCGGGTCAGGAAGAAGTTGCGCGCCACCTGCATGGTGATCGTTGACGAGCCCTGCCGCTTGCTGCCGGTGACGAGGTTGGCCCCGGCGGCGCGCAGCACACCGACGAAGTCGACGCCGGAGTGCTGGTAGAAGCGGTCGTCCTCGGCGGCCAGAATGGCGTGCTTGAGGACGGCAGGGACATCCTGGATCCGGATGAAGGCGCGGCGCTCCTCGCCGTATTCGCCGATCAGGGCGCCATCGGCGGTATAGACGCGCAGCGGAATCTTGGGGTGATAGTCGGTCAGGGCCTCCAGCGAGGGGAGGGTTGGCCAGGCAAAGGCCACGGCCAGGGCTAGGATGGCGAGGCCTACGGCCAACAGGCCGATGATCGCGATGAAGGGGTAGAGTACCCAGCGCATACGGGGGCGGCGAGCGGAAGAAAGTGCCGCATTATACGAGGAGGGCCAGTTTGTCGCCTGATATGCAATCGGCTATCCTGCCGGGCCTTACCTTTACACTTGTCATGGTTGTTGTTAGGATCTCAAGTAGTTTGTTGGTATTGCGTCTAACATAAAGAAAATTCAGGACTTTTTGTGATTGACCTCTCCTTTTTGAGCCCTCGGGCGCGCCCTTTGATCGGAGTCGACATTTCGTCGTCCTCGGTCAAGATGGTGGAATTGTCCACCGTCTCGGGGGGCGGCTATCGGGTCGAGCGGTACGCCATTGAAGCGCTTCCGCGGGAGGCGGTTTCCGATGGCAACATCGTCAATCTCGAAGCTGTCTCCGATGCCATCCGGCGTGGCTGGCGACGGCTCGGGACGGCGACCCGCTTCGTGGCGCTGGCCTTGCCTGCATCGGCGGTCATCACCAAAAAGATCATCCTGCCGGCAGGCCTGCGCGACCAGGAGCTGGAAGTGCAGGTCGAGTCGGAAGCCAACCAGTACATCCCCTTCGCCCTGGACGAGGTGAATCTCGATTTCCAGGTCATCGGTCCGGCTGCCTCCAACGCAGACGAGGATGAGGTTCTGATCGCCGCATCCCGCAAGGAAAAGGTCGAGGACCGGGTGGCGGCGGCTGAGGCTGCCGGCCTCAAGGCGCTGGTGATGGACGTCGAGTCCTACGCTTCCCTGGCGGCCTTCGAGCTGGTCCAGGAGCAGTTGCCCGACCGGGGTGAGGACAAGATCATCGCGCTTGTCGATGCCGGCGCCAATGTCATGAACGTGTCGGTCCTGCGCAATGGGAACCAGGTTTATGCACGGGAGCAGGCTTTCGGTGGCTTTCTGCTGACCCAGGACATCATGCGCCATTTCGGCATGTCCCTCGAGGAGGCAGAGAGCGGCAAGCGCACCGGCTCTTTGCCGGAGAGCTACGAGTCCGATCTGCTGCGTCCCTTCATGGATGCGATGGCGCTGGAAGTGTCGCGGGCCCTGCAGTTCTTCTTCACCTCCACCCAGTTCAATCAGGTGGACCATATCGTCCTCGCCGGTGGCTGTGCGGTTATTCCAGGTCTTGCCGAGACCGTTGCCGGGCGTACCCAGGTGGACACCCTGGTGGCCAATCCGTTTGCAAACATGAGTCTTGGATCCAAGGTGCGGCCCAAGAATCTTGCCGCGGATGCCCCAGCCTTGCTGGTCGCCTGCGGTCTGGCCCTGCGGAGGTTTGATTCGTGATCCGTATCAACCTGCTTCCCCATCGGGAAGAGAAGCGCAAGGCGCGCCGGCAGCAGTTTGCGCTGTTTGCCGCGTTGGTGGCTATCGCCGGTCTGGTGGTGTGGTTCATTGGGCACTCGGTCCTTGCCGGCTACGTGGACAGTCAGGATGCGAAGAACGCATTCCTCAAGCAGGAAATAGCCGCGCTCGACAAGGAAATCGTCGAGATCAGGGGATTGCGCGAGCAGGCCGAGGCGTTGCTGTCCCGCAAGCAGGTCATCGAGTCGCTGCAGACCAATCGTACGGAAACCGTACAGTTGTTCAACGAACTGGTTCGCCAGATGCCGGAAGGCGTCTATCTCAAGACACTCAAGCAGGCCGGGCTCAAGATCAACCTCACGGGCTATGCCCAGTCAAACGCTCGGGTTTCCACGCTTATGCGCAACCTAGAGGCGTCGCCCTCGCTTGAACATGCCGACCTGGTCGAGGTCAAGGCGGCAATCCTCAATAATCGCCGGGTCAGTGAGTTCAATCTGAATGTGAGCATCGAGCGGGCCAAGGCGGACGATGCCGGCAAGCCCAAGGCTGGCGGGAGTGCTGCTGCGGGAGGCAAGCCGCAATGAGTCTCAAGGAGTCGATCGAAAAGCTTCGGACGATGGATGTCCAAACCCTGGCGAGGGAGTTCCAGGGACTGGACCCCAACGATCCCGGCCAGTGGCCCCTGCTTCCCCGGATTGCGACCCTGCTTGCGATTTTCCTGGCCATTGTCGCCGGGGGGTGGTGGTTCGACTGGAGTGACCAGCTGACAGCCCTGGATTCGAAGGAAAAGGAAGAGCTGACGCTGAAGGACGAATGGCTGTCCAAGAAGCGCCAGGCGGTCAATTTGCCCGAATACCGGAGGCAACTGGCCGAGATCGACCGGCAGTTCGGTGCCTTGCTGAAGCAGTTGCCAAACCGTTCCGAGATCGAATCCCTGCTGGCAGACATCAACCAGGCCGGCCTGGGGCGTGGCCTTCAGTTCGAGCTGTTCAAGCCGGGCTCCGAGGGTCTGAAGGACTTTTACGCGGAATTGCCGATCGCCGTGCGGGTGACGGGGAACTACCACGACCTCGGCGAGTTCGTCAGCGATGTGGCGCAGATGCCGCGGATCGTGACCCTGAACGACATCGCCATCGAAACACTCAAGGAAGGCAACCTGAAGTTCGATGCGACGGCAGTGACCTATCGTTATCTGGATGACGAGGAAGTCGCCGCGCTGCGCAGGGAAAAGGCCAAGGAAAAGGCGCGCAAGTGAAGATCATGCGACTGACTCTGATGGTGCCTCTGTTGGCTTCGGTGCTGCTCACGGGCTGTAGCGACCAGCAGCAGGACTTGCGCGACTGGATGGCCGAGGCATCGAAAGACCTCAAGCCCAACCTCAAGCCCTTGCCTCCGATCCGCCAGGCTTCCGTGGTGACGTATCAGGGGAGCGGCCTGATTGATCCGTTCAAGCCGGCAAAGCTGGAGCCGGACAAAAAGTCGGCCCTGTTCACCCCCGACGCCAACCGGCGTCGGGAGCCCCTCGAGGCCTATCCGCTCGAGTTGCTCCGGATGGTCGGCGTGATGATGAAGAAGGGGCAGGTCCACGCAATCATCGCAGTGGACAAAACGCTCCATCAGGTCAAGGTTGGCAATTATCTCGGGCAGAACTACGGGAAGATCACGGCCATCACTGAATCCGACGTGAGCTTGAAGGAACTTGTCGAGGACGCGAGCGGTGAATGGACCGAGCGCATCAGCACGCTCCAGTTGCAGGAGCAGGCGCCCCAGGAGGCGAAGAAATGAAAATGAGACCATGTGGGCTCAGCTTTGGTGCATTGGCGGTTGCGGCCTGTCTCGGTGGTCTTCTGCCTGCGCAGACCGTATTTGCGCAGAGCGGTCAGGCCGTGGATGTCGTGCCGGCGGGTAATCGGATCGAAAAGATCATGGCTGTGGAGCAGGGCGGCAGCGTCGTGCTCAAGCTCACGCTCGCCAAGCCTCTGGCCGCCATGCCGGCGAGTTTCAGTGTCGCGAATCCGGCGCGCATCGCGTTCGACTTCCCGGACACTGCAAATGCGCTTGGGCGTAACAGCCAGACGCTCAATGCCGGTGATCTGCGCAGCGTCAATGTCGTGCAGGTTGGAGACCGCACCCGCCTGGTCCTGAACCTGTCCCGCGTCTATCCCTACGAGACCCGTCAGGAAGGTAATGATCTCCTGATCACGCTGGCCACCGGGCAGATTCGCGAGGCCACCAGTTCGCTTGCGCAGCAGAGCACCCAGTTTGCGCCGGCAGCTGTCGGGCACGAGGAAAAGCATGCCATCCGTGACATCAACTTTCGCCGCGGTGCCAATGGCGAGGGGCGGCTGGTGGTCGATCTGTCCGATCCGAATGCGGGTATCGACATCCGCCAGCGCGGAGAGAGCCTGATCGTCGATTTCCTGAAGACCGATGTGCCCGAGCAGTTGCGTCGCAAGCTCGATGTGCTGGATTTCGGTACGCCGGTCTCGTCGGTGCTGACCCAGACCCAGGGGGGCAATGTACGCATGACGGTGACGCCGCGGGGGCTGTGGGAACATAACGCCTACCAGAGCGACAACCAGTTCGTGCTTGAGGTCAAACCGGTCAAGGAAGACCCGAACAAGCTGACCCAGGGTTCCGGCAAGGAGCGCTTCTCCGGTGAGAAGCTGTCTCTCAATTTCCAGAATATCGATGTGCGTTCCGTGTTGCAGGTGATCGCCGACTTCACGAACTTCAACATCATTACCAGCGACTCCGTGCAGGGCAACCTGACGCTGCGCCTCAAGGACGTGCCCTGGGATCAGGCCCTCGATATCATCCTGCAGGCCCGTGGCCTGGACATGCGCAAGAACGGGAACGTGATCTGGATCGCTCCGCGGGACGAACTGGCCGCGCGTGAGAAG
Source organism: Zoogloea sp. (assembly GCF_041914405.1). Classification (NCBI taxonomy): domain Bacteria; kingdom Pseudomonadati; phylum Pseudomonadota; class Betaproteobacteria; order Rhodocyclales; family Zoogloeaceae; genus Zoogloea; species Zoogloea sp. The sequence continues at coordinate 26,860 of NZ_JAYSDK010000046.1, forward strand.
CTCGACCTGGAAGCCAAGGCCCAGGTTGGGGATCTGGAGCCGCTGCGGACCGAGAGTTTCCAGATCAACTACCACAAGGCGAAGAGCGTTGCGGAGTTCCTGAAGAGCAAGGATCAGTCCGTGCTGTCCAAGCGCGGTAGCGCTTCCTTTGATGAGCGCAGCAACAAGATCTTCGTCAGTGACGTGCCGTCTCGGCTTGAGGAAATCCGCCGCCTGATCACCGAGGTGGATGTCGAGGTCAGGCAGGTCCTGATTGAGGCGCAGATCGTCGAGGCCACCGATACCTTTGCCAGCAATTTGGGCATGCGTCTCGGCTTTGGTGCCAAAACCGGCGGGCAGATCGGCACTACTTCTGGTGGCGTGCCGATCTTCCGCAACACCATTGGTAGCGGAAACCTGTCTTCGACGGGCTACCAGGCTGGCCAGATTTCGACGATTCCCGACTTCAACAACAGCCTCGGTGTCAATCTGCCGGCGTCGCAGATCAACAACAAGTCGGTCGGTGCATTCTCGTTCGCCCTCTGGAACAGTGCCGCGACACGCTATATCGATCTGGAGGTTTCGGCCCTGGAGGCTGATGGTCGTGGCAAGGTGGTTTCGCGACCGCGCGTCATGACCGCGGACAAGGCGGAAGCCCTGATCGAACAGGGGACGGAAGTGCCCTACCAGACCCAGTCCGGTGGTACCGCCTTCCCGACCGTCAGCTTCAAGAAGGCGAACCTGGCGCTCAAGGTGAAGCCGCAGATCACGCCTGACGGCAAGGTGATGATGTCGCTGGAGGTCAACAAGGACCAGCCTCGCTATGACCAGCCTGTTGCCGGTAATAACGTACCGATCGATACCAAGCACGTGAAGACGGACGTGGTGGTCGAAAATGGTGGCACCGTCGTGATTGGCGGGATCTACATCCAGGAAGTCGGGAATAACACGACCAAGATCCCATTGCTGGGAGATGTACCCGTGCTCGGGTATCTCTTCAGAAATACCGAGCGTAAGGACAACAAGACGGAATTGCTCGTCTTCATTACGCCTCGCATCATTAACGATCAGCTTGGGCTGAGATAGATTCGGCTTGAATGGGATTTCCAATGAGTAAACGCAACGCAGCGAATCCGTATTCGCGTTCTCCTCTCGTTATTTCTGGGCTTCTTGCGCTTTTGCTCGCCGGTTGCGGTGGAGGAGGAGGTGGGTCTGGAAGCTCCACGTGCCTTGCTTTCAATGCCAACGGGGTTTGTGTCAATGATCCGACGGCGCAAACGGCTACTCAGCTGACGCTGACGGTGGATACGCCGTCGATCCAGACCGACGGCAGTTCTACCGTGACCGTCAAGGCTGCGTTGAAGGATAATGCCAACGCGGTCGTAAGCGGTGGTGCGGTCAGTTTCTCGGCCGACTCCGGCACCCTCTCGGCTCCGAGTGCAACCACGGATGCGACGACCGGTGTCGCTACAGTCACTTTCAATTCCGACGACAGCAAGGCCAATCGTACGGTGACGATCACTGCGACTCACAAGTCGCTGGTGAAGACGATCACCGTTGCCATCCAGGGCACGCGCCTGGGTTTCGGTGGTGATGCATCGGGTGTGGTGGGTAAGCAGGTCTCAATGTCGATCAGCGTGCTGGACGGCGCCGGCAAGGCCATCGCGAACCAGGACGTGGCACTGACCTCAAAGCTGGGCAATGCAATCCCGGCCACGGTCAGGAGCAATTCCAGTGGCCAGGCGACGGTCACCTTTACGCCGACGGTCAGCGGGACCGACACCATCACGGCGACGGCTTTGGGCGCGACCGCATCGAAGGATGTGGCGATTTCCTCGATTGATTTCGCATTCACCGCGCCAGCGTCGGGCGTATCGATTCCGATCAACAGCTGCACGCCGGTGGTGGTGCAACTGTCCGGCGGGGTGTCCGCCAGCAGCGTCACCTTCACCTCGTCCCGTGGTTCGGTGTACGCCACCGCGGCCTGTTCGGCCGCTGCGGCAACCCAGACGGTTGCTTTCGCAGGGACCGCGGCGACCGCGTATGTCATGTCGCCTGGTGCTGGAGCGGCCACGGTTTCCGCGATCCTCAACGGCTCGCCGGCAGCCGGAACGACGGCCAAGCGCGATGTGAAGTTCGTTGCCCAGGTTCCCACCCAGATCGTCGTGCAGTCCGACCCGTCCACGCTTTCGCCGAACGGCACCGCTGCAGTCTATGCGGTGGTGAGGGATAATTCTGGCAATCCGGTTTCAGGTAGCACGGTGATCTTCACGGCGCCGAATGGTGGCGGTACTGCCAATCCTTCGATCGCCTATACGGATGACTCGGGCGTGGCGTCGACGACTTTCAAGGCCGATCCGAACCTCAGCGGCAAGGATGCTGTGCAGCTTGTAGCGACCGTCAATGGTACGAGTGTGACGGCCTCCTCCTCACTGACCGTAGCCGGCCAGGGGGTGAACATGGTGATCAGTACCGATAACCAGCTCGTGAAGGACTCCGATCCTCCGCGTTATCGCTCGGTGTGGGGGGTCTTTGTCACCGACAGTGCTGGCAATCCGATCAAGAATCAGGCCGTGACGATTTCGCTGCGCGGAGTGTCGTTCAGGAAAGGCCAGTTTACCGTTCCTGACGGTGCGACCAAGTGGTCGCCGGGGCCCACGGTGCTGTGTGTCGCGGAAGATGCCAACAATGATGGATTCTTCCAGACCGGCGAACTGGGTGATTACGATGGCGACGGCATCCTCGAGCCCAATGGTGCGGCGACCGTGATGCCTCCGATCGCGTCTGCCACGCAGGCGTCGAGCGTGACCGTCACCACCGATAATTCTGGCTCGGCGGCCTTCTGGGTGGTCTATCCGCCGAACTATGCTTATTGGACCAAGATCGAGCTGAAGGCGACTGCTGCTGTCGCAGGCAAGAACAATTTCGCGAGCCGTAGCTTTGATCTGCCCTACCCGGCGAGCGAAGTGCTGAATGTGGATATCTCCCCGTCGTTCCGGGATTCGCCGTTTGGCACGGACGTTGCCGGTGGCTGCAAGTCCCCTAACTGATAGCTGACAGTTCCCACCCCTCCGCCCCGCCCGGTGACGAGCGGGGCTTTTTCATGGTTATATGGCGGCATGCCTGAAGTGAATTTGCAGCGGTCCAGATGTGTCGTCCTGATCGGCATGCCCGGCTCCGGTAAGACCACCGTCGGTCGGGAGCTTGCCAAGCGTCTCGGCCTTCGTTTCGTCGATAGCGACCACGAAATTGAAGCCCGGACGGGGGTCAAGATCCCGACCATCTTCGAGATCGAGGGTGAAGAGGGTTTCCGCCGCCGAGAAACCCAGACCCTCGACGAGCTGACCACCGAGTCCGGGATGGTACTGGCGACCGGGGGCGGGGCTGTCATCAATCCCATCAATCGTGCCCTGCTGTCCGAGCGGGGTGTTGTCGTTTATCTCAATGTTCCACCCCACGTCCTGTGGGAGCGCACCCGTCACGACAAGACGCGTCCCCTGCTGCAGGTGCCGGACCCTAAAGGGCGGCTGCAGCAGCTGTACGTTACTCGCGACCCCCTGTATCGCGAGGTGGCCCACATCGTCGTCGAGGGCGGGCGTGGCACGCCGCACGCGATGGTGCGTCTGATTGAAAAGGAATTGCAGGACTTATGCGCACACTGAACGTCGAACTGGCCGAACGCAGCTACCCGATCCGGATCGGGACGGGCTTGCTGGCCGATCCGGATCTGGTCTTGCCCTATGTGAAGTCACGCCGCGTGGCGGTGATTACCAATGATGTGGTGGGGCCGCTTTACCTGCGCGGTTTCGTGGATGGCCTGAAGGCCCGCGGGCTGACTGTCACCGAGATCGTGCTGCCGGACGGAGAGGCACACAAGGATTGGGAGACCCTCAACACGATCTTTGATCGCCTGCTGTCCAGCCGCTGCGATCGCGGTACGACCCTGATTGCCCTCGGAGGGGGCGTGGTCGGTGACATGGTTGGCTTTGCTGCCGCCACATACCAGCGCGGCGTACCTTTCATCCAGGTGCCGACTACCTTGTTGTCCCAAGTGGATTCCTCTGTTGGGGGGAAGACCGCTATCAACCATCCCCTTGGCAAGAACATGATCGGTGCGTTCTACCAGCCGCGACTGGTGCTCGCCGATACCTCCGTCCTCCATACGCTGCCAGACCGGGAGTTGAAGGCGGGTCTGGCGGAGGTCATCAAGTACGGCTTGATCCGCGACTTGCCTTTCCTGGAGTGGATTGAGGCGAACCTCGAGCGTCTCCTTGCCCGCGATGCGGATGCGTTGGCGGAGGCAGTCGAGCGCTCCTGCCGCAACAAGGCGGAAGTCGTTGCGGCCGACGAGACCGAGCAGGGTGTGCGCGCCACTCTCAATCTGGGGCATACCTTCGGGCACGCCATCGAAACCGGGCTGGGCTATGGTGCCTGGCTGCATGGTGAGGCCGTGGCTGCCGGAGCGATCATGGCTGCCGACTTGTCGCGGCGCCTAGGCTGGTTGTCCGATGCGGACGTGGAGCGCGTGCGCGCCATTCACGAGCGGGCCGGCCTGCCGGTCAAAGGGGCGCTGTTGGGCGCGGACCGCTATCTCGAGCTGATGGCCCACGACAAGAAGGTCGCGGACGGCACCTTGCGGTTGGTGCTGCTGAAGGCGATTGGCGCGGCCGTGGTGACGGCCGAGGCGGGCCAGGCCGACATCCGCGCCACCATCGAGGCTTGCTGCTGAGCGCCCCGCCGATGGCCGAGCTGGCGCCTTACGCTGTCGTTGAGGCCAACTCCCGTGGCCGTCAGATTGCCGAGCCGCCGCCGGTGGCGCGCGGCGAGTTCCAGCGCGACCGCGACCGCATTGTGCACTGCACGGCCTTCCGGCGTCTGGAGTACAAGACCCAGGTCTTCGTCAATCATGAGGGCGACCTGTTCCGGACCCGTCTGACCCACAGTATCGAGGTCGCCCAGATCACCCGCTCGATCGCCCGAGCGCTGCACCTCAACGAGGATCTGGCCGAAGCCGTGGCGCTAGCCCATGACCTGGGGCACACCCCCTTCGGTCACGCCGGCCAGGATGCGCTGCATGCCTGTATGAAGGACTTCGGCGGCTTCGAGCACAACCTGCAGTCCCTGCGGACGGTGGATGTGCTTGAGGAGAGCTATGCCGACTTCAACGGCCTCAACCTGATGCACGAGACCCGCGAAGGCATTCTCAAGCACTGCTCGCCGAAGAATGCGGCCCTCCTCGGTGACATTGGGCGGCGGTTCATCGACGGGCGTCAGCCCTCGCTGGAGGCGCAGTTGGCCAACCTGGCTGACGAGATTGCCTACAACAATCACGACGTGGACGATGGTCTGCGCTCCGGGCTGATCACCCTAGAGCAACTCGATGCGGTGCCGGTCTTCCGCCGCAACCGGTTGGCGGTTGAGGCCGCCTATCCAGGGCTGGTCGGGCGGCGCCTGATCCACGAAACCATCCGCCGCATGATCAACATGATGGCGGTGGATCTGATTGAGCAGACCCGCAGCAACGTCGCGGCGGCGGGCGTGGCGTCCCTTGATGACGTGCATGCTGCGCCGCGCCTGGTGGCCTACAGCGAAGCCCTGCTGCCCGAGCTGCGCGTCCTCAAGGTCTTCCTGCGCGAAAATCTTTATCACCATTTCCAGGTGCTGCGCATGACCGACAAGGCCCGGCGCATCATCCAGGACCTCTTCGGGGCGTTCATGAATGACCCCCGCCTGCTGCCGCCGCAGTACCAGCAGATGGCCCGCGGCGACAAGCCCAGGGCGATCGCTGATTACATTGCTGGAATGACAGATCGATATGCGATGCGTGAACACCGGCGACTGTTTGCGGTCGGTGAGATCCACTGAGCCCCGCAAGGGCTTGTCGCGCCGCAAAAAAATCCTTGAAAACAGGGCTCTCGGAGCGGTATATTCGACCCTCGCCCAATGTGTTTGAACGGTCTCCTCGTCGGGATCGAGCGTAGCCGGCTGGCCGCGTGTCGCCGGCTTTTTCACGGTTCGGACGGGGCGATTTCCCGCAGTTTGAAGGTCCGGCGCGGTCTGTAAGCGGCGCCGGTGTGTGTTGTGTCGAGGAAAAACAAGATGGATCTTCCCCTGGAGCAGGGCCTTTACGACCCCGCCAACGAACATGACGCCTGTGGTGTCGGCTTCATTGCACATATCAAGGGCAACAAGACGCATGAGATCGTAAATCAGGGTCTCGAAATTCTGAAGAATCTGGACCACCGGGGTGCCGTGGGTGCCGACCCGCTGCAGGGCGACGGTGCCGGTATTCTGATCCAGATTCCGGACACGCTGTTCCGCGAAGAAATGGCCAAGCAGGGCGTCACCCTGCCGCCGGCCGGCGACTACGGTGTCGGCATGGTCTTCCTGCCGAAGGAGCACGCTTCCCGTCTCGCCTGTGAGGACGAGATCGAGCGTGCCACCCGTGCCGAAGGCCAGGTCGTGCTCGGCTGGCGCGATGTTCCGACCGATCCGGCCATGCCGATGTCCCCGACCGTCAAGGCCAAGGAGCCGGTGATCCGCCAGGTCTTCATCGGCCGCGGTCCCGACGTCATGGTTACCGACGCCCTCGAGCGCAAGCTGTACGTGATCCGTCGTCGTGCCGCCAACGCCATCGCCGCCCTCAAGCTGAAGCACTCCAAGGAGTTCTACACGCCGTCCATGTCGGCGCGTACGATCAACTACAAGGGCCTGCTGCTCGCTGACCAGGTTGGTCAGTACTACCTCGACCTGCAGGATGCGCGCTGCATTTCCGCGCTGGCCCTGGTGCACCAGCGCTTCTCGACCAACACCTTCCCGACCTGGCATCTGGCCCACCCGTTCCGTTACATCGCCCACAACGGCGAAATCAACACGGTGCGCGGCAACTACAACTGGATGCGTGCCCGCGAGAAGGGTACCCAGTCCCCGCTGCTCGGCGAAGACCTGCAGAAGCTGTGGCCGCTGATCTACCCGGGTCAGTCCGACTCCGCCGCTTTCGACAACGCGCTCGAACTGCTGGTGATGAGCGGCTATTCCCTGGCCCACGCGATGATGATGATGATTCCCGAAGCCTGGGAATCCCATACGCTGATGGATCAGAAGCGCCGCGCCTTCTACGAATACCACGCCGCCATGATGGAGCCGTGGGATGGCCCCGCCGCGGTGGCCTTCACCGACGGCCGCCAGATCGGTGCGACCCTCGACCGTAACGGCCTGCGTCCCGCCCGCTACCTGGTTACCGACGACGATTACGTCGTGATGGCTTCCGAATCCGGCGTGCTGCCGATCCCCGACGAGAAGATCGTCAAGAAGTGGCGTCTGCAGCCGGGCAAGATGTTCCTGATCGACATGGAGCAGGGCCGCATCATCGACGACAAGGAAATCAAGGAATCCCTTGCCGCCGCCAAGCCCTACCAGGAATGGCTGTCCCGCATCAACATCAAGCTCGACACCTGTGCTGCGCCTGCCAGCATCGCCGCGCCCGAGTGCGCCGCGTCCCTGCTGGACCGCCAGCAGGCCTTTGGCTTCACTCAGGAAGACGTCAAGTTCATCCTGGAGCCGATGGCCAAGACCGGCGAAGAGGGTACCGGCTCGATGGGTAACGACAGCCCGCTGGCCGTGCTGTCCGCCAAGGCCAAGCCGATCTACAGCTACTTCCGTCAGCTGTTTGCCCAGGTGACCAACCCGCCGATCGACCCGATCCGCGAACAACTGGTCATGTCCCTGGTGAGTTTCGTCGGCCCGCGCCCGAACCTGCTCGGCATCAACGAGATCAACCCCCCGTACCGCCTGGAAGTCACCCAGCCGGTGCTGACCTTCGCCGATATGGCGAAGTTGCGCGAGATCGCCCGTTACACCGAGAACAAGTTCCGCTCCGCCGAACTGGACATCTGCTACCCGCTGGCCTGGGGTAAGGAAGGTGTCGAAGCGCGCCTGGCCTCCCTGTGCGCCGAAGCCGAGAATGCGGTGCTGGAAGGCTCCAACATCCTGATCGTGTCCGACCGCAAGGTCAGTGCCGAGCAGGTCGCGATCCCGGCCCTGCTGGCCACGTCCGCCATTCACCAGCACCTGGTGACCAAGGGCCTGCGTACCCGCACCGGCCTGGTGGTCGAAACCGGCTCCGCCCGTGAGACCCACCACTTCGCCGTGCTGGCTGGTTATGGCGCCGAGGCGGTGCACCCCTACCTGGCCCTCGAAACCCTCACCGAGATGGCCCACGGTGATGCCGAAGCCGCCGAGAAGTACATCAAGCACTTCATCAAGGCTGTCGGCAAGGGCCTCATGAAGGTCATGTCCAAGATGGGCATCTCCACTTTCATGTCCTACACCGGCGCCCAGATCTTCGAGGCCATCGGCCTGCAGAAGTCGCTGGTCGAGAAGTACTTCACCGGCACCGCTTCCCAGGTGGAAGGCATCGGCGTGTTCGAGGTGATGGAAGAAGCCATTCGCCTGCACCAGGCTGCTTTCAGTGCCGATCCGGTGCTGGCCAACGCCCTTGATGCCGGTGGCGAGTACGCCTTCCGCATCCGTGGCGACGAGCACATGTGGACGCCGGACGCGATTGCCAAGCTGCAGCACTCCACCCGCAGCGGCAAGTTCGACACCTACAAGGAATACGCCAAGATCATCAATGATCAGGGCAAGCGCCACATGACGCTGCGCGGCCTCTTCGAGCTCAAGTCTGTCGGCGCCCCGGTGCCGCTGGAAGAGGTCGAGTCCGCCAAGGAAATCGTCAAGCGCTTTGCCACCGGTGCAATGTCCCTTGGCTCCATCTCCACCGAAGCCCACACGACGCTGGCGATCGCCATGAACCGCATCGGCGGCAAGTCGAACACCGGCGAAGGCGGCGAGGATCCGAAGCGCTTCATCCCGATCTCCAAGCCCACCAAGCTGTCCGAGCTGATCGGCGCGAGCCGTATCGAGCGCGACATCGAGCTGAAGGTCGGTGACAGCCTGCGTTCCTCGATCAAGCAGGTCGCTTCCGGCCGTTTCGGCGTGACCACTGAGTACCTGGTCAATGCCGACCAGATCCAGATCAAGATGGCCCAGGGCGCCAAGC
>NZ_JAYSDK010000047.1:0-35791 GCF_041914405.1 Zoogloea sp.
TCTCCCATCCCTCGCACGATCTGCTGTCGTTTCTCGATCAACGAAAAGATGACGTCACCGTTATCGACGTCCAACTCGTCAGCCCGCCGCACTTGAATGGCACACGGCGCTGGAAGATGGAACCACTGGTTCGGATTTGGAGAGATCCGTCGAACTCCTGGTCTCACCGATACGAAGTCGCAAATGGAAACCGGTACTACTCCATCCAAAATGATCGGGATAACACCGAATTCGAGCTTTGTCGGGAATTCACTTTAAGTGATGCGGCCGAGTCTGCGCCTGCATAGATGGCCCGATCGGCTCGGACTCTGGAAGACGGCCAGTGAAATCTTCCAGGCCGGGTCGCATCTGCACTGATCCACTCACTTTGCGTCACGAGCCATGCGCTTGCGGCCCTTGCATTTTCTTGCGCCGCTCGGTGACCAGCTCGGCAACATCTCCCTGAATGCGCTCAATGATCGCCTCCAGGGCCGCTGCGGTAGCCTTGGAAGTTGCCAGATCCAGACTCATTTGCTGCAGACGCTCTTCCAGCGCAGTGCGACTGGCTTCGAGGCCCTGATTTCGTTCGACGAGCTCGCCGATGCGTGCTTCGCGCTCAAGAGCCTGCTGCTCGACCTCATGCAGGCGTTGCTGGGCAAAGATGAGTTCATCCCGCTCCTTCTTGAGCGACTGATTCTCTGCCTTTGCCTGACGCAAGCTGGTGCCTGATCCCGCCAATTCGCTCGCCAAGCGCGAGCATTCCTGGTGAGCGTGAATGAGCTCATGCTGCTTCTTGTTGCTGGCCTCCTGCTGGGCGCGAAGCTCGCCCTGCAGGTAGGCCACCTGCTGTTCATGTTGGCGTAACTCCTGATCCCGCTGCTCTTTCACTGACTGCCTGAAATGCGCCAGGGCTTCACGGGAATTTTGGTGCTTCTCCTCCAGCGATTGCCGATGCTCTTCCTCGGCCGCCAGACGCTCTTGAAGATCCGCCACCTGTTGAACGAGCTGCGTGCGGATCAAGGTCTCATCGCGCAGCACCTTTTGCGTGTCCTTGTGTGCCTCCCGCTCACGCACAAGCGCGAGCTGACACGCCTCCAGTTGCTGGCGAAAGGACTCCGCCTCATCAGAGGCGGCCTTTGATTGCGCTTGGGCATCTTGAAGGCGTTTGCTGTACCGTGTCTCGGCCTCGGACACTCTGGCATTTGCCTCTCCATGGAGGCGTTCAGCCAGTCTCCCCACTAGATCCAGCAAGGATTCGCTGACGGCCACCTTGCTGCCCGTGACCGGACCTTCCTCCTCCTCGATCTCCTTCAGGTGGCGACTGATGGTGGTCCGCGACCCCGTATTCCCCAGCTCTACCCGAATGGCATCAATCGACGGGTGCTTGCCGAGGGCGATCAGCTTGTCCCGTGCTCGCACCACCTCGGATTTGTAGATGCCTGCCCTGGCCATGGTCTGCCTCTAATTTCGTACTGTATTACGTATCATGATAGTACATACTAAAAGTGGCGACTGAATTTTCACTTTTACGTTAAATCTAACATTCAATAATAGGGTGTTATTCAATGTTAAGCCCTTCAGGGAGGTAAACGGACTCGCTTCTGGCGTACAAGGGGCCCTGATCCGATGGATGCAGAGCGTTCAATACAGCATCTTCGTCATTGACGCTTTACCAGCCCGGACGAACCCGGGGCGTTGTCTCATTTGAGCTATACTGAAAGCTCAAATGAGCAGGTGCGATCATGGAATTCATTGCGAAGACACCACGTCCCAAGAGGGTTCAGACGGCTCAAGCCAAAGGAGGCGTGACCACTGGCGTCAAGGTGATCGGCACCACGAAGAAGTCCCCAAGTGGGGTGATCAAGAAGCTTGCAGGTACCTCCCATGTTCGCGCCGGCATGCTCGCTTATGCCAAGAATCTCTACCAAGCCTCCACAGCTGAGTATGTCGGGGTGATTCGGGGAAAGGTTCCGGCCACCCACGTGGACCTGATCGTTGATGTGACGTCTGTCCCCAAGGAGCGTCTTGTTCGTATCCTTGACCTGCGGCGAGCCACCATTGCGCGAAAAATACGTGAAGGCGAGATGCTTTCGACCGATCAGTCAGAACGCGTACTGGGACTGGAGCGCTTGATCGGCCAAGTCGCTGTTATGGTCGGTGACTCTGGCGATTCAACAGGCTTTGATGCGGCCAGGTGGGTCGGTGATTGGCTTGAACAGCCCATTCCTGCGCTGGGAGGGGCGAAACCAGCGGACTACATGGACACGATAGAAGGACAAGAACTGGTTTCCCGCCTGCTTGTGCAGTCCCAGGCCGGGGTTTTTGCCTGATGCGCGCATGGCGGATTGCAAGCGATACACCGGACTATACGGCAGATGACCTGACGGGGGCCGGCGCAAAGCTCGTAGGCGGCCGTTGGAATCGCAAAGGGCTGCCGATACTCTATTGCGCATCGTCCGTGTCGCTTGCGTGCCTGGAAACGATGGTCCACTTAGGTGTAGGAGGCCTGCCTCTCAATCGTTACCTCGTTGAGATCGAGATTCCGGATCAAGCCTGGGACCGGCGCGAGGAACATGCTGAAGCTACGCTGCCAGTCGGCTGGGACGCAGCGCCCCCAGGCAAAGTGAGCTTGGATTTCGGGGATGACTGGCTGCAGTCCATGCGCTCGCCCGTAATCCTTTTGCCCTCATCCATTGCGCCTGAGGATTCGGTGATACTCATCAATCCTGCCCATCCAGATGCAAAGGGTGTTACCGCGAAGAAGACCCGGCGTTGGTTTTACGATCCGCGGACCTTCATCGCGAGTAAGTCTTCAAGCGTCTAGTCGTTCCAGCAGTGCGGGCCGTCAGCTCTCAGCGGCAGCGCCCATTTGAACAGGCGTATAACCTGATTCGACAAGCACCTCCTGGAGTTCGGCCGCAGTCATCGAATCCGCCTCGATCGAGACCCGATGCTGCTTGAGATCGATAGTGACGGTGGCGTCGGGCGCGGCCTCCTTCACCGCCTTGGTGATCGTGCTGGCACAGTGACCGCAGGTCATGTCTTGAATGTGGAAGGTGATCATGATGTTCTCCTTTGAGGGTTGAGAAACGGTTCGTACGAAGCACTCTGGACCTTTCCACCGTTGTAAGGTCAAGCGTCGCCGCAAGAAATTCTGGTGATGCCGACCCTTGACCTTCCCACCGTGGGAAACTTCACCATGCAGACACATCTTCGTTTTGGAGCGAAACATGTCTGCATCCCTCTCGATACCTTCCCCAGTTCAGCATCACCTCCGCGTCAAAGGAATGACCTGTGCGACGTGCGCCACGCGCATCGAAAAAGCACTCGCTAAACTGCCGAACGTCCAGGCAGTCAGCGTCAATCTCGCCACTGAAGAGGCCATCGTCAGTACCGCGGCGACACTCCAGCCTGCTGTTCTCGCCGAGGCCGTCCGTGCTGCGGGCTACGAGGTGGAAACACGTATTTCTGAACTGCAGATCGGCGGCATGAGCTGCGCCTCCTGCGTGTCCCGTCTCGAAAAAGCGCTCCTGAAAGTGCCCGGCGTGCTCAGCGCAACCGTCAATCTCGCCACTGAGAAAGCCCGGATAGAGAGCGCCACCTCCATTTCCTATGCCACGCTTGCCGCCGCCGTTGAGGCCGCCGGCTACACTGCATCCACCGTTGCGCAGGCTCAGCCATCTGCACCGCCGCCTCAGCGGCGCCCCGAATGGTGGCCGGTCCTTATCAGCGCTCTGCTGACGCTGCCTCTTGTCGCGCCCATGGCGCTTCAAGCCTTGGGATACCACTGGATGCTCAGCGGTGAGTGGCAACTCGCCTTGGCCACACCGGTGCAGTTCTGGCTTGGTTGGCGCTTTTACGTTGCCGGCTGGAAGGCGCTGAAGGCCCGCGCCGGCAACATGGATCTCCTGGTGGCCCTCGGGACCTCCGCGGCTTACGGTCTGTCCGTGTACATGTTGCTCCAGCAGGCTGGCGCCGGGATGCCGCATCTCTACTTCGAAGCCTCCACCGCGGTCATCACGCTGGTGTTGCTGGGCAAGTGGCTGGAGCATCGGGCCAAACGGCAAACCGCCGATGCGATCCGTGCGCTGAATGCGCTTCGCCCAACGATCGCCCGCGTCTGGATCGACGGTCAAGAAATCGAGACGCCGGTTGAGCAACTGTCGCTGTCGGACGTCGTGGTGGTTCGCCCGGGCGAGCGGATTCCCGTCGACGGGGAGGTGCTGGAAGGCCAGAGCGATGTCGATGAATCACTGATTACCGGCGAGAGCCGCCCGGTGCCCAAGTCACCCGGCCAGACGGTCACCGGGGGTGCCATGAATGGCGCTGGCCTCCTGCGCGTCCGCACGACTGCGATCGGCACCGAAACCACCTTGGCGCGCATCATCCGGATGGTCGAATCGGCCCAGGCCGCAAAAGCACCTGTTCAGCGGATCGTGGACCGTGTCAGCGCGGTCTTCGTGCCCGTCGTCCTGCTCATTGCGGCGGCAACCTTCGCGGGTTGGATGCTGGTGTCGGGCAGCTGGGAGACGGCGATCCTCAACGCGGTCGCTGTCCTGGTGATTGCCTGTCCCTGCGCCTTGGGCCTCGCTACCCCTACGTCGATTATGGCAGGGACAGGGGTTGCCGCACGACATGGCATTCTGATCAAGGACGCCACCGCCCTTGAGGTTGCTCATGCAGTCACCGCCGTTGCGTTTGACAAGACCGGCACCCTGACCGAAGGCAAGCCATCCCTGACGACCCTCATCGCTGCCGAAGGCCTTGATGAGGCCGACGTGCTCAAGCTGGCGGCGGCCCTCCAGCAAACCAGCGAACATCCCCTTGCTCATGCCGTTCTGGAGGCGGCCCGTGTGCGCAATGTCGCTGTTCCCGCAGTCCGCGATGCGACCGCCCTGCCAGGACGAGGCATCCAGGGTGTTGTCGGGAACGATGTGTTTGCGCTCGGCAGTGCCCGCCTGATGGCGGAACGCGGTGCCGATGCCGGCCTTCTTCAGTCACAGGCCCAGCAGTTGGAGGCTGAAGGACAGACCGTGTCGTGGTTGTTGCGTGGCCAGGGCAATGGATGGGAAGCTCTGGGGGTATTGGCTTTTGGCGATGCGATCAAGCAAGCGTCCTTTGCCGCCATCGAACGGTTGCAGGCCCTGGGCATCAAGACCGTGATGCTCACCGGGGACAATCGGGGTAGTGCGCAAGCCGTGGCCAGATCCCTGGGCATCGACGACGTGCGGGCCGAGTTGTTGCCCGGGGACAAGGCCTCCATCGTGCAATCCTTGCGCGAGCAAGGCCACGTCGTGGCCATGGTGGGCGACGGACTGAACGATGCGCCGAGCCTCGTGGCTGCAGACGTCGGGCTCGGTATGTCCACGGGCACGGATGTGGCGATGGAAGCCGCTGGAATCACACTCATGCGTGGCGATCCGCGCCTGGTGGCGGACGCCTTCGATGTATCCCGGCGAACCTATTCAAAGATCAAGCAAGGCTTGTTCTGGGCCTTTGCCTACAATGCGCTGGGGATTCCGTTGGCGGCCTTGGGCATGTTGAATCCCGTCGTTGCAGGCGGCGCCATGGCCTTCAGCAGCGTCAGCGTCGTCGCCAACGCATTGCTCTTGCGGCGCTGGCGCGGTGCTTCGGCAGCGCAGCTGCCGAGCACGCCGACAACTCTGGAAGGAAACGCATCATGAACATCGGTGACGCCGCCAAGGCCTCCGGAATCTCGACCAAGATGATCCGCCACTACGAAGGGGTTCAACTGCTTCCGCCGGCCCAGCGAACGGAATCCGGATATCGGCAGTACACGGAGAACGACGTGCGTAGCCTCCAGTTCATCCGACGCGCGCGTGACTTGGGCTTCTCGATCGACGAGATCCGCGATCTGCTCAGTCTCTGGCAGGACCGCAACCGTCCAAGTCGCCAGGTCAAGGCGCTGGCCGCTGTGCATCTCGAAACGCTCGACAAACGCTTGCAGGAACTTCAAGCAATGAAATCGGCATTGGAGCATCTGGTTCACTGCTGCCAGGGGAATGATCGCCCCGACTGCCCGATCCTGGAAACTTTGGCGGGCACCGGCAACGACGCGTCGGACGCAGACGCATCATCGGCCCAGCGCCATCGCCACGGCCACCGAATCACGGGAGGAGCCGCTTGACGTGGGTTCTCGACAGCCCGGCACAGTTCGCCTTCACCTCGGGAGGAAAATCCCGAGGTCATGTATGCTGCTGGCGCGTTCCTTTACCTTTGAATGATGAGGAGAATTCGTAATGCCGAACACGAAGACGACAGGTGACAAGGCTGCGACGGCGGCATCCAAGACCCTGCAAAGCAAGTCGACGGGCGCCAACTCCAAGACGGCGGCGGGAAGTGCCCTCTCACAAAAAGACGCACCTAAGAAGCAGACTTCGCCGCAAGCCGCGAAAGCCGCATCGAAGGTTTTGACCGATGGTCGAACCAGCGCCCAGTCGAAATCCGCCGCGGGGAGTGCGTTGTCTCAATCCAAGGGCAAGAAATGAAGCCCGGGCGAGGATGTCAAACCTGCAGAGTGCCTGACGAGAAGATGACAGAATTGTAACCGACCTGTTCGGGAATGGTAAGGGTCGAAGTCGCATGATGTGTCTGCCAGTTAGTTCATAACAACGGAACCGAAGGAGATACATCATGAAACTGATTTCGACCCTGTTTGCTGCCCTGATGGTCACCGCCGCAAGTGCCTACGCCGACCCGGGCATCGACAACCATGAAGAAGCCAACGGCCACATGCTGAATGAGGTCCGGAAGCACAAGCCCACGGCAGCGGAAGTTAAGCAGGAGCGTGAACTGCAGAAAAACCTCGATCGTGACAAGAACAACCATGAGGAAGGCGTGGGCGGCCACGCACTTCATGAACTGAAGAAGATGCCGCCTGCCACGAAGGAGAGCCTTGCCAAGCAGCGTGAAGCGGACAAGACCCTGGACCGCGGCAAGGACAATCACGAAGAAGGCGTAGGTGGCCACGGCCTCTACGAGGCGACCAAGGGCAAGTAATCTTCTACAGTCCATCTGAAACAAAAAAGCGGCCCGAAGTAACGGCCGCTTTTCTGTGCCAGGCAAAGGCGATCAGATGGGCGCAGTGCTACGTCCCCATCATCATGCCACTGCCGCTCATCATCTGCCCGGTGGCACCATTGAGCCGGTTCATGAGGGGCATGCTTGTCACGCCGGATTTGTTGCGTGCGGAATTCATAAACACGTTCATCGCGCCACTCAAGCCTGCTCTGCCTGCATCCGTCGGCAACTGAATGTTGCCCGACGCCGTGCTCGTCACGATGGGAGCCCCAAATGCCATTCCATCCATGAGCCCATCGGCAGCATCCATCATGAGTGCCGAGACCATCGATGAAGTGGTACTCATGCCTCGAATCTGCGCATACTGCGAGATGGACGCTAAAACCATCCCGTAGTTCTGGGCATCGATACTGGCGTTTGTACCTGACCCCGCCATCAACGGATTCATCGGCGCGGTGTGCACAATATCGGCGATTGAGAAATAACTGCCCATCGCTGCATTCGCTGCCTGAATATTGGCGTCGTTCATGCCGCCACTCATGCGCAGCGCAAGCATTTGAGCCATGGACGTCACCGGCGTAACTTGAAGCCCCGACATCCCCCCCTGGCCCACGCTGGACGAGGGCAGCACAAGCGTCATGACGTCTCCAGGCGCCATTCCCATGGTCAGTCCGGTCGCTTCATCAACGAAGCTTCCGCCGCTGACCTGCAGCAGCATCGGTCCGGTATATCCCCCAACCGTCAGTGAGAATTGCCCCGTAGCGTCGGTCACCGTAGACGCCAACTGATTTCCCATTTGCCCACTGCTGATCGCATAGGCGGTGACGGTGGCTGCATTCAAGGGCCCCTTGGTCACCACCCCGGAGACGCCTCCGGTACTTTGTGCCGTAGATGATCCGCCGCCACCGCCTCCACATGCGCTCAGTACGGAGAGCACCAGCGCGGAGAGCAGAATTCGAGTCTTTTTCATGGTTCCCGCCTTCATTAAAAGCTCACGAAAAGGACCCATTCCGAATGGGTCCGGACCTCTCTACGGGCGAACGGACAGGTGATGTTCTTGGCCCTGCTTCTTTGGCAGAGCTTGCTTAATCATAATATTCTAATTTACATATATACGGGGTGATGTGTTGCTGCAATGGCAGTCAAAACACCCGGGCGATGGCCTCAACTGGTTTGATTCCACTCCCGAAGCGCGAGATGGCTTCCCGGTGCTGTCGTAGCTCGCCATACGGCAGATAGCGAATATTCAGTTCCCGAACCTGAGAAAACGCGGGACGCAGCACCTGCTGCCGAACATCGGCTTCCCGATCATCGGGAGCAACGAGGAACAGGTGAAGACGCTGTGCCGTTCCACCTGACAGCGCCAGATCCAGGAGCCGAACGATGCCGGAATAGATCGACGTCGTGTGCTCCACCTCGAAGGCCGCCACGACGGCACCGGAATCCCGTTCGAACCAGATCACATCGATGAGTCGCACGGCCTCAGCTCCTTCGCTCTGCAAAGCCGGCGGCAAGACCGTCATACAGCCATCCCCGAGGCGACCCTCTCGATACGGGCGCGTCTGATCGTTGCTGGCGATCCACATCGAGAACCCCAAGGCCAGCCCGAGATCTCTCAGCCACCCTTGCACTTCCGTGTGCCCCTCGTCGGAGACCCGGTTCTTGTCCAGTTGCTTGGCAAAGGCAGCCGTTTCCTCCCGCACGGCCGCCAGGTCCTTTTCCCAGGCGTCGGTCGCCTTGGCATCCCCCGCCGCAGGCGGTAAAGGGTAGCGCTCCATGCCCAGATCGAACATGAGCCCAGCCACGGCACCCAAGTCATTGGACAGGCGATCCCGGTGACGCTGGTTGAACTCGATAAGCCCTTGCCGCATCGCCAGATAGTGATCCCAACGCCCGAGCTTGACCCCCGCACCGGTCAGGGCGTTGTAGCCCTTCACGATGGCGGTATTGAACGGAACAACGATCGTCGGATGGATGAAATACAGCAGGTTGGCCGCGGCGGGGCCAAGGCCCTTGATGCCCTTGGCCTCAAGCGTGCGGATCGCCTGGAGCACGTCGGCCTCCTTGGTGCAGCAATCACATGCATGCAGCAGGCGGCCAAAGGCGCGCTGATTGTCCCTGTCCTCGTAGATGTCCGGGATGCGCAGCTTGGGCTTCCACAGGAAGGCATGGTCAGCCCCCTTGAAGATCTGGCGCTGCTCGGCAATCGAGGCGACAACGGTTTCGAGCGATGAACCTCGATAGAGATTGCCGAATGTGTCCTCGTCGATCTCTTTGATGACCTGGCCGATTCCACGTCGGATCGAACGAAAATTCTTCAGGCGTTCGGGCCACAAGAACCACGACTGGTACGTTCCATTGGGGTCTTGCTTCCAACGATCAATCAGCACCCCAGTTGTATCCGACATAACTATGAATTTGAATGAGGGAATCGAAAAGCATAACACCGACGACATCAGGCCGATATGAAGCACTTGGGATTCGAGTGGGCGCGGTGTTGTCGTAGCCGGCATCGCATGACAACATAACTCTTCCATCCAAACGGAATGCAGTCATGGACGTCTACGAAGTTGGCGGTAAGCAGTATCAAATCGAGATCACGCAAAAGGGGCACCGGTTTGACTGGTACTTCATCGATCCCGAGATGCGGATGCATCGCAACATGGATGAAACGGCACCGACCTACGAGATTGCCCTTGCCGAAGCCAAGTTCGCCATTCAACGGCACGGTCGCAGCTAAGTGGGCCCTGTGTGACCAAGGTGCTCCGATCTCGTCCGGCCCACACCGCCGATTGCACGCGACTGTGCTCACTTGAAATACTTCAACAGGGCACCTTGCAAATGATTGCGCAAGATCTCGGGATGGGCTTGGGCGATCGCGGCATACAGATCCGGCGCAATGGCCTGGAATGAGGAGACGATGCGCGGATCAAAATGACTTCCCGATTCGCGGACAATGATCTGCATCGCCTCCTCGAACCCCATCGGGGATTTGTAGGAACGCTCGGAGGTCAGTGCGTCGAATACATCGACGACGGCAAAGATCCGGGCAATCAGCGGAATCTCGTCACCGCGCAAACCATCCGGATAGCCCTTCCCATCCAGGCGTTCATGATGGTGCCGGATGATCACCGCAGCCTCCTGCAACCAGGAGTTCCCGGTGACGATTTCTGTACCGAGGACCGGATGGGTCTGCATGATCTGAAGTTCAGCGGGCGTCAAGGCGCCCCCCTTCAGGAGAATGTGGTCGGGAATGCCTATCTTGCCTACGTCGTGCAGAAAAGCGCCGGCGACCAGATGCGAGATCTCCTCCACCGAGACCTTCATTGCCTCCGCCAAACCGATCGCGTAGAGGGTGACCCGATAGTTATGGGCATCCGTGCCGGAATCCTTCTTGGCCACAGCATTACCCAGGGAGCGGATCAGTGACAGGTTCGAGTCGAGCAAGGAACGGGACAGTCCCATGGAGCGCCGCAGCATGGCGAGCATCAGCGGGTACAGCACGAAGGCGGTTGCCAGCACGGCCCCGACAGCAGTGAGCGCGCCGGTGCGCACCTGATCCCGCTGGGCCCGGACGGTTTCCGCATCGAGCCGGCTGATCGTTCGCACGTAGCCCACAAGGCGGTCATTGCTGTCCACGATTGGAACAACCACGTGAATGAGGTGTTCGGCACTGACGTCAAGCCAGGTGCGGTGGATCTGATCGCGTTCGGGGCGTTTCAGCGCCTGGGGACGAAGCGTGTCGATGAGCGAGGGGTCGCTCGCGCCCCAGTTCTCGTAAACCTGGCGGCCGTCCCGGTCAAACACCTGCAGGCCGACAAAGCGGGTTTTGTCGAGCAGGCGCTCAAGCCCGTCGTGACCGTCGGACCGACCAGAGCTGACAATCATCTGCATCGCCGGAGTCGCAAAATGACGGGCACTGCGCGTGGCTTGCTCCAAAGCAGCCCGCTCGGCGCGGTAAGTTCCAATCCAGTAGGCAACACCGCCGGCGATGAGCGCCACCACGAGCGCCGCCAGCGCCAGCCGGATACCCAGCATCCAGCGCAACTGACGGGGCGTCTCCGGCAAGGGTTTGCTCACGGCCGCATGCCACTGCATGTTCTGAAGAAATTCGCTCTCATGCTTGACGGGTCAGGCGCCCCTGAGGCTCGGCTCGGCCCTTTACTCCTGTTCGTTCATGATCAGGATGGCCTTCACCGGGTCGATCGGTCCGGTCTCATGCCATTTGCTGCTGAGCTTTGGCGCTGGTGCCTTGTCCATGCAGCCATGGTTGCACTCCACGATCCAGCGTTTCATCAACACCGCCTGGCAGAACGAAAAGGCGATGGCTTCAGGCTTGCAGCCGACCGCTTCGGCCAGGATGCGGCACGAACACCGGCTCCCGTGTTCATCGTGGACGTGCGATTTCATTTTGGAAACACCGAGGCCCCTAAAGAGGGGCCTCTGAACGATTAACTTACTTAGCGTCTCGCTGGTGGTTGTGACGCTTCGCATCCTTCGCCGGAGCCGGCTTGTCCGCCGTGGCTTCGGAGGCCGGAGCCGGCACGCCGGTCTTCTCGGTCATGTGGGAATGGGGCTTCACCTTCTTCGGTGCAGCCTTTTCGGTTTGTTCGGCCGGCGCCTTGTCGGCTTCTGCCGCCTGCGCGCCAAAGGACAGGGCTGCGACGGTGGCGATCAGGGCGGTCGAAAGGAAGGTATTGAGTTTCATGGCAGCTTCTCCAAAAGTGGGTATCCAAAAAATTCGTGAAGCCGGTGGGCGAGTCCGACATGCCCAGTGTGTGCTTTTCTAGCCGTCAGGGACATGACCCAACGATTACATTCTTGTAAGGTTTTCGGATGGCCTCACGGTCAATCGCGCGTTGGAAACGCAGCCAGGAAGGCCTTCTGAAACTCCAGTGTGCAGGACAGCAGCGCGGTCCAGTGATCCACTGCAATGCGTCCCTTCTCCGGGAACACCGAGAAGTCCCCTTGCAGCAGAGCCTCAGCGTCGTGATCCGCCTGGCGAACCCACTTCTGCACCGCTTCGGTGGTCAACGTGGCGACTTGCTCGCCGTAGCTAAAGCCCAGCCGGCACAAGCCCGCAGCCAGATCCAGATGGGCCCGCAGGCGCTCCTGCAGGTCTTCGTTTGATTCTTGCATGGTCTTCCCCCTCGCTGTGGATGCCCCCGCCGAACCTCTCGCCGGGGCACCGCGTCCTTATTGGCTCAGATTGGCCGCTGCGTCGCGATGTGCTTTCTCAAGCACACGGGCTTCCTGGGCCGCTTCCTTGAGCTTGAGCCGAAGGGCACTGCAGTGAGAGGCCCAGAGCCCGGCGTCTCCCTTCGGACGCCCCGAATACGCAACAGCCATCTTCTCGTGCTGCTTCGCTTCGGCCTCGTAGCTGACCGCCTTACCCGCGAAGTAATCTGCGATGCGTTGATGATCCGCCGGCGTGGATGCGTTCGAGATGAACTCGGGCAATTCCGCCACAGGAGGCGTGATCGGCGTCGAGGAACAGGCGCCCAGGGACAGGACCAGTGCGACACCCGCGAGTGTCATGCCAAGACTGCGTTTCATGATGTCACCTCCGTGTGAATGTGCAGGATCAGTGTGAAACCGGCCGGCTGACGTCGGCGTGACTCAAGCATTACATCCCTGTCCTCGAAATGTCAGGAAGGCTGGGAGCCCGTTTCCGCGTTGCGGAGGCGCAGGGCATTGCCCACCACGCTGACCGACGACAAGCTCATCGCCAGCGCCGCGATCATCGGCGAGAGCACCAGCCCATAGGCCGGATAGAGCACGCCCGCGGCGATGGGAACACCCAAGGCGTTGTAGAGAAATGCGAAGGCGAGGTTCTGCCTCATGTTGCGGACCGTGGCCGCGGAGAGCGCACGGGCACGGGCAATGCCGCGCAGGTCGCCTTTGACGAGGGTGAGCTGCGCACTGTTCATGGCCACATCGGTGCCGGTCCCCATGGCGATGCCGACATCCGCCTTGGCGAGGGCTGGTGCGTCGTTGATACCGTCGCCGGCCATCGCCACGACATGTCCTTCCTGCTGCAGTCTTTCCACCAGGGCGAGCTTGTCGGCCGGCTTGACCTCTCCGTAGACTTCGTCGATCCCAAGCTGCTGCCCCACTGCGCGTGCGGTGGTGAAACCGTCACCGGTCGCCATCACCACGCGCAGTCCGGCGGCCCGCAGGTTCGCCAGGGCTTCCGGTGTACTCGCCTTGATCGGGTCGGAAATGGCCAGCAGTCCGATTAAATGCCCGTCGCGTGCAAGATGGATCACGCTGGCTCCCCGTTGGCGAAGTGGATTGAGCTCGGCGGTGGAGTTGAGCGCCACGCCCTCCTGTGCCATCAACGCCGCATTGCCAAGTGCCAGGCGACGGCCTCCCACGATACCCTGGACGCCGATGCCGCTCGATGACTCGAACGCATCGACCTTATCGAGCGTCAGTCCCCGCTCGCGGGCCGCTCGCACGATGGCATCGGCCAGCGGGTGCTCGCTGCCCTGGTCGAGGCTGGCCGCAAGGCGAAGGATCTCGTCCTCGCCCATGCCTTGCAAAGCGATGGCCCGCTCGAAGGCGGGACGCCCTTCGGTCAGCGTGCCGGTCTTGTCGACGATCAGCGTGTCGATCCGGCGCAGATGCTCGATGGCCGCTGCATCCCGGAACAGGATGCCCTGGGTGGCGGCTCTGCCCGTGGCCACCATGATCGACATCGGCGTCGCCAAACCGAGGGCGCAAGGACACGCGATGATCAGTACCGACACCGCACTGATGAGCCCGAAGACCCAACCTTGCTCACCACCGAGCAGCCCCCAGGCGAAGAAGCTGACAACGGCGATGGTGACGACGGCCAGCACGAAGTAGCCGGCCACACTGTCAGCCAGCCGCTGCATCGGCGCACGGGAGCGCTGGGCCTGCGCCACCATCTGGACGATCTGTGCCAGCATGGTCTGGGCACCGACCTTCTCCGAGCGAATGACGAGACTGCCCGAGGTGTTCAGCGTCGCACCGATCACCGTGTCCGCCACGCGCTTGCTGACCGGCAGCGGCTCACCGGTGAGCATCGACTCATCAACCGCACTGCCGCCTTCGACCACCACGCCATCCACCGGGACTTTCTCGCCCGGTCGGACTCTCAGCAGATCACCCACATGGACGTGGTTGAGGGGAATGTCCTCCTCGCTGCCATCGGCCCGGATGCGTCTGGCGGTCTTCGGAGCCAGGCCCAGCAGGGACTTGATCGCCGCCGATGTCTGCGAGCGGGCACGCAGCTCCAGCATCTGCCCCAGCAGCGTGAGCGAGATGATGACGACCGCCGCTTCGAAGTAAACGCCGATCCGACCGTGGACCATGAAGGACTCCGGGAAAAGTCCAGGCGCCAGCGTGGCGACGACACTGTAGAGAAAGGCCGCGCCGGTGCCGAGGCTGATCAACGTCCACATATTCGGACTGCGATGGAGCATCGATTGCGCACCGCGCACGAAGAAAGGCCAGCCGGCCCACAGGACGACGGGAATGCTGAGTGCCATCTCCAGGCTGCTGCGCAAGGCGGGCGATAGATCGGTCAGTTGATGTCCCGCCATCGCCAGCACGACCACGACCAGGGTGAGCGGCAGGCTCGACCAGAAGCGGCGCCGGAAATCCCGGTATTCGCCGGTATCGTCTTCAGCCGCCAGTTCCGGCATCACCGGTTCGAGCGCCATGCCGCATTTCGGACAGTTGCCGGGACCGATCTGGCGGACTTCCGGGTGCATCGGGCAGGTGTATTCCGCGTCGGGATCCGCCTTCGGCGCCGAAACCTGCGGCTGGACGTAGCGCGGTGGATCGGAATCGAACTGGGCTTTGCAGTGACTGCTGCAGAACCGGTAGGTCGCGCCCGCAAATTCGCTCTGAAAGGCCGACTCGGGTTTGACCTTCATTCCGCAGACGGGATCTGTCGCTGTCTCCGGCCCCGTAGCGTGGGGACCGGAGGGGGAATGAGAGTGGGCATGGTCGTGACGATGCCCGGAAGCGGCGGAGGTCATGGCAGCTCCTTATGTGTGTGCGTCGAATTCAGTTGGGGGACCGACGCTCCTTGAAAGCCGGCCACCATCCGGGGGTTCTGCGCATGTAGTCGCGATACGCATCGCCGAAAGTCTCCAGCGCCTGTGATTCCTCCCGCTTGGCAAGACGGACATAGGTCACGAGCAAGACGGGAAAGAGAATCAGCGTCAGCAGAGTCGGCCACTGAAACAGAAAGCCGATCATGATCAGGATGAAGGCGACGTACTGGGGATGGCGGATGCGCCCATATGGCCCCGTGGTCGCCAGTCTCCCCGTCCTTTGGGCCTCGTAGAGCACAGGCCAGGCGTCGGCGAGCAGCCAGAAACCGCCGATGATGAAGAGGCTGGACAGAATGTGGAAAGGACCGAAGTGGGGATTGGCCTTCCACCCGAAAATCATTTCCGGCAGATGCCCCGCATCATGGGAGAGCCAGTTGATCCCTGGGAAATGTTCCGTGAGCCACCCGGAGAGCAGGTAGATGGTCAGCGGAAAACCATACATCTCGGTAAACAGCGCGACGACAAACGCCGAGAACAGGCCCAGCGTGCGCCAGTCCTGTTTGCTCTTCGGCTTGAAGTAGCTCGCGGCAAACAGGATGAAGAAGAGCGAATTGATGACGACCAGCGTCCACAATCCATAATCACCGTCATGGCTGTTCATGGTGATCTCCCTTGTCTTCGGCCACATGGTCATGCCTGTGGCCATGGTGCCCATGCATGAAGCGGTGCATCAGGGGACAGGCCAGCACCAGCAGATAGGGCAGAACGCCGAACAGATGGGCACGGTGTTCCGCCAACAGGTAGAACAGGGCCATCGCGGCAAACAGCCACCACATCCATCGACCGCGGCGGTGATGAACGTGGGCCTGGGCATCCGTTCCAGTTTGAGACGATTCACGGGAGTCGATCATCACGGCCTCCTAAAGTGAAGGACACACTCAGCGCGGCGTGGGCGGCCGGTTGCAGCAAGCCTGGGGCCCGGTGCGGGCCGCGTTCTGCAGTTCATTGTGCTCGGTGAAGCGCCACAGGCTACGGCGCAGTGCGTGTAGGCCACCTTTCAGGACGATGCCCGCCGCCTGTATTTCGGCTTCGATCTGGGAAAGGGACACCCGGCGCAGGTCATAGTCGATGTGCAGCCGATCCGCCTCGGCCCGAATCGCGCTCACCCCCATCATTGCCTGGAGTCGGCGGCAGGTCTCGTCAAGGGCTGCACCCGTCGCGATGCGCAACAGGCGGCGCTTGGGCATGGCCCGAATATCCTCCCCGCGGACTGCACCGGCGAATAAGGCCGGTGCCTCCAGAAAGTGCGCCAGGCACTGGGCCGAGCAGAAATGGAAGGTCACCCCATGGTAGACCGTGGTGTGAGCGCCATCACTCACCGTCATGCCGCACACTGGGTCCCGTTGGGTTTGCGTGCGCGCGTTCATCTGAGCCTCCTTGTTTATGGCTACCCCTCCAGCCCACGTCCCAGCCGCCATTGCTTGACCAGCGCGTAGATGGCCGGGATCACGGCGAGGGTCAGGACGGTGGAGGAAATCATCCCGCCGACCATCGGTGCGGCGATGCGGCTCATCACTTCCGAGCCGGTGCCAGTGCCCCACATGATCGGCAAGAGGCCGGCCATGATCGCGACGACCGTCATCATTTTCGGGCGGACGCGCTCGACGGCGCCTTCCATCACCGCCTCGTACAGGTCGCCCACGTGGGGTGCGCGGCCTTCCTCGCGGCAGCGGGCCTTGAGCGCTTCCCAGGCGTGATCCAGGTAGATCAGCATCACCACACCGGTCTCCGCCGCCACGCCAGCCAACGCGATGAAGCCGACCGCCACCGCGACGGACAGGTTGTAGCCGAGCAGCCACATCAGCCACACGCCACCGACCAGCGCGAAAGGCACCGACAGCATGACGATCAAGGTTTCGGTGATGCGCCGGAAGTTCAGATAGAGCAGCAGGAAGATCGTCAGCAGCGTGATCGGGATGACGATCTTCATCTTCTCGATGGCACGCTCCATGAACTCGAACTGGCCGCTCCAGGTCACGTAGTAGCCCGGTGGGAACTTGATTTGCGCGGCGACAGCCTTCTTCGCGTCGGCCACGTAGCCACCGATATCCCGGTCCCGGATATCCACGAAGATATAGGCCGACAACAAGGCATTCTCAGTGCGAATACCCGGCGTACCTTTTGCGACCGAGACCTTCGCCAACTGCCCCAGCGGCACCATCGTGCCCCCCATCGTCGGCACCAGCACCTGGCTGGCGATCTGCTGGGGATCGGAGCGCAGCTCGCGCGGGTAGCGTACGGTCACGCCAAAGCGCTCGCGCCCTTCGACGGTGGTGGTGACCATCTCGCCGCCGAGCGCACTACCGATCACATCCTGCAGGTCGCCGACGGCGAGACCGTAGCGGGCCAGCTGTTCCCGGTCGGGCTCGATGTTGAGGTAGAAGCCCCCAGTGATGCGCTCGGCGAAGGCGCTGGTGGTGCCGGGCACGGTCTTCACGACGGCCTCGATCTCTTTGGCCAGCTTCTCCATTTCAGCGAGATCCTTGCCGAAGACCTTGATGCCGATCGGCGTGCGGATGCCGGTGGACAGCATGTCGGTGCGGGCCTTGATCGGCATCGTCCAGGCATTGGCGACACCGGGGAACTGCAGGGCCTTGTCCATTTCCGATATCAGCTTGTCGGTCGTCATGCCCGGCCGCCATTCGGACAGGGGCTTGAGGTTGATGACGGTCTCGAACATTTCGACCGGGGCCGGGTCGGTCGCGGTGTTGGCGCGGCCGGCCTTGCCGAACACCGACTCGACCTCGGGGAAGCTCTTGATGATCTTGTCCTGGGTCTGCATGAGCTCGGCAGCCTTGGTGATGGACATGCCCGGCAGAGAGGCTGGCATGTAGAGCAAGGTGCCTTCGTTCAAGGTCGGCATGAACTCCGAGCCGAGACGCGAAGCTGGATAGATCGACACGCCCAAGGCCAGCACGGCCAGCACGATGGTCAACTTCTTCCAGCGCATCACCGCGGCGATGATCGGCCGGTACAGCCAGATCAGGACCCGGTTCACCGGGTTCTTGGCTTCCGGCATGATCTTGCCGCGGATGAACAGCAGCATCAGCACCGGCACCAAGGTGACGGACAGGAACGCGGCGCCGGCCATCGAGAAGGTCTTGGTGTAGGCCAGCGGCGAGAACAGGCGGCCTTCCTGGCCTTCCAGCGTGAACACCGGCAGGAAGGAGACGGTGATGATCAAGAGCGAGAAGAACAGCGCCGGGCCGACCTCCTTGCAGGCGGCCAGCATGGCTTCGAAACGTTCGGCCGTGGTGTGGCCGTCCGGCAGGCGCTCCAGGTGCTTGTGGGCGTTCTCGATCATCACGATGGCGGCGTCGATCATTGCGCCGATCGCAATGGCGATGCCACCCAGGCTCATCAGGTTGGAGTTCATGCCCAGCAGGCGCATCGCGATGAAGGCCATCAGCACGCCCACCGGCAACATCAGGATCGCCACCAGCGCGCTGCGCACATGGAGCAGGAAGACCACGCAGACTAGCGCCACGATGATCGACTCCTCGATCAGCGTGCCCTTCAGGGTCTCGATGGCCCGGTGGATCAGCTCGGAGCGGTCATAGACGGTCTGCACCGACACGCCTTCCGGCAGGCCGGGCCCGATCTCGGCGATCTTGTCCTTCAGGTTGTGGATGACCTCCAGCGCGTTCTGTCCGTAGCGGGCCATGGCGATGCCGGCCACCACCTCGCCGTCGCCGTTCAGCTCGGTGAGGCCGCGGCGTTCGTCCGGCGCCAGCTCGACGCGGGCGATGTCGCGGACCAGCACCGGCGTGCCCTTGTCAGCCTTCACCACCAGCCGTTCAATGTCCGCCTTGCCGCGCAGGTAGCCCTTGCCGCGCACCATGTACTCGGTCTCGGCCATCTCCACCACGCGGCCGCCGACGTCCCGGTTGGAGTCGCGGATCACCTGGGCGACCTTCATCAACGGAATGCCGTAGGCGCGCAGCTTCACCGGATCGACGGTGACCTGGTAGGTTTGCACGAAGCCGCCGATGGAGGCCACCTCGGCGACGCCGTGGGCCTTGGCCAGCTGGTAGCGCAGATACCAGTCCTGGATCGTACGCAGCTCGGCAAGGGTCTTCTCCTTGGCGATCAGCGCGTATTGATAGACCCAGCCGACGCCGGTGGCGTCCGGGCCGATCTGGGGTGTCACGCCCTTGGGCATGCGGCCCGCGGCGAAGTTGAGGTATTCGAGGACCCGTGAGCGGGCCCAGTAAATGTCGGTGCCGTCTTCAAAAATGATGTAGACGAAGGACGCACCGAAGAAGGAGAAACCCCGCACCACCTTCGACTTGGGCACCGACAGCATGGCCGTGGTGAGCGGGTAGGTGACCTGGTCCTCGACCACCTGCGGCGCCTGGCCGGGGTATTCGGTGTAGACGATGACCTGCACGTCGGAGAGGTCGGGCAGCGCGTCGATGGGCGTACGCAGCACCGCAAACACCCCAGCCGCGAGAATGAACAGTGTGGCGAGCAGAACCAGAAAGCGGTTCCGGCCCGACCAGTCGATGATTTGGGCCAGCATGATGGATCCTGTGTCAGTGGCCTGCGTGGGGATTGGCAGCCGGCGCCGAAGGGGCCGCCTTGCCGGCAGGGGTTGCCGAGGTGATGACCCATTCGCCGGGCTGGCGCTCGACGAATTCAACATCCACCTTAACGCCCGGCTTCAAGGCCTGGAGCAGCGAGGGATTGGCCACCTTGAACTCCATGGTCATCGCCGGCCACTTGAGGCTGGCGACCGGGCCGTGACTCAGGCTGACCGTCCCGTCCTTGGCATCGACACTGCCCACCGTGCCTTCAGCCCGGTGCCCGGCCGCTTGGGGCGCCGCCGCAGGCTTCTCGCCGTCCTTTCCGGACTTCGGTGCTCCACCATGGCCCGAATGACCAAAGCCACCGACCGCGGCTTTCAGGTTGCTTTCCGCATCGATCAGGAAGTTGGCGGCGACAACCACCTTTTCGCCGGCCTTGACGCCATCCATCACTTCGATATGGTTCTCGCTACGACCACCCAGCTTCACGTCCCGCGGCTCGAAACGGCCTTCGCCGTGCGCGACGAGGACGATCTGGCGAGTGCCGCTATCAATCACCGCCGAGTTGGGCACGGTCACGACCTGGCCCTTGCCCTCCACCGGCACTTCTACCTGCGCAAACATCGCGGGTTTCAGGAGTTGCCCCGGGTTAGCGAGCTCCACGCGGACGGGCACGGTCCGCGTTTCCGCATTCAAGGTCGGATAGACATAGCTCACCTTGCCCTCGAAGACCTTGTCCGGATAGGCATTGATGCGCACCTTGGCGAGGCTGCCGCTACGCACCAGGCCGATGTCCTGCTCGAAGACGTCGGCGACGATCCATACCGACGACAGGTCGGCGACCTGGTACAAGGTGTCGCCGGGCATGAAGCGCATCCCTTGCAAAGCCTTTTTCTCGGTGACGATACCGGCCACCGGCGAGCGGAAGGTCAGCGTGCGCTTGGTGGCGCCCGACTTGGCGAGGGCGCGGATCTGTTCTTCCGAGATGTCCCAGTTGCGCAGGCGCAGCAGGCTGGATTCGGCGAGCTGCTTCATGCCGCTCTGCGCCTCGCTGCCGGCGCCCTTCAGCGCTTCGACGCCCTGGGCGGCGATGGCGTATTCCCGTTGGGCAGAGACCAGCTCCGGACTGTAGACCTCGAACAGCGGCTGTCCCTTGGCGACTGGCTGGCCGGTCACGTTTACGTGCAGGCGCTCGACGTAGCCCTCGAACTTCGGGGCGATGGCGAAACTGCGCCGCTCATCGATCTCAATGCGGCCGGCGGCACGTACCGTGCGGTCCAGAGAACGCAGTTCGGCGACCTCGGTACGCACACCAAGCTTTTGCACTTTCTCGGTACTGATCTTGATCCATTTGGCTGCTGCGGGCGTCTCGTCCGCCTCGCCTTCATAGACCGGGATGTAGTCCATCCCCATCGGGTCCTTCTTGGGCGTCGGCGAGGTATCCGGTAGGCCCATCGGGTTACGGTAGTACAGCAGCTTGCGCTCCTTCTTTGCGCCTTCTACCGGTGCCGCCGCGACCGGGCTCGCAGCATGCTCATGATTTGCCGACGGGCGCTGGCCCAACCAGTAGCCGCCACCGGCAGCCAACGCAACAGCAAGGCCGACCGCAATGCCTGCGCCTGTTTTCATAGGTCTTCTCCGAGAATGCGTTCGATGTCGGCCAGGCGGATCTGTGCCTCGGCCTGGGCCTTGATTTGGGATTGCCGGGCTTGGCGAATCTGCCGCTGGGCGTCGAGCAGCGTGGCGAAGTCCACCTTGCCGGTCTCATAGCCGGCCAAGGCCGCCTTGAAAGTAAGTTCGGATTGCGGCAAGAGGCTCGTTGAGGCCAGGCTCTCGGTCCGGCGAGCCGCATCGAAACCGGACAGGTTTTCGGCCAGATCGCCCAGAACCTGATTGGCGGTCGCATCCCGGCGCGCTTTGGCGGCGGACAGCATGGCCTCGGACTCCCGCTCCTGGGCCCGGCGGCTGCCCTGCTGTAGCGGCAGGTTCAGTTCCACCATCAATTCCCATTCACGCACCGCGCCCTGGTACTGGATCGGCGAAATGCCCAGCGTGAAATCCGGGTAACGGTTCTTGTAAGTGAGTTCGCGACTCTTCTCCGCCGAGCGAATGCGGGCTTCGTCCGCGAAGATCTGCGGGTTCCTTGTCCTGGCCCGCTCTTCCAGGGTCGTCGGATCGAGCTGAGCGGGCGCGGGTAGTGTCCGCAGGCGTTCCGGGGCTGCCAAGGGCGAAGACGTCGGCCTTGCAAGAAGCGCGTTCAGGCGCGCCTGCAGTTGCCGACGTTCGTTCTGCAGGGCGACCAACTCATTTTTCATGCTGGTCTGCTCGACCTGGGCGCGGATCACGTCCTGCTGAGCGGCCAGGCCGCCGGCGTAGCGCACCTGGGCGATCTTCTCGAGACGGACCATCAGATCGAGGATTTCGCGAGTCAGCTGCTCGTTGCGATAGACGTACTGGAGTTGGGAATAGGCAGTCTTGATGCGCGCGGCCAGTTCCGCCCAGGTGCCGCTGGCACGCCCTTCGGCGCCGCGGGCATCGAGTTCAGCGATCTCCCGCTTGAGGTCCCGCTTGCCCAGCCAGGGCACGTCCTGCATCAGCAGGTAGCGCGTGCTGCCGACCTGGGCCGGCAGCAGCGCTGGATTCTGTTCGCCCATGCGCGTGATGTCGCGCAGTTCGGTACGGAACTTCGGGTCGGGCAGTGCCCCGGCAGGCACGATGCGCTCTGTGGCGGCGTCCGCTTCAAACCGCATCGCCGCGTAGTCAGGGTTGCGACTGCGGGCATAGTTCAGTAGCGAGTCCACGTCGGCGCCGATCGGGGCCTCCTGTGCCTGAGCTACCCAACTGAATGCGCCCAACAACGCGATGGCGGCACACCGCATCCGCCTGCCTCGTATTCTCATGTTCCACTCCCTGGACGGTGACGCCTGGAAGGCGGGTGCTTCCCCGCGCTTCCGACATCGCGAAGCAACTTAGTCGCGCTGCAAGTGCACGACGGTCATAGCACCGTTGATCTGCTCGGCCATGAAGTGGATGGTGTCCCCGGCCTTCACCTGATCCAGCCAGGCCGGATCCTTGACGCGAAACACCATGGTCATCCCAGGCATGCCATTGGGCAGCGGCCCGTGAGACAAAGTGAGTTTGCCGGCCGACTTATCGACCTTCTTCACAAGACCTTCGGTCATTTGAGATGCAGCCATACCGTGCCCAGCATGGTTGTGGGCCGCCGCGTCGGGCGTTTCGTTGTCCGCAAGGGCCGGCAGGCTCACGGTGCCGACAAGGGCGGCAAGGACGATTCCAAGGGTGGTTTTCATGATTTGATCCAGATGAACGCAAATGAATAATCAGTGGCGGGCAAACACGCGGCTGGAGCCATCGGCACGCACAAGCAGCGTCTCGTAGGGCATGGGCCTGGCGCTTTCCATGCCCGGTGAGCCTGGCGGCATTGAGGGGACGGCCAACCCGATGGCCTTGGGCTTCTCTTTCAGCAGGCGCTGGACATCGGCGGCCGGGACATGCCCCTCGATGAGATAGTTGCCGACCTTGGCGGTGTGGCACGAACCATAGGCTTCGGGCATACCGAGCTTCTTGCGCTGGCCCGGGACGTCCGTCACATCGTGCGCTGTCACCTCGAAGCCCTGGGCACGCAGGTGTTCAATCCATTTTCCGCAGCACCCGCAATACGGGCTCTTGTACACATCGACCTGCACCGCGGCCAGCGCCGAGCCGGCCATCAGGCTCAGTACGGACGACAAGATCAGCGTTTGCAGTTTCATGATCCGTCCTTTGGTGATTGGGATGGCTCATTCTGACAAGCGCAACCCGACGGGAAGCTGTCCCAAAAATTACATTTCAGTAATCTGGGACGGCGTCAGTGGCTATGCTTGAAGCCGGGCGGATGGGTATGGCCCTTTTTCTCCTGGGGCGACACCGAGGCGGCCTCATCGTTATGATGGCCGGCATCGTCGCTGTGATCATGATCCCCATGGTCGTCGTCATGCGCGTGCCTATCGTGATGCCCATCGAGCCCACCATGACTGTGTCCCTCGCTGGACGCCACCAGCCTCGTGTAATCGGCGGCAGTCAGCCCAGGGAGCTTCTGAACGAACGCGACTAGATCCCAGATCGCCTCATCCTCCATCCCGCCCTTGGACCAGGCCGGCATACCCGACGCCTTGATCCCGTGCTTGATGATCCAGAACTGGCGCGCCTCGGCAAATTGAGGATCGAGCAGCGCCGCCGGCTTGTCGGCCAGTTTGGGTGGCGTCGGATACAGCCCCTTGCGAATCTCCGAGTCTTCCGCACCCGGAGACAAATGGCAGCCCACGCACATCGCGTCGTAGTTGCCGGAGCCGCGGCGGACGCGTTCCGGATTCGCCAGATCGATCGGCGGCTTGATGTCTCCGGCCCGAACGGCGATGGAGCGCTCCCGGGCAAATTCCAGCAAACGGTAGGTCAGTGGGTGATGCGGCTCATCGGCCGCAATGTTGATGGCGCCGGCGTACAGGGCGATGGCGCCCGATGCTGCACTCACAGCAGCCAGCGCCACGACAGTAATCAGCGTTTTTTTCATGATGGGGCTCCTCAGTTCTCGTTATCGTGACCGCGATTCAGTGTCCGGCGTGCGGGCCTGGCTTTCGAACCTGAACTTCCGTTGCAGCAGGCTTGCCTTGTGCCGGCATGGACTGTCCTCCCTGGCTGCTGGCACGTGGAGGCTCGGCAGCGGGCCCAGTCCATTCGTAAGCACGCGTCCCAGGCGGTTGCTTGTACCAGCCGGGATCCGAGTAATCGCCGGCCTTCTGCTCGGCACGGACCTTCAGGATGGTGAACATGCCGCCCATCTCGACGGCGCCATGCGGGCCTTGGCCCGTCATCATCGGAAGCGTGTTGTCCGGCAGCGGCATTTCCATTTCCCCCATGTCAGCCATACCGCGCTCACCCATCACCATGTAGTCGGGGATGAGATCGGTGATCTGCTTGGCGGCCTCCCGGTGATCGACACCGATCATCGTCGGCACGTCATGCCCCATCGCATTCATCGTGTGGTGGCTCTTGTGACAATGGAACGCCCAGTCCCCCGGTTCGTTGGCAATGAATTCGACCTGGCGCATTTGCCCGACAGCAATGTCGGTCGTCACCTCCGGCCAGCGGCCGCCCTTGGGTGTCGGGCCACCATCCGTGCCGGTCACCGTGAATTCATGGCCATGCAGGTGAATCGGATGATTCGTCATCGTCAGGTTGCCCACGCGGATCCGCACGCGATCGTTCTGGCGCACGTTGAGGGAATCGATGCCCGGGAAGGCCCGGCTGTTGAAGGTCCACAAGTTGAAGTCGAGCATCGTATTCACCTTTGGCGTATAGCTACCCGGATCGATGTCGTAGGCGTTCAAGAGGAAGCAGAAGTCCCGGTCCACCTCGTCGATGAGCGGATTTCGCTCCTTCGGATGGGTGACCCAGAAGCCCATCATGCCCATCGCCATCTGGGTCATCTCATCCGCGTGGGGGTGATACATGAAGGTACCCGGGCGGCGTGCCACGAACTCGTAGACGAAGGTCTTGCCCGGTGGGATCTGAGGCTGGGTGAGCCCACCGACACCATCCATTCCATTGGGCAGGCGCTGTCCGTGCCAATGGATGGTGGTGTGCTCGGGCAGGCGGTTGGTGACGAAAATGCGGACCCGATCGCCTTCGACCACTTCAATGGTGGGGCCGGGGCTTTGTCCGTTGTAACCCCACAGGTGGGCATTCATCCCGGGCGCGATTTCGCGCACAACCGGTTCAGCCACCAGGTGAAACTCCTTGACCCCCTTGTTCATGCGCCATGGCAGGGTCCAACCATTGAGGGTGACCACCGGGTTGTAGGGCCGGCCTGCGCCAGTGACGCCGCGGGGAAGATGTGGCGGTGCCGTGTTCGGATCATTCTTCGTGATCAGTTCCGGCAAGGCGGCCATGGCCACCGGACTTACCGAAGCCGCGGCAACGGCACCTCCGGTCAGTCCCAGACTTTGGATGAATGCGCGACGTGATGTCATCGGATGTCCTTTTGGTTCAGTGATCCGGACGGCCGGTGCTGGCCGGTGCGGTGCGTGCGGCAGGAGCCAGGGACGGCTTACCGATCAGGGCCATCTGCAGATCGCTTTGGGCGATCCAGTAGTCACGCAAGGACTCGATGTAGCTGTTCACGCTGGTGATCTGGGAACGGGCGTCGGCCAGCAGATCGAACACCCCGATCAGCATGCCGTTGTAGCGCAGCAGGTTCTCTTCGGCGATCCGTTTGTTGAGCGGTACGATTTCGTCCCGGTAGTGCTTGGCGATATCGAAGCTGCTGCGGTATGCCGAGTAGGCTTCGCGTACTTCCGAACGGGCATTGATTGCCGCCTCGGCCGCGCGTTCGATTGCTTGCCCATAGATGGCTTCGGCCTTGGCGACCTTGCTGCCGCCAAAATCGAAGAGCGGGAGCTCGAAACTCACTTCGTAGCCGCGTTTGTAGCCACTGTCCCGCGTCCCCTCCAGGACGCGCGCCGGACCGAACTCCAGCACGTTGATGAAGCGCGTGGCCTGGGTAAGGCCAAGGTTCTTGGCCAGCGCTTCCGTTTCGAGACGGACGGCCTGGAGATCCAGCCGCTGATCAAGCGCGGTCTGTTCAACGGCCGGCTGTTCGTCGGGTGCCTTGGGCAGATCCGGCAGGCGCTCGGGGAGCTGAATCGACTGTGGCGACGGCAGACCGAGCAGCTTGGTCAAGCGTTCCCGCGCCGCGATATGGGCTTGCTCTGCGCGAGCCAGATCGAGAGCGGCTGAGGCATAGAAGCCTTGCTCACGCGCCTGCTGCAAGCGATTGAAATTACCGACCTCGGCCATCTTGCGAGCCAGTCCGGCACCCGCTTCTGCAGCTTGCCTGACTTTCCGGAGGTAACGCACCGACTCCTCCGCGGCGATCGCACCGAAGTAGGCTTTGCGCGTCTCCGAGGCCACCCGGGCAACCTCCAGCGCCGTCATGCGCTGGGTCTGGGCGAAATTCCGCTTCTCGACCTCAACGGCCATGGGCATCGTGATCAGCGCAAACAGGTTGAAGGTCAGTACCTGTTCGATCTTGAACTCGCGCACACCATTCTCGGCTCGACTGGCACGCAGCATGGAGAAATGGGGGTTGGGCAGCCGCCCGGCCTGGACCATTTCAGCTTCGCTGATGCCAAGCTCGTAGAACGACGCGCGCAGCCCGCGGTTGTTATAGATGGCGACCTGAACCGCGTCCTCCACCGTCAGCGGCTTGGTCAGCAATTCGGCGACGCGGGCATCGACCTCCTTGCGGTCCGCATCGTCTCTGGCCCAGCGGGCATCGGCGCCGATTCGGGCACGGGTCGTATCCCGGACCGTGCCGAAGCCTCCGTCCGCAGAAAAGCTGGCACAGCCGCTGAGGGTCAGCGTGCCGAGCACCAGCACGGTCAGGGTCTTGATCAGCCCCAGGGGGCGTACGGATAGGTATGAGCGCATGGCGGCCTCCTAATGATGATGGCCGGCAGGCGGCATGGCCGGCGGCGTCGGCGCCGCATCGCCCTTTTTCTGCAAAGCCTCACGGGCTTCACGAGCCTCAGCGGGCTGGTCAGGCGTAGAGGGGGCTGCATGTGCATCCATTCCGCGCTGGACCGATTCATTGGCGGCGCGCCACGGCCCGACCGGCGGTTCCGACCAGGCGTGGTAATCCGACAGGGAGGACACATACGGGGACGGGCTGGAGCTCGTCTCCAGCAAAGGCGGCGTAGCCGCCCAGACGCTGTTCATCATGGCCAGCGCCGATAGCCCGAGCAAATAGGATCGCATCGGTCTTCTCCATGGGGTCAAAAGGTAGGCTGGGAATCTGGCGTTCCCATGGCGAGCAGTGTGCGGCGCAAAAACCGACAGGAGACTGACCCACGAATTACATCTTTGTAATCTTGGGAAAAACGGAAGTGCGTTGCGCCACACTAGCGCCAGCCGTATGAGCAGGAAGCGAGGAAGACCATGAAAATACTGATCGTCGAGGACGAACCTAAAACCGGGGACTACCTCAAGCAAGGGCTGGTCGAGGCCGGCTTCAATGTGGATTTGGTCCGGGATGGCATGGACGGACTGCATTGTGGAATGAACGAAGCCTACGATCTCATCGTGCTCGACGTGATGTTGCCGGGACTCGATGGCTGGCGCGTCCTGCAGGCCCTGCGCAAGGCTGGCAAGGAGATGCCGATCTTGTTTCTGACCGCCAAAGACAGCGTTGATGACCGGGTCAAGGGGCTGGAGCTGGGCGCTGACGATTACCTCGTGAAGCCCTTCGCCTTCTCGGAGCTCCTGGCCCGGGTGCGCACACTGCTACGCCGTGGTGTGAAGAACAAGGAAGTCGATGCCTTGCGAGCAGCCGACCTCGAACTGGACCTCCCGCGTCGGCGTGTCACCCGAGCAGGTCGGCGGATTGATCTGACCGCCAAGGAGTTTGCCCTCCTTGAACTGTTGCTACGACGACGTGGCGAAGTGCTCCCGCGCTCGTTGATCGCATCGCAGGTATGGGACATGAACTTTGACAGCGACACCAACGTGATCGAAGTGGCCGTGCGCCGCCTTCGCGCCAAGATCGACGACGGCTTCGAGCCCAAGCTGATTCGCACTGTGCGGGGCATGGGCTATGTGCTGGAAGAACAGGAGAGCGAATAGTGCGCACGAGCGTCCGCCGCAAGTCCCTGACCTTCCGCCTGACCCTGCTTTTTGCGGCAGCCTCGACGGCCGTGTTGCTGGTTCTGGGGTTGATCGTGGCCCAGTCCGTCGAACAGCACTTCGAAGAACAGGACATGGAGGCCTTGACCGGCAAACTTGAACTGATTCGCCATGCCATGGCGAAGGTCCGCTCACCCACGGACCTGGCGGCCATTCCCCAGCAGATGGATGACTCACTGATCGGACATCACGGCCTGGTCGTCGCACTCAAGGGACCGGATGGGCGCACCCTGTTTGCGACCGAAGGCGCGCCTTTCCCTCAACCGCTGCTGGATCGTGTCAAGACGGCCGGGGTCAATCACCCCTACGTCTGGCAAGTGGATGGACAAATGCCTTTCCGGGGCATTGCGGCCGAGGTGCCGACCGGGGTGCCGTCGTGGCCGCCGGCCGTTGTCGCAGTGGCGACAGATATCTCCCATCACCGCAATTTCATGGACTCGTTCATGAGGACACTGTGGCTCGTCATCGTGGGCGGCACGGCCGCAACCGGTCTGCTCGGCTGGTTCGTCGCCCGCCGAGGCTTGGCACCTCTGCGCGAGATGAGACGGAGGGCAACGGAAGTGAGCGCCCAGCATCTTGACCAGCGCCTGCCAGTGGACACCGTGCCGGTCGAACTGGCCGAGTTGGCCGAATCCCTCAACGACATGCTGGCCCGGCTGGAGGAGTCCTTCACGCGTCTCTCGGACTTCTCGTCCGATCTGGCCCACGAACTCCGCACGCCAGTCAGCAACCTGATGACGCAAACCCAGGTGGCACTCTCGAAGACCCGCACATCAGGCGAGTACCGGGAAGTGCTGGAATCCAACGCCGAGGAGTACGAACGCCTCTCGCGCATGATCTCGGACATGCTGTTCCTGGCCAAGTCGGAAAATGGTCTCATCGTGCCAGGTCAGGAAACCTTTGATCTGGCGGACGAGGTCATGGCCCTGTTCGATTTTTACGGGGCCCTGGCCGAAGAGAACGGCGTGGCCCTCAAGCTAGAAGGTTCAGGATGGGTGACCGGAGACCGGCTGATGCTCCGACGCGCCATCGGCAACCTTCTATCCAACGCGCTTCGCTACACGCCATCGGGTGGGCACATCACCGTAACGGTCAGCGTCATATGCGACAACACCGACACCGAAACCGTCCACCTCGCCGTCGAGAACACCGGGGAGCCTATCCCGACAGAACACCTGTCCCGTCTCTTTGATCGCTTCTACCGTGTGGACGCATCGCGCCGCCATTCGGGCGATGGCGCCGGACTGGGCCTTGCGATCACCCGTTCCATCCTCCGCGCGCACCAAGGCGACATCGAGGGTCGGACGGGGGAAGACAGCAACATTTTCGAGATGTGGATACCGACATCGATCGTCACGCCCCACAGCGCGGACTGATCCGTTTGCAGGCTCACGGCCATGATCTGCTCAGATGCATTCTCTTCATCAAACGACCTTTTGCTTGAAGCGACGAGTCGTCGCCTGAAGGCCCTCGGACTGCAAACGCTCCAGGCGACGGATTCGGGAGACGCCGAGACGGTCACGGCCTTGTTTGCCCAGTTCATCGACTGCGCGTATCGCAGCTACGCGTTAGAGGAGCGCTGGCTCAAGGCCTGTGCGAGCCCTGATCGGGAAGCCCATCTTCGGGAACACACCTACCTGATCGAACTGACCGCCGAGCTCTACATGAACCTCATGGACGATGACCGACGGACCTGCGCTTCAATACGTCAGGTACTGCAGGAGGCCTTCCTGCCGCACATTACTGTCCGGGACCGCGGCTCATACTGAACCACCACACTGTGGCTTCATGAGCGGAGTGCGCTATCTGCCGGATATATCCAGTGGATACATTCTCTTTTTTGATCTAGTATCCGAGTGCCTTCCCGCCGCGTGGAAGGCGTTCTTACGTACTGTGCCCTTACCATGAAACACTCTGCCCGCAGCCTTCTTATGAAGAAACACGCTTCGTCCCTCAAGGCGAAGAAGCGGCTTGTCGTGTCCGTGGAGTCTGTCCGGCCGACTCAGGCTGTTCAGGAGCGCGCGGTACATCTGGCCGCTGCGGCTCGGCGCGCCAAAGAAGCCCACTTCCTCGACAAGTACCGGATCGCGCTGCCCCCGGCTGATGCTGCCTGAAGAGGGCTATGGCTACCTCCCGATCACGGAGGTGGAGCCCGCGACCCTTGGGGCATTCACCTGCGGAAAGCCTCGGCTGGACGAGTTCCTGACCACACAGGCGCGGGCCTTGCATGAAACCAGACTGGGCTTCACCAACGTGGTCTTCCATCAGCAGTTCGAAGGTCCAGTCGGCTACTTCACGCTCGCCAACGACGCGATCAAGCTCAACGACTCCGAGAAGTTCGAATTGGGGTTCGGTGAGCACATCGAACTTGCTGCCTTTCCCGCCGTCAAGATCGGGCGACTTGCGGTCCATCAGGATCTGCAACGCAGGGGAGTGGGCGGCGCCTTGATGGCACTCCTCCTCGGTGACATTCTCAATACAGCGGGCTTGTCTGCTGCGCGATTGATCGTCGTCGATGCGGACAACGACGACGCAGTTCTCTGCTTCTACGAAAAGCTCGGTTTCGAGACCAGCCTGTGGGCGGAAGACATGGCCAAGAACCACACTAAGAAGCGCGCTTCCGCCGCCACGATCAAGATGCACCGGGACGTCTTCAAGGGCCTCTGAACGCGAGTTGAAGCGAATGGTCCGAAGACCATCCGCCACCACCTCAGAACTTCGGGTTCAGCGTTCCCTTTTCGGTGATTGTCTTCCACAGGGCATCGTTCTTCATCACGTACTTGGCTCCGTCCTTGGCTTCCATCGTCACACCGTTCCGCATCTTGACGCGATTGCCGGCGGCGTCGATATGAACCATCGTCCCGTCCTTTTTCACAAAGACTTTGCCACCATCCTTGAGCTCAATGGTCTGTGCCGTGACCCGCTCGCCGGCGGCCAAAGCGGACAGTGAGACAGCCAGTAACAAGGGTATCAACAGCTTGCGCATGATCATTCTCCTTCGCATGGATTAGATTGATTGCATTTGCTTTTCTGGGTCGATCTACCACATCTGAATCACCTCCATTTCCGATTCAGGGTTGAGGTGACACCGCCGCCGCAGGTCGGCCGAGATCACGAACAGTGATCGGAGCGGCACGGTGATCATGTCGCCAAACCTTGGAACAGGCCGGCAGCCATCGCCATCTCGCAGAGGCAGCGGGGATGACCAGCGTTCGGAGCCAGCAAGAGGAGGCCTGAGCCAAGCTCAGGGCCTTGGCCGACATCCAGCATATGTCGAGCCTCGGTACTGGGGACCGCGGTGCCTAAGGCCAGTGCAAGAGCGAAACAAACGAAGCCAATCGGGTCGTTTCAGAAAACGGAAAATAAAGCACGCTAAGCCATTGCCAGCAATCTCCGACGATAACGGCGACGGCTCAGCTCAGTAGCAGCTAAGTCTGCCTGCGTAACTTCTCCACCGTGCAAATCCCTGCACTCTTCTGGAGAAGCATCATGTACCGCTACACCAAACTTTCCCTGCTGGCCATCGCCATTGCTACGACTGGCGCTGTTGCCTACGCCGCCAAGGGTGGCATGGAAAACGACGCCTTGGCGATCACCAAGGCCAAGATTCCGCTTAACCAGGCCGTCACCGTTGCCGAGCAGCACGCCAATGGCAAGGCATCGCGCGCCGAGTACGAAAACTCGAAGCAAGGCTGGGTCTATGACGTGGAAGTTGTCAGCGGGGCCAAGGTCTTCGATGTCCGGGTCGATGCCGACAAGGGCACCGTCATCTCGTCTGCCGAGGACAAGGCGGATCACGATGACGACCACGACAAGCAAGACTGACCGCCTGCCAGTGTGGCCGGATCGCGTATGACGCCGTGATCCGGCCCGGAGACTTCATGGAACATCTCAACCAAACATTCTTCCTGTGGCTCAACGCGCCTGAACACCCGAATGCTCTGGTGGTGACGCTGGCCACCTTCTTTGCGGAATGGCTCATCTGGGCCGTCCCGATTCTGATCGGCATCGGCTGGCTGCGCGGCAATGTGAACACCCGCAAAGCGCTGCTGGTCGCTACCGCATCCGGCCTGCTTGGGCTGCTGACCAACCAAATCATCGGCCTGGCTTGGTCGCATCCCCGGCCTTTCATGATCGGGCTGGGTCATACGCTCATTCCCCATGTTGCCGACTCGTCATTTCCCAGCGATCACCTGACGCTGTGGTGGTCGGTTGCCGTCAGCTTTCTGCTACAGCGAGGACTGCGAAGGGCTGGCGTCGCTTTGGCGCTGTTTGGCCTCCCCATCGCCTGGTCACGCATCTACCTGGGGGTTCACTTTCCGCTGGACATGCTTGGTGCCATCGCGGTCGCATCGCTCAGTGCCGTGCTGACGTTGCACGAAGCACGCTGGTATCTGGGGCCAATCTACCGACTGGCGACCCGTATCCATTTCTTGTTGTTCGGCAAGCTGATCACGCTGGGATGGGTGCGCGAGTGAGCCTATGGGTAGGCTAAGTCTGCCGGGTCAAACTGACTGCAATCTCTTTTACTTCGCCAGGAAAACACCATGAACAATTTGCCCACGGTCAGAGCAAGCGACTGGCTCAACAAAGTCCCGGAAGTCACGCTGTCGTTCTGGATCATCAAGATCATGTCCACGACGGTGGGCGAGACAGGGGCCGACTTCCTGGCGGTCAACGCGGGCTTTGGCCAGGGCTTGACGCGCACCGTCATGGGTGCGCTGCTGGCAATCGCCCTGTTCATGCAGCTGCGTACCCGTCGCTACACCCCTTGGATTTACTGGCTCACGGTTGTGTTGGTCAGCGTGGTCGGTACCCAGATCACCGACCTGTTGACCGACGGCCTGGGCGTCAGCTTGTACATCAGCACTTCGGCGTTCGCCGTCACGCTCGCCGCGATCTTCTTTGTCTGGTATCGAGTCGAACGTACCCTGTCCATCCACGACATCGTGACGCGCCGCCGGGAGCTGTTCTATTGGTCAGCCATCCTCTGCACATTTGCGCTGGGCACCGCTGCCGGTGATCTGGCGACCGAGGCGCTGGGTCTGGGCTTTACCTGGGGAGCTGTCGCCTTTGGTGCGCTGATCAGCATCACCTATGCCGCCTGGCGCATGGGCGGCAACGCCGTGCTGACCTTCTGGATCGGCTACATCCTGACCCGTCCCTTCGGCGCTGCGCTCGGCGACCTGCTGACGCAAGCCAAGACTTACGGTGGCCTCGGAATGGGGGCCATGTGGACCAGCGCCTTGTTCCTCTCAGTCATCGTCATGCTGGTGGCCGTTGCGCAGATCGGCATGAACGCAGGCCGCTCCGCCCA
This sequence comes from Zoogloea sp., assembly GCF_041914405.1. Lineage (NCBI taxonomy): Bacteria > Pseudomonadati > Pseudomonadota > Betaproteobacteria > Rhodocyclales > Zoogloeaceae > Zoogloea > Zoogloea sp. Next base: position 33,693 of record NZ_JAYSDK010000047.1, read on the forward strand.
GGCCGCCGAGTAACCCTCTTCCCAATTTTCAAGGAGAAATCATGCCCAATAAGCACTCTATCGCTCGCCTTGTCGCCACCGTATCGGCGGTGGCGCTCGTGGCCCTGTCCACCGGCTGCTCCAAGCCTGCCGACCAAGGCCGCGCGAGCACCGCCTCTGCACCGTCTGCCAATGCCAGCACGGTATCGCTGAGCCAAGCCGCTTCCAAGCTGGGCGACTTGACCGCTTTTCGCAGCATCGCCACTGACGTGGCCACCATCGTAGACAAGGGTGATCTGCCCGCCGCCAAGACCCGCATCAAGGATTTGGAGGTGGCCTGGGATTCGGCCGAGGCCGGACTGAAACCGCGCGCTGCCGACGATTGGCATGTGCTCGATAAGGCCATCGACAAGGCGTTGTCGGCGTTGCGCGCCGATACGCCAAGCCAAGCTGACTGCAAGGCTGCGATGGGTGCTCTGCTGAAAACCTTCGACACGCTCGAAGGTAAAGCCTGACCCGTGAGCGTGCCCCATGAAAACATCCACTGAATACGCTCTGGCCAAGGTGCCCGAAGTCACGCTGGGCTTTTGGCTCATCAAGATTGCCGCAACCACGCTTGGCGAAACAGGCGGCGATGCCGTCTCGATGTCCATGAACCTGGGTTATCTGGTCGGCACCGGCATCTTCGCGGTGATCTTCCTGGCTGCCGTCGTCGCGCAGGTCAAGGCCAAGGGCTTCCACCCCTTCCTGTACTGGACCACCATCATCGCCACCACCACGGTCGGCACGACGTTGGCCGACTTTGCGGATCGTTCGCTCGGAATCGGGTACGCTGGCGGTTCGAGCCTGCTGCTGGCCTTGTTGCTCGTCTCGCTCTTCGTCTGGCATCGCACCCTCGGTTCCGTATCAGTGAGCACCGTCAGCTCACCCAAGGCGGAAGCCTTCTACTGGCTGACGATCATGTTCTCGCAGACGCTGGGCACGGCGTTGGGTGACTGGATGGCGGATACGGCGGGCCTGGGCTACACCGGTGCGGCCGTCGTGTTCAGTGGGTTGCTTGCCCTGGTTGTGGCAGCCTACTACTGGACGGGCGTGTCCCGCACGCTGCTGTTCTGGGCGGCGTTCATCCTGACCCGCCCGCTGGGAGCCGTGGTCGGCGACTTTCTGGACAAGCCGCTGAGCGCTGGCGGCTTGGCGCTGAGCCGCTATTCGGCCTCGGCCGCACTGCTGGCCTTCATGGTCATCGCAGTCCTGCTGTTCAAGCAGCGGGCGGCTAAGACCGCACATTGAAAATACGGTCATCCCAGCCAATATGGAGGAAACAATGCCATGAGAAATAGTCCTGATCAATATGACAAATTAAGCAAAGCATTTCATTGGATTACGGCCGGAATTGTTGTCACAGCATTCGTGTTAGGGCCTGGCGACTTCGGGCGAATAGTTGATGGTGGAGTCGATCCAGCCACACGAAATGACATCGTGTGGCATGAATCTTTGGGTGTCGCCGTATTTGTGCTCACATTATTGCGCTTGATTTGGGTTGCGGTACGTCCGGGTGCTCCGCGACATCAGATGTCGGCATGGATGTTTGGCCTTTCCCGATTGGTGCATTTTGCGCTGTGGGCTTTACTTCTTTTGCTGCCTATTTCTGCGCTACTGGCTCTGGGAAGCGAATCTCATCCTTTGACGTTACTAGGCGGAATGCGAATTAACGTGTTCCCCTTTGTTGGGAATTCCTATTTTTCCAACCTTGCAGATTGGGGCGAGATTCACAAACTGCTTGGTGATGTCATCATATGGTTGGCAGGCATTCATGCACTAGCTGCCATATATCACCACATCAGACTAAAAGATAAGGTTCTTGTCTCGATGTTGCCGTAATGCGGCCACAATAATTTCAAGAGGAGGGGGAATGCGGGTATTGTTGGTCGAAGACGATCCCATGATAGGCGAAGCGATCCAGGGCTCATTGAAGGATGCGTCCTATGCCACCGACTGGGTGAAGGACGGGCAGACCGCCCTCACGACACTGGGTTGCCAGCACTATGACCTGGTTCTACTCGATCTGGGTCTGCCAGGCAAGGATGGGCTGGAGGTGCTGGCCAGCATCCGCGCCAAGG
>NZ_JAYSDK010000048.1:0-35674 GCF_041914405.1 Zoogloea sp.
CGAAGCGCCCCGTCACCGCGCGGGGGTAGACCTTCTGGCGGACGGCGTAGAGGGTGTCTTCAGTTTCCGCCCGCACCTTGGCCTGGGCATCGGGAGGGATGATGGTTCGAGGGTCGGCTTCGCTCATGGCTGCAAGGAACTCGCGTTGAAATGGGTCGGCACCACGGCGGATGCTGCTTCACAAAGCCGTGGCGAGTCGTTCAATCCATAACAACATCCGTGCCATCCGCACCGACCGGTGGAAATCCCCATCGATCAAGGGTTTGGCCTGGAGCGGCGCAGGCCAGGGGCGCCAGACTGGCAGTCTTTTGACAGAAACGCTGCCAAAGCTGGCAGCTTTTCCTGCCTCCAGCCCCTCCACGCTCAGTCGCGCAGCCCGCGCACGGCCAGTGCCGCCAGGGATGTCAGCGTCGCCATGCCGGTGACCGCCAACCAGCCCCACTGGGCAAACAGCAGGCTACCGGCCACCGCCCCCGCCGCCATGCCGACGAACATGCTGACCACCAGGACCGCGTTCAGGCGGCTGCGCGCACCGGGGTCGAGGCCATACACGATGCTCTGGTGGGCGATCAGCGCAGCCTGCACACCCAGGTCGAAACCTACCGTGGCGATCCCCAGCAGCACCAGTTGGACGGTCGGCGACAACTGCGTGCCGAGGCTCATCAGGCCGAAGGACAACGCCGCGAGGCCGGCCGCCAGGCGGATCACCAGCGCCGGCCCGCGACGGTCTGCCAGGTGGCCGGCCATCGGCGCGGCGAGCGCACCGGCCGCCCCCGCCAGCCCGAAAGCACCAGCGACGGCGCTCCCGAGGTGGAAAGGCGCGCCGTGCAGCATGATCGCCAGCGTGGACCAGAAGGCGCTGAAGCCCACCGACAGCAGCCCCTGGGCCAGCGCCGCGCGGCGCAGCTCCCGATGGCGGCCCAGCAGCACCGGCAGCGACGCGAGCAAGGCGCGGTAGGACAACTGCGTGGTCGGCACGAAACGCGGCAGCCAGCGCCACGAGGCCAGGCCGATCAGCCCGATGCCGACCGCCGCCGCTGCGAACATCGCCCGCCAGCCCCAAAACTCGGCCACCAGGCCGCTGACCACGCGGGACAGCAGGATGCCCATCAAGAGGCCGGTCATCACCGTGCCGACGATGCGCCCGCGGCTCTGCTCCGGCGCGAGGCTGGCTGCCGCCGGCACGAAATCCTGGGCCAGCGTAGCGGTCACGCCGATGGCCAGGCTGGCGAGGAGGAAGCCGCCGAAGTCCCCGGCCAGCCCGGCCGCCAGCAAGGCCAGTACCAGCAGCACCGACTTACCGAGAATGATGCGGCGGCGGTCATGGCGGTCACCCAGCGGCGCCAGCAGCAGGATGCCCAGGGCGTAGCCGAGCTGGGTCAGGGTCGGCACGAAGCCGGCCTCCCGCGCGCCGGCACCGAACTCGGCGGCCAGCACGCCGAGCAGCGGCTGGCTGTAATACAGGGATGCGACGGACAGGCCGGCGCCTGCGGCCAGCAGGAAGATCAACGACCGGGCCGGCCGGCGGACCTCCGACTGCGCCGGCTCGACCGACTCCGGCTTCGGCGGGACGCTCAGCGGGTCATGCGTTTTACAAATGGAAGTCATGGCAAAACTCCTGTTTCTGGGATGAACGGAGCTTGCCTGCCAAGCAATAGCAGCGGTAGTAGCCCGGAATGCAGATTTGCTATACGTTCAACGCATGAAGAAGACCCTCATCACCTCCCTCGGCGATCCCCGCGCCGATGCGCCTCCGTCCGCATCCGGAACGGGGGACCGGCTGGAACTCATCCAGACCTTCGTGCGCATCGTCGAGGCCGGCAACCTGTCGGCCGCCGCCGCCCAGCTCGGCATGACCCAGCCGACCATCAGCCGGCGCCTGCAGGCCCTGGAAAAATCCCTCGGCGTACGCCTGCTGCAGCGCTCCACCCACAGCATGCGCCTGACGGTGGACGGCGAACGCTGCTACGAGGGGGCCAAGACCCTGCTGAGCAACTGGGCCAGCTTCGAATCCGGCCTGAAAGGTGCCCGTGAGGAGCCGGAGGGCATACTGCGCGTCGTCGCCCCCCACGCCTTCGGCCAGGAACGTCTGGTCGGCCCGCTGACCGCCTACCTGCAGCGCTACCCGCGCATGAAGGTCGAGTGGCTGCTGCACGACGACAGCGCGATCCAGGACTTCATCGCCGCCGGCATCGACTGCGCGATCCAGGTCGGCGAGATCACCGACTCTTCGCTGGTCGCCATCCAGCTCGCCGAGGTGCCGCGCATCGTCGTCGCAGCACCGTCGGTGCTCGCCGGCGGCCCGATGCCCCGCGAGCCGGAGGACCTCGCCGGCCTGCCGTGGCTCGCACTGCGCACCTACTACCGGCATGAGATCACACTGCGCCACGTGACGACGGGCGAGCGCCGCGTCGTGCCGATCGAACCGCGCCTGAGTACCGACAGCCTTTACGCGCTGCGTAGCGCGGCCCTGATGGGCCTGGGTGCCGGCATCGGCTCGGCATGGGTGATGACCGAGGCGCTGGCCGACGGGCGCCTCGTACAGCTGGCGCCCGACTGGCAGGCCGCACCGCTGCCGGTCAGCCTGGTCTATCCCTACGCCTGCTTCTACCCAGCCCGCCTGCGCGGCTTCATCGACGTGATGCGCGCCGCCCTGCCCCAGGCGATTGCCGGTTGACTGCCGTGGGACAGGGCATGGCTTTCAGTGGTCCCGCCGGTTGGGTGGCACGATGTTAAGGCGCGTCAGCTTGCGATAGAAGGTGGCCCGCGACAGGCCAAGCTCCTTCGCCGACACGGTCACCTGCCACTGGTTGCGGCGCAGCACTTCCAGCATGCGCTCACGCAGGCGGGCGTCCTTCTCTTTCAGCGGCGGCGCGGGCGGCTCCGGCAAGGCCTCGCGCATGCCGAAGTCGTCCCGCGCCGCCGGGCGTGCAGACACCAGGCGCGGACCGAAGAACAGGTCCGGCGGAAAATGCGCGGTGTGCAGCAACGTGCTCTCGCAGATCGCACAGGCGTAGCGCATCGCGTGGCGCAGCTGGCGGATGTTGCCCGGCCAGCCGTGGCGGATCAGCGCATCGCGGGTCTCCGGCGCCAGGCGTAGCGCCTCCCGCCCCATCGCGCGGGCCTCTTCCACCAGCACCCGGTCGATCACCGTGCCGATGTCTTCCCGCTCGCGCAGCGGCGGAAGCACGAACACTGCACCATTCAGGCGGTAATACAGATCCTCGCGGAAGCGCCCTTCCTCGACCAGGCGCGGCAGGTTCTGGTGAGTGGCGCAGATGATATGGAGCTTCACCGGGATCGGCTGTTCGGCTCCCAGCGGCAGCACCTCGCCTTCCGCCAGCACGCGCAGCAAGCGGCTCTGCAGCACCAGCGGCATGTCGCCGATCTCGTCGAGGAACAGGGTGCCGCCATCCGACTGGACAATCTTGCCGCGGGCGCCCTTGGCCCGCGCTCCGGTGAAAGCGCCATCCCGGTAGCCGAACAACTCGCTCTCGATCAGGCTCTCTGGGATCGCCGCACAGTTGAGGGCGATGAAGGGCTGCTTGTGACGGCTGCTGCAGTCGTGGATGGCCTTGGCGAAGGCCTCCTTGCCGGTTCCCGTCTCGCCCAGCAGCATCACCGGGATGTCCCGGTTGGCCACCTTCAGCGCACGACTCACGTTGGTGCGCACCCGCGAATCGTCGGTGGCCAGGTGGCCAAAGCCGCGTACCTCGTTGCAGCCCTCTTCGTTGGTCACGCCGCTTTCCACGGCGGTCGGCGCGCGGCGCCGCGCATCGGGCACCCGCAGCAGCGCAAAGAAACGCTCGCCGCTGTCCTGCACGCGCAGGGGGATGGCCTGTCCCGGCTGGGCGTGAGCCGCCGCCAGCAGATCGGCGGCCGAACATTCAAAGAGGTCGGACACGCAGTTGATCATCCTGCCCGGTCGCTGCAGCAGTTCCTTGCGAGCCCGACGGTTGCCGCCGACGATCATGCCGGTATCGTCGAAGGCGAGCAGGTAGTCGGTCTGCACGTGCAGCAGTTCGGGGCTGCGCCCGAACTGCAATATCCAGTACTGGCGCAGGCTGTGAAACGCAAAGGCGTCCTCGATCAGGCGCGCCTTCTCGACGACCATCTGGAACACCAGCAACTGGCTGTCCCGGTTCTCCGGCGAATACAGCGCCGAGGCATCCAGCACCGCCAGCGGCTGGTCGTCGATACCGAGAATCGGCGCAGAGCTGCAAGTGAAGCCGATGTTATGGGAGCGGAAATGCTCACCCCGGTGGACCAGGATCGGCTGACCGTCCACCAAACTGGTACCAACACCGCAGGTGCCCTCGTCCATTTCCGACCAGCGCGTGCCATTGCGGAAACCCTGGGCGCGGAACTCCTTGTCCAGTTCCGGCACCGTACGGAAATCGACGGTGACGCCGGTGGCGTCGGTCAGCAGCACGCAATAACTCGACGGCCGCAATTGTTCATGCAGGCGATCCATGCCCTCCCGCGCAATACGCATGAAGGCATCCAGGCGGTCACGGTGCTCGCGCAATTCCTGCGCGGTCACCACCTGGGGCGTCGTCGCCAGCCCCGGATCGACCTGGTATTTGCTCAACGAGCGTTGCCACGAGCGCGTCAGCCGGTCCTGAGCCGGATGCCTGGGCAGCCGCGCGCCCCTCTCCACCACCTCGACCACGCGTTCCACGTGGCGGGCGATCTCACCTTGTCCCCGAATCATTTTATTTCCCCCATATATATCGGGAGTGTTTTAGGAAAAACATCCTTTGGTAACGACAAAGCGTATTCCGCTACGGCAATTAAATCAATGCTGACGTTTGTCTCCATAAATTGAGACACCTGTCTCAGTTTCTCGTCCATTTCTCGTCTCACCACCTCTCAAACGGCGCTTCATTTCTCGAACCTTTTTTCCTGCACGGCAAAACAAAAATAAAAAAATAATTTGTTTACATCGAACTACATAAAACGCATCGCACAAAACCTGCACTCGATCAGCAATTGGCACGCCCCATGCAAAAAGGATCGTAATTCGCCAACCAATTGAAGCCCAATTGTGAAACACGTCTCCCAAATCCCTCCGATCGGCATCCTGGCCAATCCCGCCTCGGGGCGGGACATCCGCCGGCTGACCAGCAAGGCGCTGGTTTTTCCGACGGTGGAAAAGGTCAACATGATCGAGCGCCTGCTCGGTGCCTTTGGTGCAGTAGGCGTACAGAAGGTCGTGATGATGCCGGACGTGGTGGGCATCACCGCCGGCCTGACCCGTGCCATCGACGGCCACCGGGCCGACCGCGGCCAGCCGTGGCCGCAGGTGGAATTCCTGCCGATGCAGCTGCGCCACGACGCCAGCGACACCGCCGAGGCGATCCGCCGCATGCGGGCCGCCGGCGTGGCGGTCATCGTGGTGCTCGGCGGCGACGGCACCCACCGCGTGGTGGCATCCGAATGCGGCGACATCCCGCTGGCAACGCTGTCGTCCGGCACCAACAACGCTTTTCCCGAACTGCGCGAAGCAACGCTGACCGGCCTCGCCGCCGGCCTGCTGGCGAGCGGCGCGGTCAGCGTCGGCGAGGCCGCGGTACCCAACAAGCAGCTGCGCGTACGCGTCGGCGAACGGGAGGAGATCGCCCTGGTGGATGTCTGCGTGACCCACCTGGACCACGTGGGCGCCCGCGCCGTGTGGGAGCCGTCGAGCATCGCCGAACTGTTCGTGAGCTTCGCCGAACCGGACGCCATCGGCCTCTCCAGCATCGCCGCGATGCTCGCCCCGGTGGGCCGCAACGACTGGCAGGGCGCGTGGGTGCAGTGCGACGGCGCCACCTCGTCGGTGCTGGCCCCCATCGCGCCAGGGCTGGTCGTGCCGGTGCCGGTGGCCGCCCACGGCCTGCTGCTGCCCGGCGAGCCCCGCCCGCTGCGTTGCTTGCGCGGCAGCCTGGCCCTCGACGGCGAACGAGAAATCGAACTCAACGGCCGCGAACCGGCCAGCGTGACCCTCGAGCTGGACGGCCCGCGCACGCTGGACGTACGCGCCACCCTCGCCGCCGCCGTCCGCCACGGCGCGCTGCGACGCCCGCTGGCCACGGAGATGCCGGCATGAGCCACCACCTTCTTCCCGCCTGCGGCCCGCCCGCAGCCCTCAACCCCGGACGGTGCCCCACGGCGCCGACCGCCACCGACCCCGGCGCGGGCAGCCCGCTCCGCACCGGAAGCACCACCCAAAAATCCACAATCTGGAGACAACCGTGACCAAGAAACTGACTCGCGATGACCTGCTGACGGCCTACCGCACCATGCGCACCATCCGCGAATTCGAAGAGCGCCTGCACACCGACTTCGCCACCGGCGAGATCCCGGGCTTCGTTCACCTTTATGCGGGCGAAGAGGCGTCCGCTACCGGCGTGTGCATGAACCTCACCAAGGACGACCACATCGCCAGTACCCACCGCGGCCACGGCCACTGCATCGCCAAGGGCGTCGATCCGGTCGGCATGATGGCCGAAATCTGGGGCCGCAAGACCGGCACCTGCAAGGGCAAGGGCGGCTCCATGCACATCGCCGACCTGTCGGTGGGCATGCTCGGCGCCAACGGCATCGTCGGCGGCGGCGGCCCGCTGGTCTGCGGCACCGCGCTGGCGGCCAAGCTGCGCGGCACCCGCAACGTCAGCGTGTGCTTCTTCGGCGACGGCGCCTCCAACCAGGGCACCATCTTCGAAGCCATGAACCTGGCCTCGGTGTGGAACCTGCCGGTGATCTTCCTGGCCGAGAACAACGGCTACGCGGAAGCCACCTCCTACAACTACTCGGTGGCCTGCGACACCATCGCCGACCGCGCCTCGGCCTTCGGCATGCCGGGCATCACGGTGGACGGCTTCGACTTCTTCGCCGTCCATGAAGCGGCCGGTGAGGCCATCGAGCGCGCCCGCAACGGCGGCGGCCCGTCCCTGGTGGAAGTGAAGCTGTCCCGCTACTACGGCCACTTCGAGGGCGACCAGCAAACCTACCGCGCCCCCGGCGAAGTGCAGAACATCCGCGACACCAAGGACTGCCTGCTGCAGTTCGCCCGCCGCGTGACCGCCAGCGGCGAACTCGCCCAGGCCGACCTGGACGCCATCGACGCCGAAGTGAAGGCCCTCATCGACGGCTCCGTGGTCAAGGCCAAGTCCGACCCGAAACCCACCGAAGCCGACCTGCTCACCGATGTGTACGTGAGCTACTGATCACGCCCGCCCAAAGAATTCAGGAGACATAAAAATGGCACGAAAGATTACCTACCAACAGGCCATCAACGAGGCTCTCGACCAGGAAATGGCCCGCGACCAGAACGTCATCGTGATGGGCGAAGACGTGGCCGGCGGCTCCGGCGCACCCGGCGAGCAGGACGCCTGGGGCGGTGTGCTCGGCGTGACCCGCGGGCTGTACGCCAAGCATCCGGGCCGCGTGATCGACACCCCGATCTCCGAGTCCGGCTACATCGGCGCGGCGGTCGGCGCGGCCTGCTGCGGCATGCGCCCGGTGGCCGAACTGATGTTCGTCGATTTCTTCGGCGTGTGCTTCGACCAAATCTTCAACCAGGCCGCCAAGTTCCGCTACATGTTCGGCGGCAAGGCCGAGACCCCGGTGGTGATCCGCGCCATGTACGGCGCCGGCTTCCGCGCCGCGGCCCAGCACTCCCAGTGCCTCTACAACATCTTCACCCACATCCCGGGCCTGAAGGTGGTACTGCCGTCCAACCCCTACGACGCCAAGGGTCTGCTGATCCAGTCGATCCGCGACAACGATCCGGTGATCTTCCTCGAGCACAAGGCCCTCTACACGATGGAAGGCGAAGTACCGGAAGAGCTCTACACCGTGCCCTTCGGCGAAGCCGCCGTGGTCCGCGAAGGCCACGACGTGACCATCGTGGCCTTCGGCCGTATGGTGCTGAAGGCCCAGGAAGCCGCCGCCGACCTGCAGAAGCAGGGCATCCACTGCGAGATCATCGACCCGCGCACCACCTCGCCGCTGGACACCGACACCATCCTCGAAAGCGTCGAGAAGACCGGCCGCCTGGTGGTCGTCGATGAATCCCACCCCCGCTGCAGCATGGCCTCCGACATCGCTGGTCTGGTCGCCGAAAAGGCCTTCGACAGCCTCAAGGCCCCGATCCGCCAGGTCACCGGCTACCACGCTCCCGTGCCGTTCAGCGACGCGCTCGAAGAGCTTTACATCCCCAGCGCGGCGAAGATCGCCGCCGCAGTCAAGAGCGTCAAGGAGTACAAGTAATGTCCAACATCCAAACCATCACCATGCCGAAGTGGGGCCTTTCCATGCAGGAGGGAAAGGTCAACGGCTGGCTCAAGCAGGTCGGTGATGCCGTCGAGCAAGGCCAGGAAATCGTCGAGGTCGAGAGCGAGAAGATCGCTGGCGCCGTCGAGGCCGCGGCCACCGGCGTGCTGCGCCGCCAGCTCGCCAATGAAGAAGACGTGCTGCCGGTGGGCGGCCTGCTTGGCGTCATCGCCGACGCTAGCGTGTCCGACGCCGACATCGACGCCTTCGTCGCCGACTTCCTTTCCAACTTCAAACCCGCCGACGGCGAGGAGGAAGACCAGGGCCCGACCACCCAGAAGATCGAGGTCAATGGCCACAAGCTGCGCTACCTCAAGCGCGGCGAAGGCGGCGAGGCAATGCTGCTGATCCACGGCTTCGGCGGCGACCTCAACAACTGGCTGTTCAACCACGAAGCCCTGGCCACCGACCGTGAGGTGTACGCCCTCGACCTGCCCGGCCACGGCGAATCCACCAAGGACGTCGGCGAGGGCAACCTGGCCGCGCTGGCCGACACCGTGGCGGCCTTCCTCGACGCAGTCGGCGTCGCCTCGGCCCACCTGGTCGGCCACTCGATGGGCGGCGCGGTGTCCCTCACCGTGGCCCTGCGCCACCCGGCCAAGGTCCGCTCGCTCAGCCTGATCGGCAGCGCCGGCCTGGGCAGCGAGATCAACACCGGCTACATCCAGGGTTTCGTCTCCGCCGCCAACCGCAACGCCCTCAAGCCGCTGCTGGCCGACCTGTTTGCCGACAGCAGCCTTGTGACCCGCCAGCTGGTGGACGACCTGCTCAAGTACAAGCGCCTGGAAGGCGTCGGCGAGGCCCTCGCCACCCTGTCCGACAACCTCTTCGCTGACGGCCACCAGAGCAGCGTGATGGCCGACCAGCTGGGCGAACTGGGCAAGCCGGTGCTGGTGATCTGGGGCGAGGAAGACCGCATCATCCCGGTCGCCCACGCCCACGCGGTGTCCGGCAAGGTGCAGGTGGAAGTGCTCGGCAACCGCGGCCACATGGTGCAGATGGAAGCCGCCAACGACGTCAATCGGGCCATCGCCCGCTTCGTCGGCTGACGGGCTCCGCCGGCGGACGGACCGCCGCCCCCCGGGTATCCCCCCGCCCCGTGGGCCGGCGCCCGCCCTGCCGTGCGGGCCGCCATCGGCCCATGAACATCGGAGTCCGGCCCGAACCGGACCGCAAGCCCCCCCCCCCAAGGAGACATCATGCCCACCGCCCACGCCACGCCCGTCAGCCTGCGCGGCGCCGACAAGCTGGCCCGCATCCCCGTGAAGGTGGACAGCCAGCGCGCCTCGCCGCCCAAGCCGCCCTGGCTGCGCGCCCGCGATCCGGGCACCGCCTCCGTGCGCGAGCTGCAGAAACTGCTGCGCGAACAGGAACTGCATACCGTCTGCGAGGAGGCCGACTGCCCGAATATCGGCGAGTGCTTCAGCCGCGGCACCGCCACCTTCATGATCATGGGCAGCATCTGCACCCGCCGCTGCCCCTACTGCGACGTGGCCCACGGCCGCCCCGCCCCGCTGGACGCGGACGAGCCGGACCGCCTGGCGCGCACCGTCGCGGCCATGAAATTGCGCTACGTGGTCATCACCTCGGTGGACCGGGACGATCTGCGCGACGGTGGCGCCGCCCACTTCGCGGCCTGCATCGCGGCGATCCGCAACACCTCACCGCAAGTGCAGATCGAGATCCTGACGCCTGACTTCCGCGGCCGCGAGGCGCTGGCCCTGGAAACCCTGGCCGACGCGCTGCCCGACGTCTTCAACCACAACCTGGAAACCGTGTCGCGCCTGTACCGGGCGGTGCGCCCCGGCGCCGACTACGCCGCGTCCCTGCGCCTGATCGCCGACATGAAGGCCCGCCACCCGGCGCTGCCCACCAAGTCCGGGCTGATGCTCGGCCTCGGCGAGACCGACGAGGAAGTCCTCGCCGCGATGCGCGACCTGCGCGCCCACCACTGCGACATCCTGACCCTCGGCCAGTACCTGCGCCCGTCCGCTTCCCACCTGCCGGTGGAACGCTACGTGCCGCCGGAGGAGTTCGAGCGCTGGCGGCACATTGCGCTGGAGCTGGGCTTCGTCGAAGTGGCCGCCGGGCCGCTGGTGCGCTCGTCCTACCGGGCCGACCAGCTGGCCGCCGGCAGCGGGCTGATCGCGGAGGGCGCAGCATGAGCATTCCGATCCGTCTCAACGGCCAGCCCCGCGAGATTCCCACCCCGTGGCGAGTTTCCGACCTGGTCATCGACCTGGGCTACGCCGGCAAGCGGGTGGCCGTCGAAGTGAACGGTCAGATCGTGCCCAAGAGTCATTACGCCCACACCCCGCTGGTCGGGCAGGACCGGGTGGAAATCGTCGTCGCAGTCGGAGGAGGCTGACATGGGAAAACCCGAAGCACATCACGTCGCAACACCGCTGGACACGCCCTTCATGATGGGCGGCCAGACCTTCCGCTCGCGCCTGCTGGTGGGCACCGGCAAGTACCGGGACTTCGCCCAGACCCGCGACGCCGTGGAGGCCAGCGGCGCGCAGATCGTCACCGTGGCAATCCGCCGCACCAACATCGGCCAGGACCCGGCCCAGCCCAGCCTGCTCGACGTGCTCGACCCGCGCCGCTACACGCTGCTGCCCAACACCGCCGGCTGCTACAGCGCGATGGAAGCGGTCCGCACCCTGCGCCTCGCCCGCGAGCTGCTGGACGGCCACGATCTGGTCAAGCTGGAAGTGCTCGGCAGCCCGGAGACCCTCTACCCCAACATGCCGGAAACGCTGAAGGCCGCCGAAGTGCTGGTGCGCGACGGCTTCCGGGTGATGGTGTATTGCTCCGACGACCCGGTACAGGCGCGCATGCTGGAGGACATCGGCTGCGTGGCGATCATGCCGCTGGCCAGCCTGATCGGCTCAGGCATGGGCATCCTCAACCCGTGGAACCTCAACCTCATCATCGACGCCGCGCGGGTGCCGGTGATCGTCGATGCCGGCGTCGGCACCGCCTCGGACGCCGCCATCGCGATGGAACTGGGCTGCGACGGCGTGCTGATGAATACCGCCATTGCCGCTGCCGGCGACCCGGTACGCATGGCCACTGCCATGCGCCTCGGCGTGGAGGCCGGTCGCCACGCCTTCCTGGCCGGCCGCATGCCGCGCCGCCTGTACCACGCCAGCGCCAGCTCGCCGCTGGAAGGCGTCATCGGGCGCTGAAGCGTCCCCGCCGCCGGCCCCACCGGTGGCGGGACAGCAGCACGCATTGGGGAACAGGCGGCACCCGCCGCGACTCGAAGGGATTTTCCCTGATTGGCGAAGCCGGCAGCGGCCGCCGACAATGCGCAGCATGAAAGCACTGAACCAGATCGCCCTGTCCATGCTCGACCTCGTCGCCGTCCGTGAAGGCGGCAGCGTGGCCGACGCCCTTGCCATCTCCCTGCGCACCGCGCGCCACGTGGAGTCCCTCGGTTTCACCCGCTACTGGCTGGCCGAACACCACAACATGGCCGGCATCGCCAGCTCGGCCACCGCCGTGCTGGTCGGCCACATTGCCGGCGGCACCTCGCGCATCCGTGTCGGTTCCGGCGGCGTGATGCTGCCCAACCACGCCCCGCTGGTGGTCGCCGAAGCCTTCGGCACGCTGGCCGAGCTCTACCCCGGACGCATCGACCTGGGCCTCGGCCGCGCCCCCGGCACCGACGGCCTGACCATGCGCGCGCTGCGCCGCGACCGTATCGAGCGGGAAGAAGACTTCCCCCGCGACGTGGCCGAATTGCAGCAACTGCTCGCCGCCCCGCAGCCCGGCCAGAAGCTCATCGCCATGCCGGGTGCCGGCACCAATGTGCCGATCTGGCTGCTCGGCTCCAGCCTGTTCTCGGCGCGCCTCGCCGCCGAGCGCGGCCTGCCCTACGCCTTCGCGTCCCACTTCGCACCACGCCTGCTGTTGCAGGCCCTCGACGTGTATCGCAGCAACTTCCGACCGTCGGAACAGCTCGCCAAGCCCTACGCTATCGTCGGCGTGCCGCTGATTGCCGCCCCCACCGACGAGGAAGCCGACTTCCTGGCCAGCAGCACCTACCGCCGCGTGCTCGGCATCCTGCGTGGCGACCGCCGCCGCCTGCAGCCGCCGGAAGAGCACTTCATGGCCAACCTGCACCCGGAAGAGCGCGCCGCCATCGGCGATTTCCTCGGCGCCGCGGTGATCGGCAGCCCGGACAGCGTGCGCACCGGCCTCAGCCGCCTGGCCGAAGCCACCGACGCCGACGAGTTCATGCTGGTCAGCGACGTCTTCGACCCGGATCTGCGCCTGCGCGCCCTCGACATCGCCGCCCAGGTCTGCAAATCTTGAGGCCCTCCCAGATCAACCGACGCCTCGCACGCCATGTCCGACTCCGTTTTTAGTGGCCTCGAACCGGCCGCCGTGTGGTCCCATTTCGCCACCCTGTGCCGCATTCCCCGTCAATCCAAAGCCGAAGACGCGCTGCGCAATCATCTGCTCGACTGGGCCCTGGGCCGCGGCCTGGCCGCCGAGGTGGACGGCGCCGGCAACCTGATCATCCGCAAGCCGGCCAGCCCCGGCCATGAGGCGGCCCCCGGCGTAGTGCTGCAGGGCCATCTGGACATGGTCTGCCAGGCCAATGCCGACACGCCCCACGACTTCTCCCGCGACCCGATCCGCCCGCGCCGTGACGGCGGCTGGTTGGTCGCCGACGGCACCACCCTCGGCGCCGACAACGGCATCGGCGTGGCCCTGATCCTCGCTGCGCTGGAGGACAAGTACCTCATCCACGGCCCCCTCGAAGCCCTGTTCACGGTGGACGAGGAAGCCGGCATGGGTGGTGCCCAGGGCCTCGCCTCCGGCGTGCTGCAGGGCCGGCTGATGCTCAACCTGGATACCGAGGACTGGGGCGAGTTCTACCTGGGCTGCGCCGGCGGCGTGGACGTGAATGTACGCCGCGCCAGCCAGCCCGCCACCGTACCGGCCGGCCACGTGCTGCGCCGGATCGCGCTGACCGGGCTGCGCGGCGGCCATTCCGGCGTAGACATCCACGAGGAGCGCGGCAACGCGATCAAACTGCTGGTGCGCGTGCTGCGCGGGCTTGAAAACCACCTGCCGCTGCGCCTCGCCAGCCTGGAGGGCGGCAGTGCCCGCAACGCGCTGCCGCGGGAAGCCCGTGCCCTCGTCGCCGTGCCGGCCGGGCGCTGCGCCGAACTGGATGCCCAGCTGGATGCCTGGCAGGCCCTGCTGCGCGACGAGCTGGCCGGCGTAGATGCCGGCATTACCCTCAGCAGCGCGCCGGCCGACGCCGACGCCGTGCTCACCGAGGCGGAACAGGCGCTGTGGCTGGCCTCCCTGCACGCTGCCCCCCACGGCGTGCGGCGCTGGAGCCTGGCCGTGCCGGGCGTCGTCGAAACCTCCAACAACCTGGGCGTGGTGTCGATCACCCCCACGGAAGGGAGCGCCAACTTCATGGTGCGCTCCCTGCGCGACAGCGGCAGCACCGCGCTGGCGGAGGAGATCGTCAGCCTGCTCGCGCTGTCCGGCACCCCCGCCGAAGTCTCCGGCCACTATCCGGGATGGACGCCGAATCCATCCTCACCGCTGCTGGCCCTGTGCCAGGCGGCCTATGCGCGGGAGTTCGGCGGCGAATCGCAGGTCAAGGTGATCCACGCCGGGCTGGAGTGCGGCATCATCGGCGCCAAGTATCCTGGGATGGATACGGTCTCCTTCGGGCCGACGATCCGCGGTGCCCACGCGCCCGGCGAACGTGTCGACATCGACTCCGTCGGCCGCGCCTGGCAGTTGTTCACCGCCATCCTCGCTGACATCGCCCGCAGCCCGCGATGACCCCGGACGATCTGCAGGCGCTGGTCGAGTATGTGATGCCCTTCGGCAAATACAAGGGACGCGTGCTGGCCGACCTGCCGGGCAACTACCTCGCCTGGTTCGCCCGCCAGGGCTTTCCACCCGGACGGCTGGGCCAGCTGCTGGCGCTGATGCTGGAACTCGACCACAACGGGCTCAAACCACTGCTGACGCCGCTACGCCGCAGACCGCCTCAAGCATAAAAAAGCCGGCCCCTCATGGGACCGGCTTTTTTGCGACCAGGATGGCAGCCGTTAGCGCGCCATCAGGCAGCGACTCAGTCGCCGCCCGGCTCCATCTGCGACTGCAGGTAGTTGGGCAGGGTCACATTGTCGATCAGCGACAGCTGGGTTTCCAGCCAGTCGATAGCCTCCTCACAGGCCTCCAGCAGCTCCTGCAGCAGGTCGCGGCTGACGTAGTCGGCGTGGGCCTCGCACAGGGCAACGGCATCCACCAGCAGCGGGTGCTGCACGTCCTTCTCGTACTTCAGGTCGCCTTCCAGGCATTCCTTGACGTTCTCGCCGATCAGCAGCTTGCCCAGGTTCTGCAGATTCGGCAGGCCTTCCAGAAAGAGAATACGCTCGATGAGCTCGTCCGCTTCCTTCATCACCCGGATCGACTGCTTGTAGTTGTAGTCGTTGAGCTTCTCGAAGCCCCAGTTGCGGAACATGCGGGCGTGCAGGAAGTACTGGTTGATAGAGGTCAGCTCGTTGGTGAGCGCCTTGTTGAGGATGTCGATGACCTTCTTTTCGCCTTTCATCGCAGACCTTTCTTATTCGTTGGGGTGGCCAGGCTTCATCTGGCTTTGCAGGTAGTTCGGCAGGCCGATCGCCTCGAGCAGGCGGAGCTGCTTTTCCAGATAGTAGGCGTGGTCCATCTCGGTGTCCTCGAGCTGAACCAGCAGCATGTCGCGCGTCACGTAGTCCTGGGCCTTCTCACAGGCCGCAATGGCCTTCTTGAGTTCGCCGACCACGTGGTATTCCAGGGCCAGATCGGCCTCCAGCATCTCCTTCACGCCCTTGCCGACCTTGATCGGGCTGCGCTTGTCCACACAGGCCGTGCCTTCCAGGAACTGGATGCGCTGAATCAGCGCGCGGGCGTGCTGGCGCTCGTGGTCGGACTCGTGCAGCGCCTTCTCGGACAGGTGTCCATAACCCATGTCCGAATACATTTCACCGTGGATCAAATACTGATCGACTGCCGCCAGCTCTCCCGCCAGCAAGTCGTTGAGAATGCCGATGATCTTCTTGTCGCCTTTCATGGGAGACTCCTTTTTATTCCAGCTTTTCAGGCTGGCATGGAAAACACGGAGAATCAAGCCTGGCCTGGGAATATGCGGATTTGGCGGATGCCTATCGCCGCGGCTCCGGCGCAGGGCACAATGGCGGAAGTCCAGGCTAGAGACCACCACACCGGCGCCGGCTCCATATGCATAACCCCGTCCGCGCACAGTCCTCATGAAACCCTTCGCGTTGGTGCTGATCCTCGTCGCGCTCGGCGGCTGCGATGCGCCGCCCGTGCCCGGCGGCCCACGCTACGCGGAGGCGCCGCAAGGCAGCAGCACGCCGGTGCTGCGTTTCGCCATCCACCCCCTGCACAACCCGCAGAAACTCGCCTCGGCCTACCAGCCGCTGATCGACCACCTCAACCGCCAGCTGAGCGGCGTGCAGCTGGAACTGGAGGCGTCCCGCGACTACGCCGAATTCGAGCGAAAGCTCCGGCAGCGCGGTCCGGACTTCCTGCTGCCCAATCCCTGGCAAACCCTGGAAGCCGGCAAGGTGGGTTATCACGTGCTGGCGATGGCCGGTGAAGCCTCCGACTTCAAGGGCCTGATCCTGGTCCGGCGGGACAGCCGCATCGGGCAGATCAGCGACCTCAAGGGCAAGCCCATCAGCTATCCCTCGCCCACGGCGTTGGCGGCTTGCATCATGCCCCAGTGGTTTTTCCGCTCCAACGGCCTGGACGTCACGCGGGATCTGGACAACCGCTACGTCGGCTCGCAGGAGTCATCGATCCTGAACGTCTATCTCGGCCAGACGAGCGCCGGCGCCACCTGGCCGCCGCCGTGGCGCGCCTTCCAGAAGGACCACCCGCGGGAGGCCGCCGAACTGCGCGTGGCGTGGGAAACCCCGTCCCTCATCAACAACTCGGTAATGGCCCGCGACGACGTGCCGGAGGCCATCGTCGCCACCGTGCGCCGCACGCTGCTGGAGCTGGAGGGCAGCGCGGCGGGACGCGAGATCCTGGCCGGCATGGAAACCGCCCGCTTCCGGCCGGCCGGGGACAAGGACTACGACCGAGTGCGGCAATTCATCGCCGAGTTCGAAGCCAAGGTCCGCAAGGTCGAGGACCGCCGCTGATGGGCATGCCCGCACGCAAGAGCCTGTTCGGCAGCCTGCGCCGCCAGCTGATCGCCGGCGTCGCTGCGTCCATCGCACTGCTCACCGTCGCCTTCGTGTTCTTCCTGACCTACTGGCAACAGCAGTTCCTGCTCGAGCGCCAGGAGGAACACGCCCTCGGGCTGGCGCGAACCCTCGCCACCTCGTCGGCGGTGTGGCTGGAGGCGCGCGACGCCGCCGGCCTGCAGGAGCTGGTGACGGCCCAGCAGCGCTACAAGTCGCTGGAATTCGCGATGGTCACCGATGGGCGCGGCCAGATCCTCGCCCATACCGACCGTCTGCGCATCGGCCAGTACCTGGCCGATCTCCCACGGGAGGCCAACGAAACCCTGCTGTCCCGGCACATCGCGCTCACCGACGCGGCCATCCCGGTGATGCTCAACCAACGCCCCATCGGCTGGGTGCGCGTGGGCGTCGATGAGTCCGACATCGAGGCCCGCCTGACCACCATCCGCCATTCCGGCCTGCTCTTCGCAGTGCTGGCGATCGCTCTGACCACGCTGTTCTCTATCTGGCTCGGCACCCGCCTCACCCGCCGGCTCGGCGCGCTGAGCGCGGCCATGAGCCGCGTCGAAGGTGGCGACGCGGAAGTCCGCGTCAGCCTCACCGGCGCCGACGAAGCCGCTTACCTGGCCCATGCCTTCAACCGCATGCAGGACGCCCTCGCCGAGCGCGACGAACTGCGCCGCCGGGCCGAAACCGCGCTGCAGGACTACCGGGAGCATCTGGAGGAACAGGTGGCCGAGCGTACTGCCGCGCTGTCCCAGGCCCGCGACGAGGCGCAGGCGGCCAACGTCGCCAAGAGCGTGTTCCTGGCCAACATGTCCCACGAGATCCGCACGCCGATGAACGCGATCATCGGCCTCAACCACATCGTCCGCCACGCCGAACAAGACCCGCAACAGGTCGAGCGGCTCGACAAGATGCAGCAGGCCGCCCACCACCTGCTGGGCATCATCAACGACATTCTGGACTTCTCGAAGATCGAGGCCGGCAAGGTGAGCCTGGAGCTCGATGACATGGAGGTCGGCGCCCTCGCCCGGGAACTGTTCGACATGATCGGCGAACGGGCCGCCGCCAAGCAGCTCGTCCTCGAGCGCGACATCGATCCAGCCCTGCCCGCCTGGCTGCGGGCCGACCGCCTCAAGCTGATCCAGGTGCTGCTCAACCTGGCCAGCAACGCGGTGAAGTTCACCGAACACGGCCGCATCCTGTTCCGCCTCCGCCTGATGGGCACCGACGGCGACACGCTCCGGGTGCGCTTCGAGGTCAGCGACACCGGCATCGGCATCGCCGACGAGCAGCGCGAGCGCGTCTTCAAGGCCTTCCAGCAGGCCGACAGCTCGACCACGCGCAAGTACGGCGGCACAGGCCTGGGGCTGGTCATCAGCCGCAAGCTGGTCGAACTGATGGGCGGCAGCCTCGCCGTAGACAGCGTCCTCGGCGAGGGCAGCACCTTCTGGTTCGAGCTGCCGCTGCAACGCTGCCCGGCCGGAACACAGCCAGCCGCCGCCACGACTGAAAACCGCCCTCCCCCCACAGGCAGCCTTGCGCCTGCCGGGACATCAGCCGATCTCGGCCGCCTGCGCGGCAAGCGCATCCTGCTGGCCGAAGACAACCCGACCAACCAGGAAGTCGCGCTGGCCCTGCTGACCGAGCCGGGCATGCAGGTGGACGTGGCCAGTGACGGCCACGAGGCGCTGGCCCTCGCCACCGTCACCGCCTACGACCTGATCCTGATGGACATGCAGATGCCGAACATGGACGGCCTGGCGGCCACCCGCGCGATCCGCCAGCTACCGGGCCGGCAGATGGTGCCGATCCTGGCGATGACCGCCAATGCCTTCAAGGACGACCGCCAGCGCTGCCTCGCCGCCGGCATGAACGACCACATCGCCAAGCCGGTCGATCCCGAACGCCTGTACCGCACCGTGCTGGAATGGCTGCCAGGACAGCAGGAAACCCTCAAGCCGGCGCAGGAAGCCACCACCCCGACCGCGGCGGAAAACGGTAACGGCGACCTGCGCACACAGCTCGAAGCCATCGCCGGACTCGACGTGGCCGCCGGGCTGCACATCGTCCGCAACCGCCTGCCGACCTACCTGCGCATCCTGCACATCTTCCTGCGTACCGAGGACGACGCCGCAGCGCAGATCCTTGCCGCCCTCATCGGGGGGCGATTCGACGAAGCCTACGAACGCGCCCACACGCTGAAGGGTGCCGCCGGCAACATCGGCGCGATAGCGGTGTACCACCTGGCCGACCGGATCTGCCAGGCCATCAAGCACGGCGCGGCCGATGGGCCCGAGCAGGCCCGCCGCGCCGCCGATGAACTCACCCGCGAACTGCCGCCGCTGATCACTGCGCTGCGGGCGCGGATCGGCGACGACTGAGCGCGGGCCGCGCTCAGAACTTCAGCGTCAGCCCCGCGTACAGCGAACGCCCCATGCCCGGCACACCGATGCCATAGGGCGCGCCGGCCCCATTGAGGGCCATCGTCGTGCCCTGGCCGATGTAGGCGCCGCCGAGCGGCAGGGTGTATTGCTTGTTGAAAGCGTTGTCGAGGCCCACATCGACGCGGTAATGCTTCCGGTCATAACTGCTGCGCAGGTTGAGCAGACCATAGCCGGCGGTGCGGATCTCGTTGCGCACCTGGGACACGTCGTCCTTGGCCTTCACGAAGACGCCTTCTACCGTATTGATCCACCCGTTCAGCCGGTGCTCGAAGGTGAGCCGGGCGTTGAGGGGCATGATGTTGTACAGGTGGTCGTCGGTCCGCGCGTCCTTGCCGCGCACATAGCCCACCACCGCCTTGCCGGTGACACTGCCGAAACCCGCGCCCTCGGCCAGCAGCGCCTGGCCGGACAGGTCGATACCGGCGATGCGCGCATCGGTATTGACCAGCTGCAGGTAGTTGAAGCGCTGCGCCGTGCACGTCGTCCGGCAGCGCGCATCGATATAGTTGTCGATATAGGAATAATACGGCGTGAGTTTGAACGCCCACCGCTGACTCTCCGCATCGCGGAAGTCGGCACTCACACTCACCGTATGCGCCACTTCCGGTTTCAGTTCAACATCGCCCACGTAGCCGTTGCCGTCGTTGAGCCAGTTGTTCATGGTCATCGCCATGCCGTTGGTGGACCACGTATAGCGCTCGTAGAGGCTCGGCGAACGGGTCTTGCGCGAATAGCCGCCCTCAAAGACGCGCCCCACGGCGGGCGTGAAGCGCAGCATCAGCGTCGCGTCCACGTTGTCGTCGGTCTTGCGGCGGTCGACGGCGTTGAAGCGTGCCGCATCGGTGGCGTAGCCCGCCATCGTGTTGTAGCCCTGCACCGCGCCGGCATTCATACGCATGGTGCTGCTGCGCACACCGGCCAGCGAGGTCCACCGCGGCGTCCACTGCGCCTCCCATTCGCCATACAGGTCGAAACGGTCACGCTGGCCATCATTGATGTTCCAGAAGGTGTTTGGCGACATCATCATCGAGTTGGCTACCGGCAACCACCAGTCGTCCAGGCGATAGCGCTGGTATTCCGTGCCGATGCGCAGCGTATCGCGCTCGTTGAGGTTGATCTCGGCCTTCAGCTGCGCGCCGATGGTGTTGCCCTTGGTGTCCATCGGCATACCGGCCACATTCTTCGCGGCGCCATACCAGTAAAGCTTGTCCTTGCCGAAATCCATCTGGTGGCGGGTCTGCTCCTGATAGATCCGCCCCTGCAGGCTGCCCCACTCGAAAGTCCCGCTGTAATTGAAGGCGAAGCGGGCACTCTTGTTGTCGGTCATGTCCATGTGCTGGTTCGGGAATCCCTGATAGGGAATGTGCTGCACCCCGGCCTTCACTTCAAACAGATGATTGCCATTGCGCAGCGCCACATCCAGCGCCTGGTTGATCGACTTGTAGGCCGACGAGGCGACCTCGTCGCCGGCGATCCAGTGATCTCCCACCCGAGTATTGAGCGCCGTCGTCCCGCTCTTGAACGCCTTGGCCGAACGGTAATTGCGCGACTCCGCCTCCGAGCCGGCGTAGGTGACGCTGAGGTTCTCGCTGGCCCAGGTCGCCGTCGCATTGAAGCCGTGCGCATCGCCGTTGGAACGGTAGAACGCGCCGAGCTCGCCGGTCGCCAGATTGCCCTCACCCGCCGCCGCAAAGCGCGGCGCACGGGAATCGACGACCACCGTCGCACCGATGCTGTCGCCGCCCAGGCTCACCGGCCGCACGCCGGAATAAACCTTGATCTCGCCGATGCGCGTCGGGTCGATATAGGACAGTGGGGGATTCATGTGATTACCGCACGCC
Organism: Zoogloea sp.; assembly: GCF_041914405.1. Classification (NCBI taxonomy): domain Bacteria; kingdom Pseudomonadati; phylum Pseudomonadota; class Betaproteobacteria; order Rhodocyclales; family Zoogloeaceae; genus Zoogloea; species Zoogloea sp. Next base: position 20,857 of record NZ_JAYSDK010000048.1, read on the forward strand.
GAAATCAGGTCCATGCCATCCACCTGAATGCGATTGCGGTCGTCCGCCAGCCCCTGGATGACCGGCAAGCTCGACACCCCACCCGCCGTCGACATCGCCGCCCCCGGCACGCCCAGCAGCAACGCCGCCGAATCGCTGGTCGCGGCACGCTGGCGCGCGATCCACGAACGCTCTACCCCCTGCTTGCCATTCACGGGCTCAACGCGCGATGCCGACACCGCCACCTCCGACAACTCCGCCGGCCCATCCGCCGCCCAAACAACCGGAACGGAAACCAGGGGGAACAACGAGGCAATGATCAGGGCAAGCCGGGAGGGCACGGGCGCGATACGTCGCATTGGGACTTCCTTATCCACTCAATTTGGTCAGGCCCGGATTCTCTTACCTCACGAAATGATTGCCGATGCGACAAGATGCCGCAGCAAGACGTTGGCATTAGTCTTCAATGGCGTCGCATGGGCGCATGTTTGACCGTGCTGATGTCATGTTGACGGCGGTGAATCGAATGCAGGCCGGTGAACGAACATCGTGCACGGGGCAACATGTCATGTTGCGGCATCAACATTCAATATTGAGCACGCACCATGCAATATCGCTACCGCAATATTTGATGTTCACCCCGCGACATCTTCCGTGCACGCAGCAAGATGCTGACGGAGCAATGCAACATGGCTTGTTCACTGCTCACGCCCATATCTGCGCGCAGCAGCATTGCATCACAACCCGTGCCCAGTTGATCAGCTCATTGTCGCAAGGCCATGCGCGGCCCGAACAACTCATTCGGCATCACTCACTCAGCATGTACAACGTTAAGGATGTGAACTGCGCCGCTGCGGAAACGTCGTTCCACCACCGAGAATAAGGGACAGTGTTCAGCCAGGTGCTGACGGTCACGAGCGACAGCGTCAGCCATGCCTCCCTGTTTTCCAAGCGCTAAACCAATTGCATGAAGGTGCTGATGAACGATGACAAAGAAAAGGACGGACATGTTGCACAAGCTCATTCAAGGTGCGCGCGCATCGTTCATCGCCGCTTCGGCGATGGCGCTTCTTCAAGCAGCCCATGCAGGAGACTTCCCGAAGGACGTTCCGGGATCAACCGATCCGGCACTCATCAAGCGCTTCGCCGGCGCCACCTTGATCGGCTACAAGGCCGAGCCGTGGGAGGCTGCGCGCTTGCCCGCGTCTGCGGTGATCAACAAAGACATACAGGGCAAGCCGTTCCGGGATGTGGTCACAGTAGAGGGCAAGCGCACGCGCGCTGTTTACCTGTCACCGGCCGGCAAGAGCCCGCTTGAGGTCTATCGCAACCACGAGCAGGCGTTGAGCGCAGCCGGGTTCAAAAAGAAATTCTCGTGCGAGGTGGCCTGCAGCGATCAGTACTTCGCCTTGACCCCCCTTGAATTCGACAAGGGCCTCATGTGGTCGCGCGGTTCCGTTCCCGCATTGGGGTCGAGTGCCACATACAACCCGGATGCCGCGGTCACGTTCGAAGAAGGGCGCATGTGGGTCGGCACACTGGCTCAGGGCGGCGTCGAGAAATGGGTGTTGCTGTATGTGAGCAAGGCGGTCAACTCGAACACAAACTACAGCGCGGCCTTTATCGAAGTGGTGGAGCCCAAGGCCATGCAGACAGGGCAAGTGACCGTGCTGAAGGCATCCGACATCCAGTCCGGCCTGCAGAAGGAAGGCAAGGTGGCCTTCTATGGCCTGTACTTCGATACCGGCAAGGCCGAGATAAAGCCCAACTCCAAACTGCAACTCGAAGAGATGGGCAAGCTGCTCAAGTCGCAGCCGTCTTTGCAGGTCTATGTGGTGGGGCACACCGATGGGCAGGGCCAGCTCGACGCCAATCTGCTGCTTTCGCAACAGCGCGCCCAGGCAGTGGTCGATGCCCTGGTCAAGGATCAGCGCATCGAAGCCAGGCGCTTGATGGCAAAGGGGGTGGCCAGCCTCGCACCGCTGGACACGAACGCGACCGACGATGGGCGCGCACGCAATCGGCGGGTAGAGTTGGTGGTGCGCTGAAGCTGGCTGTCCCCCTACCCGACCATCGCCCGAATGGATGCCTCGTCATTCAGCCAGGTGTCCTCGAAGAAGGTGACTTCGCCCGTGGCCAGGTCGTGTTTGGCGCCAATGATGCCGATCTTCCCGGCGGTGACCATGTGCTCGAGGATGTAGCTGCGGTTGATGATCGAGCGTACCGAATGGCGTACGTTCAGGTTGGCAACATTCTCGACGAACGCGGTGTTCTTCGAATTGCGCTTTGCCGGCTCCAGGGTCTGGCTCTCCTGATACACGGCGGGCTGGATCTTCGACAGCAGTTCGGTCAGGTTCCCGAGTTCCACGTGGTCGCAGGCGCCCTTGATGGCGCCGCATGAGGAGTGTCCGAGCACCACGATGAGTCTCGACCCGGCCACGTTGCAGGCAAACTCGAGGCTGCCGAGGATGTCGGTGTTGATCACGTTGCCGGCGATACGCACCGAGAAGATATCCCCGAGGCCCTGGTCGAAGATGAGCTCGGCCGATGTACGGCTGTCGATGCAGCTGACGATGGTGGCGAACGGCCATTGACCATCGCGCGTCTCATTGGCTTGCTGCAACAGGTCGCGGCTCACGCGCAGGTTGTTGACGAAGCGTGCGTTGCCTTCCTTGAGGAACTGCAGGGCGAGTGCCGGGGTAACGGTGGCCTGGGTTTCGAGGGTATGCGTTTTCATGGTGGGTCGTGTCTGGCTTTCCAGCGATTGGGCTGGGTCGCAATGTTACCGACGAGAGGAAATAAGCAATAATCGATATTTACAATGATATTGATCGATAAATATCTATGAATGCCACCTTTCGCCAGTTGCGCCTCTTCCTCGCGCTGGCCGAGCGCGGTAGTGTCACCGCGGCCGCCGAGGCCTGCCATGTCACCCAGCCGACGGTGTCGATGCAATTGCGCGAGTTGGCCGAGGCCGCCGGCCTGCCTCTTTATGAGCAGATCGGCAAACGCCTGTTCCTGACCCCTGCCGGCGAGGCGCTGGCCGCGACGGCACGGGCGATGCTCGACGAGTGGCTCGCCTTCGAGCAGACCCTCAATGCCATGAAGGGGCTGGAACAGGGACGCCTGCGCGTCGCGCTGGTGAGTACCGCGAAGTACTTTGTGCCGCGCCTGCTGGGCAACTTTTGTACGGAGCATCCGAACATCGAGATCGCACTCGAGATCCTGAATCGCGACGGGGTAGTGGCGCGCCTGCGCGAGAACCGAGACGATCTCTACATCATGTCGATGCCGCCCGAGAATCTCGACCTCGAACAGCACGCGTTCCTGCCCAATCCATTGGTCCTGATTGCCCCCGAGGCCCACCGACTGAAGGGGCGTCATCTGGAACTTGCCGAGCTCTCGGCAGAGCGCTTCATCCTGCGGGAGCGTGGTTCGGGCACACGCTTGGCCTGCGACGCGTTTTTCTCGAACGCGGCCTTCGTGCCGGAAGTCAGGCTTGAGTTAGGCAGCAACGAGGCGATCAAGCAGGCCGTTGCCGGCGGCCTCGGCCTGGCCGTCATCTCGCGCCATGCGCTGCCTGCGCGGCCTGCGGACGATCAACTGACCATTCTGGATGTGGACGGTTTTCCACTCCAATCCCGGTGGTTCACCCTTTATCCACGCGGGAAAAGGCTTTCTCCGGTTGCGACCGTGTTTCTCGATCACCTCACACGAACGGCGCTGGAATGGAGTGAGCGGCGCGAGTCGGGCTCATAGGCGGCAAGGACGGCTGAAAGGCTGCCTCTCACGTCTTTTTAGCTACCATGGTCGTCAGCGCCAACGCGCCGAACGTCCATACAATGGCCTTCACGTTGGCCAGCATGGAGGTATGTATGGTCTTCCGCTCAAGAATCGATACCTGGCTTCTCTTCGCCCTGATGCTTTCCGCCACTATTGCGCTCTCCGCTGCAGGCACGCTCTTGCGGCAAGCCTACGGCATGGCCTTGCTGATCCCTGCGGGGATTGTCGCAATCGGAGCAGGATTGCCAATGTGGATCCTTGCCGGAACCAGGTATTCAATCATGGGTGGCATCCTGCATATTCGAAGCGGGCCGTTCGCTTGGCAAATCCCGATTGCGTCCATCACCAGCATCACGCCGAGTAGTTCCCTGATCTCGAGTCCCGCCCTGTCGCTCAGACGGCTGCGGGTGGAGTACGGAGCAGGAAACGCCGTGCTTGTCTCGCCTGTCGATCACCAAGCATTCATCCATGCGATCGAAAGTACAAAGAGTACGGGCTGATCCTCATTCCACCGGACCGGTTCGAAAGTGCTGAATCACCCACTGCTCGCACACGCGCCACAGTTGCGGCGCGCCTCTCCTGATAACCGGGCCATAGCGCGAAAAGACCTGCTCCAGTGAAATACCGTTCTCCGTCCAGGTTCCGCCGCCGGTGAAGACATTGATCAGCAGCGGCTGAAAGCGGTCGAGCGCCTTCGCGAACTGCGCATCCTCGCTCTCCGCCTCCTCAAACTCCTGCCACAAGGCCAGCAGCTCGTCGCCCTGGTGCTCTGGCAGCAGGCCAAACAGGCGCGTCGCGGCGGCGGCTTCCTGTTCGGCCTGCAATTGGGGGGAAGTCCCGCCGTGGATCGGAAAATCACCGACGTCAATCTCGACGATGTCATGGATCAGGAGCATGCGCAGGACGCGGTTGGTATTCACGGGCCCGCTGGCGTATTCACTCAGCAGCAGGGCGTACATTGCCAGGTGCCAGGAATGCTCGGCCGAGTTTTCCTTGCGGCTTTTGTCGAGTAGCGGCGATTGCCGTACGACGGATTTAAGCCGGTCGATTTCCCGCAGAAAATGCAGCTGCTTTTCCAGTGCTGTCGATTGCATGATTTCCTGCATCCGATGTGGGCGCATAGTTTACAGAACACTGGTGGAGGCTGTCCTCAGCACGTTGCCATTGACTGTGCTTCGGCGGAAGATCGCATTGTGACAGTTTGCCCAAGCCCAGCAGTCATCACGGCAGCAGCCAACAACGAAAGCATGTCGCATGAACACGAGCCCTCCAATCGAAATGCCCAGCGTTGGAGGCCCCCGACAACTCCTCAGGTTGGCGGTCGTTGCCACGGCGTACTTCGTGGCTGGCTGGCTGGGGCTCAAGCTTCCGTACTTCGGCTCTCACATCACCCTGATCTGGCTCCCTACCGGTATCGCCGTTGCGGCTTTGATCCGGTGGGGAATGGGCACGTGGCCCAGCATTGCCGTCAGCGCCTTTTTCGTCAATCTGGCCATTGGCTCATCGATTCCGCTGGCCCTGGGAACCGCCATCGGAAATACCCTGGGGCCCTTGCTCACAGCCTACTGGCTGCGGCGGGTGCGATTCGACCCTTCCTTCACTCGCCAGACAGACGTCGTTGCCTTCATCGTAGCCAGCGCAATTGGCATGCTTGCCTCCGCGACGGGCGGCACAATCAGTCTGTACCTGGCGAAACTGGTCGCACTGGATGGGTTTGGTATTGCCTGGCTGACCTGGTGGGTGGGGGACACCGTCGGATTGCTGCTCGCCGGCCCCATCCTGCTTCCGCTGACCCTTGCCAACCTGGCCCAATTGGGCCAGAAAAAGCGCGGGCTGGCGCTCTGGTTCATCGTCGCATCGTGTGCAGCCTGGTTTGCCTTCGTGATGAACTACGGCGAAGTCGGCCTGCGTTTGCCACTTGCGTTTCTGACCCTGCCCTTGTTTGCGTGGGCCGCCCTGCATTTCGGGATCATTGCGGCGGCGGTCGCGTCGCTCGGCTTTGCGATGGTTGCCGCGTGGAGTGCCTCGTCGGGAGTGGGCGCATTCAATTTGCCAGACGCCCAGCTTGGCCTCATTCTCCTCTGGAGTTACATCGCCACCACCCAGCTTACGGGGCTTTCCCTGGCGGCCTTAAAGGCAGAACGGGAGCATGCGGAAGAAGTGCTCTTCAAGCGCGAAGAGCAACTGCGCATGATGATCTCCAGCGTCAAGGACTATTCGATCATCCTGTTGGACCCCGAGGGTCGGGTGGCATCCTGGAATGACGGTTCGCATCGCCTCAAAGGCTATGAAGAGTCGGAGATCCTGGGGAAATCCAGCGAAATCTTTTATTTGCCCAAGGACATCGCCGCGGGAAAGCCGGCTGCACTGCTGCAAAGGGCACGCCACAGCGGCCTCGCGGAGGATGAGGGCTGGCGGGTCCGCAAGGATGGCAGCCGGTTCTACGCCGACGTGATCATCACGGCGCTGCACGCCCCGTCGGGTGCGCTGGTTGGCTTTTCCAAAGTCACGCGTGATGTCACGGAGCGCCAACAGGCACAAATCGAGCAGCATCGGCTGAACCGTTCCCTGCGGCTGCTGAGTGACTGCAACCTGCTGCTGGCACGTGCCACCAATGAGCAAGAACTGTTGAACGACATTTGCCGATTGATGGTGGATGTCGGTGCCTACATGATGGCCTGGGTTGGAGCGCCGGAAAACGATGAAGGAAAAACAGTCCGTCCAGTCGCCAAGTCAGGCTTTGAACAGGGTTACCTGGAGTCGGTATCAATTTCCTGGAGCGACGACAGCAAGCTGGGCCAGGGTCCAACGGGAACAGCCATTCGAACCGGGAAAACCGCCGTCAATCAGAATATGCTGGCCAACCCAAATCTGGCCCACTGGCGGGACGCCATCCTGAAGCGGGGTTTCCAGGCGAGCATCGCCCTCCCCTTGATATGTGAAGGCAGAACCATCGGCGCCCTCACGCTCTACGCCAAGGCCTCCGACGCGTTCGGCCCCCAGGAAGTCAATTTGCTCGAAGAATTGGGCCGAAACCTTTCCTTCGGGATTCAGACGCTGAGGACCCGCGAGGAGCGTGATGCGGCCAAGGCGGAAACACATGCCAAAAGCCAGTTTCTGGCCAATATGAGCCATGAGATCAGGACGCCGTTGAATGCCATCCTCGGCATGGTTCACTTGTTTCGTCGCGACGGGGTAACCGGCAGGCAGGCCGCCTGGCTCGATACCATCAACGCCTCGGCGGACCATTTGCTCAACGTCATCAATGACATTCTGGACCTCTCGAAGATCGAGGCCAAAAAACTGACGCTGGAAAAGACCGATGTCGTCGTTGAAGCACTGCTGAGCAATGTTTCTTCCATCCTGTCGCCTCGCGCCCAGGCCAAGGGAATCAAGCTGCGGATGGAAGCCGATGGCGTGCCGCGCCATTTGCAGGGAGACCCGACACGCCTGACCCAGGCGCTGCTCAATTACGCCAACAACGCCATCAAATTCACGAAGACCGGGAGCATTACGCTCCGGGCGGGGCTCCTTGAAGAAGATGAAGGGTCAGTCCTGATCCGCTTCGAGGTGCAGGATACCGGGATAGGAATTGCGCCGGAGGCCCAGGCCCGACTCTTTTCTGCTTTTGAACAGGCCGATAGCTCCACGACGAGGGAATACGGTGGAACGGGCCTCGGGCTGGCCATTACCAAACGCCTGGCCGAATTGATGGGTGGCAGTGTCGGTTTCAGTAGCACACCCGCTGTTGGCAGCTGCTTCTGGTTCACCGCCAGACTCAACAAAAGCACCGGGAAGGCAGATCTCCAGGAGTTGTCAGCCAGTGCCGAAGAGGCAGAAGCCCGGCTCAGCGAGAAGCATGCGGGTAAGCGGATCCTGCTGGTCGAGGATGAGCCGATAAACCAGATGGTGGCAAAAGAACTGCTGTCGTCCACCGGACTCGCCGTCGATACCGCAGAAAACGGCCTCGTCGCCGTGGAGAAAGCGCAAACGGGCGCCTATGACCTGATCCTAATGGACATGCAGATGCCCCAGATGGATGGCCTGGAAGCGACACGACGCATTAGAGGACTACCTGGCCTGCAACAGGTGCCCATTCTGGCGATGACCGCCAATGCATTCAGTGAAGACAGGACCAACTGCCTGGAAGCCGGGATGAACGACTTCCTGTCGAAGCCGGTTGTCCCCCAGCGCTTCTATGAAACGCTGATGCGCTGGCTGTAGATGGGTCTTTTGCGCCCCGAGGACAGAAGCAAGGCATGCTCCGGGCTCTCGGCCCCGATCACATCAGCCGCTCGACCATCCGCACCAGATCCGGCAGCCGGGTGACGCCCATCTTCTGCATGATGTTGTGGCGGTGCACCTTGACGGTCATCTCGGACACCCCGAGTTCGGCGGCGGCTTGCTTGTTGAGGGCGCCCTTGACCATGAAGGCGATCACTTCGCGCTCGCGGGCGGTCAGGGAATCGTAGCGGCGGCGGATTTCGCCGACTTCGCTTTCGTCCTTGTAGGTGGCGCGCGCGCGTTCTAGCGCGGCGTGGATGGCGTCGAGCAGGTCGTCGTCGCGGAAGGGCTTGGAGAGGAATTCGACGGCCCCCTTCTTCATCGCCAGCACCGCCATCGGGATGTCGCCGTGGCCGGTGATGAAGATGATCGGGATCGACAATCCGTCCTGCGCAAGCCGCGTCTGCAGTTCCAGCCCGTTGAGGCCGGGCATGCGGATGTCGAGGATCAGGCAGGCCACGCCGGGCGGACGCTGCGCCGCCAGAAAATCCTCCGCCGAGGAAAAGGTCTCGACGGGCAAGCCGACCGAGCGGATCAGGCTGCTCAGCGCCTCCCGCACCGACAGGTCGTCGTCGACCACATATACCCGTTCGGGGCTGTCCACCATGCTGTCTCCGTGTGTTTTCAATTGTCGGGGATCGTGAAACGGAAGCAGGCACCCGGCCCGGTGCCGCGCTCCAGCCACAGGCGGCCGCCGTGGTTCTCGACGATGCCGCGACTGATCGCCAAGCCCATGCCGAGGCCGTCCTGCTTGGTGGTGTAGAAGGCGTCGAAGAGCTTGGCCTCCACGCCTTCGGGCACGCCTGGCCCGCTGTCCTGCACCGAGAATTGCAGCCCGCCGGCCGACGCCGGTTCGACGCGAATCTGCAGCAGGCGCTCGCGGCCGGGCAAGTCACGCATGGCATCCACCGCATTGACGATCAGGTTGAGGATCACCTGCTGCAATTGCACCGCGTCGGCGATCAGGCACGGCGTGGGCACCGGCAGGTCGACGCGCACCTGCACGCCGGCGTCGGCGAGCATGGCGTGCAGCATCTGCAGGAGCTCGTCCAGCATGCGCGCCACATCCACCGGCTCGCGGCGGATCGCTCCGGCGCGCAGGAAGCCGCGGATGCGCGAGATCACCGAGCCGGCCAGGCTGGCGTCCCGATTGACCCGCTGCAGCGCGGCCTCCACTTCGCCGAGGTCCGGCGCCGGCCGGGCCAGCCAGCGCAGCGCCGCCTGGCTGTTGGTGATCACCGCCGACAGCGGCTGATTGATCTCGTGGGCGATGGAGGCCACCAGCTCGCCCATCGCGGTGAAGCGTGCCACGCGGGTCAGCTCGCCGCGGGTCGCCGCCAGCGAACGCTCCGCTTCCATGCGCAGCGTGATGTCCTCGACGATCACCGCCAGCATCGGCCCGTCCTGGGCCATGGCCGGGATGCGCGACGCGCACACATTGGCCCACAGGTAGCCGCCATCCTTCTTCTCGTAGCGCTTCTGGGTCTTGTAGCCGGGCAGCTCGCCATCGAACAGGCCATACACGTTGCGCTGAGCCGACGCCCGCTCGGACGGCTCGGTGATCTCGATCAGCGACACGCCGACGATCTCGTCGGCACCATAGCCCAGCATGCGCTGCAGCGCCGGGTTGGCCGACAGGATGCGCCCCTCCCGGTCGGCCAGCGCGATGCCCACCGCGGTGTTCTCGTAGAGGCCGAGCCAGCGCCGGTCGGACACCTGCAGTGCGGTGAAGCTGCGTTGCAGGGTCTTGCGGCTCTCCACCAGCCCCGACGTGAGCTCGAGAATGTCCGAAGCCTGGGAGTTGAGCTCCCGCTGCAGGATGTCCACTGTGCGCTTCACCGTCACCAGGTTGCGGGCGCGGGCGCACAGCTCCTGGGCCGAGAAAGGCTTGATCAGGTAGTCCTGCACCAGGTGTTCGAGGAGGTTGGAGCGCAGTGCATCGTCGGCCCGCGCCGACAGCACCAGCACCGGCACGTTCGGGTAGTCCGGCAGCTCGGCCAGCGCCCGCACGAAGCGTTCGCCGTCCCAGCGCGGCATCATCAGGTCGGTGACGATCAGGTCCGGCGGATCGGCCAGCGCCGCCTCAAAGGCCGCCTCGCCGTCTTCACACAGGATCACGTTGTACTCGTCGGACAGCACGTCGTGCAGGAAGAGGCGCAAATCCGGGTTGTCCTCGGCCACCAGCACCTTCGGCTTGCCAGGCTGGAAAACGCCCGGATGGAAAACCTCCGCGCCGGGCAGGCTCAAGTCCGCCGCCAGCGGCAACGCAGGCTCCGGCACCAGCGGCGCCTCGCGCCCCGCCGCCGTCCGCACAAAGGCGCCATCCGGCGCGCGGGCCGGGATCTCCACCTGAAAGTTCGCACCGCCGCCCGGCGCATCGACCACCACCACCGTCCCCCGGTGCAGCTCGACGAACTCTTTGACGATGTTGAGCCCCAGCCCGCTGCCGCCCGCGCCAAGTCCCTCGCGGCCCTGGGTGAAGCGGTCGAAGATGTGCTGCTTCATGGCGTCCGGCACGCCGGGGCCGGTGTCCTGCACGCTGAGCAGCACACGGCCGCCGGGCAGGTGCTCGAAGCCGCAGGCGATGCGCCCGCCCGACGGCGTGAACTTGAAGGCATTGGACAGCAGGTTCTCCACCACACGGGCGAACTTGGCCCGGTCCACGTCGGCGTAAAGCTCGTCCTCTCCGCGCAGGCTGAGGGTGATGTGGCGGTCCTCCGCCGCCGCGTCGAAGCCAGCGGCAATCTCACGCACCAGGGCCACCAGATTGGCCTGCACGTAGGCCATCGGCATCCGGTCGGCGTCGATGCGGGCCAGGTCGAGCAGGTTGTTCACCTGCTGCAGCAGGGAGCGCGCATTGCGCTGGATCGCCGCCAGCCGGAAGCGCTCCCGCTCGCCGAGGGCGGCGCCTTCGTGGATGAGCTGCTCCACCGGGCCGAGGATCAGGGCCAGCGGCGTGCGCAGCTCATGGCTCACGTTGGCGAAGAAACGGGTCTTGTAGCCGTCCAGCTCCTTCAGGCGTTCCAGCGCCGCCTGCAGCTCCCCGTTCTTGCGCGACAGCTCGGCGCTGCTGGCGATCTTCTCGGTGATGTTGCGCCCTTCCGGCAGCAGGAAGGCCACCTGCCCGGCGTCGTCGAGGATGGGCGTCAGCGAGAAGTCGATGACGATGGTGCGGCTGCCGTGCTGGTCGCCAAACACCTCGAAGTCGCAGCGCACGAAGCGGCCCGTGCGGGCCTCCTGGATCATCTCGCGGACCCGCTGGCGCACCTCTTCCGACACTTCCCACCAGCGCGCCTGCCAGAAGGGCTTGCCGATCACGTCCTCCAGCGCGAGGCCGGCCCCGTCCAGCGCCGTCTGGTTGATCTCCAGCACATTGCCGTCCAGGTCCAGCAGACCGAGGAACTGGTACATCGCATCGAGGATGATCCGCGCCATCTTCTGCCGGCGCACATCCCGCGCATCGCCGGCATCGATGACGACCCCGCGCACCGAGGTCTGCCGGGCCACCCTGCAAATCTTGTCGTCGGGATTCATCCCCGTCTTCTCCCAATGCGGACAGGCCGCGGGGACAAGATCTGTCCCCGCGGCCGCCCTTTTTTCTGCCAAGGATGCGCGTTCAGAAGCGATAGGTATAGGCCAGCGTTGCGTTGTCCTGGGCGTGGCTCACCCGGATTGGCGCCGAAGTGTTCGGCAGGCTGGCGTTATCCATGCTCTCCTGAAAGGCGTGGGACCACGCAAAATCCACGCTGGAATTCGCCGACACCGCGTAGCCGAAGCCCGCCGACAAATGCTTGCGCGGAATCGCCGGGATCACCGCGAACAGCGTCGAACTGGGCAGCGCCTGCTGCGCAAAGCGGAAGCCGCCGCGCACTGTCCAGCGGGAATCCACCTGCCACGCCCCCCCCAGGGCCAGGATGGTCTGGTCCTTGTAGTTCTGCGGCAGCAGGATGTTGAGGTCGCCCCCGCCATCGGCGCTGAAGCCCACCTTGATGTCCTTCATCACGCTGGACCAATACACCCGCGACAGGTCCGCCGCCAGCGTGAGACGCTCATTCACCCGCTGGCTCACGCCGAGGTTCAGCACCGCCGGCATCTGGAAGTCGCGGATGCTGATGCGGCCCTGCAGCGGCACCTGACCCGCCAGCCCATCCACAGCCGTCAGCGTCGCCCGGCCTTCCATGTCCGACACATGGCTGCGGCCGGTGTAGGCGGCGCCGACGCGGGTCGCCTCGGAGAACGCGTAGGTCATGCCGACCCGCGGCGTGTAGCCCCACGCACCGACGCCGCTCGCCACCGGCGAATTGCGGGTCAGGCTGAAGTGCGCGCCGCGCAGGTCCGGCAGGCCGCCCAGCACCGGCAGCAGCGAACCGGACACCCGTCCGCCACCAATCAGGCTGCCCACCTGGTCGGCCCCCAGCAGCAGATTGAGGTTCATGCCCTGCCACGTGGCGTCAATGCCGGCGCCGACCGTCAGCGCTTCCGACACGCGGAAGCTGGCCGCGAGCGGAATGTTCAGCACCAGCAGGCGGCTCGAATTTTCCAGCCCGGTATCCAGCCCGCCGGTGGCCTTGGACAGGAAGCTGCTGCGGCCGAACTCGGTGCCCAGCCCGCCCTGCGCAAAGGCGCCGACGCCGAAGGTCCACTCGCCCACGCGGCGGCTGTAGGCCACCTGCGGCGCGTAGTAGGGGCCACGGTTGGCGCTGTGGTTGCTGGAGCTCACGCTCTCGCCGCTGCTCTGGTTGCGCACGTCGATGTCGGTGGTCACCAGATCGACGCCGAGCAGGAAGGCGTTGTCGGTCTGCATCAGCGACAGGGTCGCCGGGTTGGTCATCATGCCTGCCGGGCCGGTGTCGAACGCCGTCGCCGCGCCCCCCATGCTGCGGGAAACCGCCCCGAAGCCCTCCAGGCGGAATACATCGGTGGCGCTGGCGCTGCCGGTGGCCCCAGCCAGGGCCAGCGCCAGCGCGCTGACGGCCACACCGCGACGCTGCACGCCCTGCCCCTTCCAATACCGTCTTCTCATTGTTGTCTCCGCATCGGTTCCAGCCGGAACCTCAAAAGAATCGATCGAAATGGATCTGCTCGAAGGGCACCCGGTGATCGACCATCAGCATTTCCTGCAGGGCCTGGGTCATTGGCGGTGGGCCGGCAAAGTAGAACTCATAGTTGGAGAGGGCGGCCGGCAGGGCCTGGGGAAGGCGGGTGTGCACGAAGCCCGTGGCACCCGCCCAGCCCTCTACGCCCGGGGAGGAGACCACCGGACAGTAGACGATGTGCTCACCGAAGCCCTCGAGCGCGGCGAGCATCGACTCGCCACACACGTCACGGGGCTCCCGTGCGCCGTAAAAGAAATAGAGTTTGCGCGGGCCGAGCAGGCCGGCCTCCACCGCCCCGCGGGCGATGGAGATCATCGGCGCGAGACCGGAACCGCCCGCCACGCAGACCAGGTCGCGGGGCGACTCGGTACGCAGGTAGGCCACGCCGTAGGGGCCGTCCAGCCCGATCTCCATGCCCGGACGCAGCAGGTTGAACAGCGCGTAAGTGCCCTTGCCCTGCCCCACCCGGCGGATCTGGAAATGCCACTCGCCGGTCTTGTTGGGCGTATTGGCCAGGGAATAGGCGCGGGACGATCCAACTCCCGGCAGGTCGAGCATTGCAAACTGCCCCGGCAGGAAGTCGGCCGGGCCGTCGGAGTGGAAGCGGAACTCCCGAATGTCGTGGGTGATGTCGGTGACGCCGGTCAGCACCGCCCGACGCCGCTTCGGCGCGATGGCCGGCACGTACTCCTTGCCGGTCGGAGCCTTGATGGTCACATCGCCGACGGCCCGGCACTGGCAGGCCAGATGCCGCCCGCGGCGGCGGTCGCGCTCGCCGAGGCCCGGCGCGTCGGGCCACAGGCTCTCGACTTCGCCGCTCAGCAGCTCGAACTTGCAGCCGCCGCAACCGCCGGAGTTGCATTCGTAGGAGAGGCCGACGCCGCCCCGCAGCGCGGCGCGGAGGATGGTGTCCCCCGGCGCCTGCTCGAAGCGGCTGCCGTCCCGCTCATTCAGGATCAATGGCGCGTTCATGGCGTTTAGGCCCGGTCAGAGGCCCAGGCCGCGGCGAAAGTCGCGGGTGGCGGCCTTGGCGGACTCGGCGGCGCCCGGCACGTCGGGCAGCGCGGCGCAGTAGGCATCGATGGCGCGGTCGGCCAGCGGCTCCCACTTGGCGATCCAGCCCTGCATCAACGCCTTGTTGCCCGTCGTTTCCTGGGCCATGGTGGCGAAGGCCGTCGCCCAGCGGCGGTGGCGGGCCACGTCCATCAGCTGCGCATCGGTGATCAGGCCCAGCAACGTGTCGCCGTTGTGGCGGGCGGATTCACCGAGGCGGCGCAGCACGGTCTCCTCGACCGCCGGCTTGACCACCAGGTTCAGCACCACGACGGCCTCACCCCAATCCCACACGGTCAGCGCCTTTTCCATCAGCTCGCGGAAGCCCTGCCAGGCGGAATCCTCTTCCCAGTAGCGCCGCTCGTCCTCGCCAAACCCCTTGTCGGTAAAGGTCTGGGACAGCTCCTTGGTGCGGTAGGCGGTGTGGCTCAGCCAGCGCAGGCTGTCGGCCATCTGGAAGTAATTGCAGTTGGTCAGCGTACTCGCCGGCGACACCTGGCCGACGTAGGCCGACGCCATCTGCAGGGTGTGGAACAGGTAGCGGGCCGGGGTGTACAGGCGGGCCAGCGTGCCGGCCCAGCGCGGGTCGAGGGCCTTGTCGTGCTCGCGCTCGTTGAACTGGT
>NZ_JAYSDK010000049.1:0-35351 GCF_041914405.1 Zoogloea sp.
GCCCCCGCCCCCCCGGCCGGGCCGTGGGGGGCTCCCCTGCCGGCCCCCGGGCCGGGCCGAGGGCCGGCGGCCCCCCCCCCCCCCCCCCCCCACAGGAATGGGCCGCGCGTTTGGGCGAATGAATTCGCCCCCACAGTAGGGGGAGACCACCGCTCAATCAAAATACCTATATGGAATTTTCCGCCCCCCGGCTACACTCCGCACCATGAATGCAAACATCATCCATCACGGGGCGGTGGACGGGGTGACGGGGTCGTGTCACCAGTTCTTCATCGATGACATCAACAGCCTGCTGATCGACTGCGGCTTGTTCCAGGGCGCGGAGACGGCGCCGGACGGGGTGTCGGCGCAGGACCGCATGGAGATCGGCTTTGCGCTCGATGCGGTGCGGGCGCTGGTGGTGACCCATGTGCATATCGACCACGTGGGGCGGATTCCGTGGTTGCTGGCGGCGGGCTTCAAGGGGCTGATCCTGTGCAGCGAGCCGTCGGCCAAGCTGTTGCCGGTGGTGCTGGCGGATGCCTTCGCCTTCGGGGTGAGCCGCGATGCGCGGCTGGTGGAGCGTTACCTGGAGATGGTCGAAGCGCGCATCCGGCCGCTCAAGTGGAATACCTGGTATCGGGTTTTCGACGGTAACGGCGGTAAGGGGGCGGGCTGCCGGATCCGCCTGCAGCGGGCTGGGCACATCCTGGGCTCGGCCTATGTGGAGGTGGACGTCACGCGGGCCGGCGGGGAGCAGCTACGGGTGGTGTTCTCCGGCGATCTGGGGGCCCCCTTCACGCCGCTGCTGCCGGCGCCGCGCTCGCCCGAGGCGGCGGACGTGGTGGTGCTGGAGAGCACCTACGGCGACAAGATCCACGAGAACCGCCATAGCCGCCGGCGCCAGCTGCAGGCGGTGGTGGAAAAGGCGCTCGGCAACGGCGGCACGGTGATCGTGCCGGCCTTCAGCATCGGCCGCACCCAGGAGCTGCTCTACGAGTTCGAGGACATCCTTTACCAGCAGCGGCGTGATCCGGGGCCCCATGCCGAGAGTTGGGCGTCGCTGCCGTTCTACCTGGATTCGCCGCTGGCGGGGCGTTTCACCCGCCTATATGGCGAGCTGCAGCCCTTCTGGGACGAAGAGGGCCTGGCCCGCGTGAAGGCCGGCCGCAAGCCGCTGGCTTTCGAGCAGCTGCAGGGTATCGAGGACCACGCCGAGCACGAGGCGACGGTGCGCCGCCTGGCCCGCAGCGGCGAGCCGGCGGTGGTGATCGCCGCCAGCGGTATGTGCGCCGGTGGGCGGGTGATGAACTACCTCAAGGCCATGCTCCACGACCCGCGCCACGACGTGCTCTTCGTCGGCTACCAGGCCCGCGGCACCCCCGGCCACGCGATCCAGACCTACGGCCCGGGCGGCGGCTACGTGGACATCGACGACGAACGCATCGACATTCGCGCCGGCATCCATTCCCTGTCCGGCTACTCCGCCCACGCCGACCAAAACGACCTGATCCGCTTCATCACCCGCATGCCGGTCCTCCCCGCCGAAGTCCGCCTCATCCACGGCGAATCCCCCGCCCGCCAAGCCCTCGCCCAACGCCTCACCCACGAAACCGCCGGCCGGGTAAAGGTGGTGAATGGCTCGTAGGGGCGAATTCATTCGCCCATGGCGCGTATGCCACCGACTGCGGGCGAATAAATTCGCCCCTACGGAAACCTGCGGTCCACAAACACAAACGCCTCTCCACTGGGTAATCCCCCATGACCCACGATGCTCTGCGCCGTGGCCGGGTTTCCTTGCCGGGCCAGGTTTATGCGATCACCACTGTGACGGACGGGCGTTGTCCGTGTTTCCATGACTTTGGCCTGGCACGGGTGGTGGTCGCAGAGATGCGACGCATGCACGACGAGGGCTGGGTGGATTCGATGGCCTGGGTGCTGATGCCCGACCATCTGCACTGGTTGTTTCAGCTGCAGGAACTGCGGCCGCTCGGCGAGGTGGTCAAGGCCTTCAAGGCCCGCAGCGCCCTCGCCGTCAACCGCCGCCTCGGCCGCCAGGGCGCGGTGTGGCAGAAAGCCTTTCACGACCGCGCGATCCGCCGCGAGGAAGACCTCGCCAGCATCGCCCGCTACATCGTCGCCAATCCCCTCCGGGCCCAGCTCGTTCCTCGCGTCAGCGACTATCCTCACTGGGATGCCGTCTGGCTGTAGGGCCTCCCGTGGGGCGAATTCATTCGCCCTCTGCCGGTGGAGCAGCCTCCGCGGGTGAGTAAATTCGCCCCAACAGGGACCCGGACAATCCCCGCAGGGGCGGCCACGGGGGCCGTTAGGGCTTGGTTGTTATCCCCATTGCTTGATGCTGACCGGGCGAGGCGTGTCGGAGACGACCAGGGTGGCGGCGTGGCGGGGGGAGAGGGTGAGGGGCGTGGGGTGCCAGGTTTGTGGGTGGCCGTGGTCGTCTGGGAGCACACGAGACCGGGTGTCGTCGGGGTGGCCGTCGAGCGGGGGCGGGGCTTGCATCACGATGCCGGTGCCACGGGCTTTGGCGAAAGCTTCGACGCGCGTCCACCAGGCGTAGAAGCTGTGCTCTCGCCGGGCGGGTGGATCTTGCAGAAAAGCGGCGTAGGCCGCCGGGGAGAGGTGGGGCTGGAGGATTGCCGGGTCGATGGCGTCGTGGAGCCGGCGTTCCACATCAATGCCAACCCGCCCGCTGCGGGTGATGGCGATGACGGCCAGGCCGTCGCTGTGGGAGGTGTTGAAATCCAGCTCGACGCCGGCCAGGAAAGGACGCTCGAAGGGATTGTGGGTGAAGGGCAGGGCGTTTGGCGGAAGCCCGGTGTGCTGCGCCAGGATTTCGCGCAGGGCGGCGCGGCGCAGGATGAAGCGCCGACGGTCGGTCTCTCGCATAAAACGCTGCGCCCGTGCCTGTTCCCCCGCATCGAGCAGGGACCAGGCACGGGCGCAGTCTTGGGTGGGGCTGTCGAGATCCAGCACCCACAGGGTGACGGCTGGATCCACGGGGGTCAGACGACGGCTTCCTGCTTTTCCTTCTTGGGCTGCATGAACTGCTCGCGGGATACGCCGAGCCACATGACCAGCGGGCTGGCGACCAGCACCGAGGAGTAGATGCCGAAGCAGATGCCGATGGTCAGCGCGAGGGAGAAGTAGAACAGGGTCTCGCCGCCGAAGACCAGCATCGACAGCACCATGATCTGCGTGGAGCCGTGGGTGATGATGGTCCGGCTGATGGTGCTGGTGATGGCGTGGTCGAGCACCTGCGGGGTGGTGAGGCCGCGCTTCTTCTTGAAGGTTTCGCGCACCCGGTCGAAGACCACCACCGATTCGTTCACCGAGTAGCCGAGCACCGCGAGGGTGGCGGCCAGCACCGGCAGCGAGAATTCCCACTGGAACAGCGCGAAGAAGCCCAGGATGATGATCACGTCGTGCAGGTTGGCGATGATCGCGGACACGGCGAAGCGCCATTCGAAGCGCATCGCCAGGTACACCACGATGCCGCCGATCACCAGCAGCAGCGCCATGGCGCCGTCGGAGGCGAGTTCCTTGCCGACCTGCGGGCCGACGAACTCGACGCGGCGCAGTTCAGGCTTGGGCCCTTCGATGGCGCCGAGGCTGGCGATGACCTTCTCGCTGACCTTGCCGGTTTCCACGCCGTCCCGGTTGGGCAGGCGGATCAGTACGTCGCGGGCGCTGCCGAAGTTTTGCACCTGGGCGTCCTGGTAGCCTTCCTTGGCGAGGGCGTCACGCAGCTTTTCGAGGGCCGGCGGTTCGCTGTAGCTGACTTCCATCAGCGTGCCGCCGGTGAATTCGACGCTGAAATGCAGGCCCTTGGTGGCCAGGAAGAACACCGCCAGCAGGAAGGTGACCAACGAAATCACGTTGAACACCAGCGCGTGCTTCATGAAGGGGATGTCTTTGTGGATCCGGAAGAATTCCATTTTTTGTGCCTCGAGTAGGGGCGACTGAATCCGCCCGCCTCAAATTGCGTGGGGGCGAATTTATTCGCCCGCCTCACGTTGATACGCTGTTAGGGCGAATGAATTCGCCCCTACAGGGACCATAGCTACAGGGGCGCGTTTTGCCCCCACGGTCGCCAGATACCGATCAGACGCCCGGCTTCCAGACTTGGCCGATGGCCAGTTTCTCGAGCTTGCGCTTCTTGCCGTAGATCAGGTTCACCAGGCCACGGGAGACCAGGATGGCGCTGAACATGGAGGTCAGGATGCCCAGGCAGTGCACCACCGCGAAGCCGCGCACCGGGCCGGAGCCGAAGACGAGCAGGGCGATGCCGGCGATCAGGGTGGTGACGTTGGAGTCGAGAATGGTGTCGAAGGCGCGGTCGTAGCCGGCGTGGATGGCCGCCTGCGGGCTGGAGCCGTTGCGCAGTTCCTCGCGGATGCGCTCGTTGATCAGCACGTTGGCGTCGATCGCCATACCCAGCGTGAGGGCGATGGCGGCAATGCCGGGCAGGGTCAGCGTGGCTTGCAGCAGGGACAGCAGGGCCACCAGCAGCAGCAGGTTGGAGGCCAGTGCGATCACCGACACGAAACCGAACAGCATGTAGTAGAGGCACATGAAGACGGCGATGGCGATGAAGCCCCACAGGGTGGAGTGGAAGCCCTTGCTGATGTTGTCGGCGCCGAGGCTCGGGCCAATGGTGCGTTCCTCGATGATCTCCATCGGGGCGGCCAGGGAGCCGGCGCGCAGCAGCAGCGCGGTGTCGGTGGCTTCTTCGGAACTCATGCGGCCAGAGATCTGCACGCGGCCGCCGCCGATTTCGCCACGGATGACCGGGGCGGTGACGACTTCGCCCTTGCCCTTTTCAATGAGCAGGATGGCCATGCGCTTGTTGACGTTCTCGCGGGTCACGTCCTTGAAGATGCGTGCGCCGGCGGCGTCCAGCGTGAGGTGCACGGCGGGCTCATGGGTCTGGCCGTCGAAGCCGGGCTGGGCGTCGGTGAGGCGTTCGCCGGTCAGTACGACCTGCTTCTTGACCAGCAGCGGACGGCCGCCGCGCTCGTTGTAGAGCTCGGTGCCGGGCGGCACGCTGCCGGTCATGGCGGCTTCGAGGGCGCCCGGGGTGTCGTCCACCATGCGGATCTCGAGGGTGGCGGTGCGGCCGAGGATGTCCTTGGCCTTGGCCACGTCCTGCACGCCGGGCAGCTGGACCACGATGCGGTCGAGGCCTTGCTGCTGGATCACCGGCTCGGCCACGCCGAGTTCGTTGATCCGGTTGTGCAGGGTGCTGATGTTTTGCTTGATCGCGAATTCCTGGATGGTTTTCTGGGCCAGCGGGGTGAGGCTGGCGGTCAGCTTGAAGTCGGCGCCGTCCTGGCCTTCGACCAGTTGCAGGTCGTTGGTGTTGGCGGTGATCACGGCCTTGGCGCGGGCCTGGTTTTCGGTGTCGCGGAAACGCACGACGACGGTCTGGCCTTCGCGGCTGATGCCGATGTGGCGGACGTTCTTGTCGCGCAGCAGGGTGCGCAGGTCACCGGTGGTGGCGTCGAGGCGCTTGGTGACAGCCCCCTTCATGTCTACCTGCAGCAGGAAGTGCACACCGCCACGCAGGTCGAGGCCCAGGTACATGGGCAGCGCATGGATGCTGGTGAGCCACTGCGGGCTGGCCGACAGGAGGTTGAGGGCGACCACGTAGGACGGGTCGCTGGCATCCGGGTTGAAGGCTTTCTCGACGACGTCCTTGGCTTTCAGCTGGGTGTCGGTGTCGTGGAAGCGGATACGCACGCTGTTGAGGTCGGCAAACAGGCCGTCGTGCTGAAGTCCGGACGCTGCGAGGCTTTCTTCCACCCGCTTGAGGGTGGCGCTGGTGTCCAGCTTGAGGGTGGCCTTGCCGCTGGATACCTGTACGGCGGGAACCTCGCCGTAGAAATTCGGCAGGGTGTAGATCAGACCCCACAGCAGGACGATGCCGATGAGGAGGTTTTTCCAGAGGGGGTAGCGGTTCATGGTCAGGCGGAAAGGGTGGGTGACAGGCGCAACGAAGCGTCCGGGCGGCCGGGGCAGGGCACCGGCCGCCAGCCGGATCAGATCGACTTCAGGGTGCCCTTCGGCAGCACGGCGCTGATGGCGCCCTTTTGCACGACGATCTGGGTGTTGGCAGCCACCTCGACGGTGACGTAAGCGTCGCTGAGCGCGACGACCTTGCCGACGATGCCGCCCTGGGTCAGGACTTCGTCGTTCTTCTGCAGACCTTCGAGCAGGGCCTTATGTTCCTTGGCACGCTTCATTTGCGGGCGGATCATCAGGAACCACAGTACCGCAAACATGAAAATCAGCGGCAGGACGCCGGTGATGCTGGACAGCGGGTCTTGTCCAGCGGCCGGGGCGGCCTGGGCAAAGGCGTTGGAAATCAGCACATTAAACTCCGGTGGGCAGATGCAAAGCGTCGGATTATAGCAGCAGCCCGCAGCAGGCTTTCGACCGGCCACGCCCGGCGGGGGAGAACGGGGGGGGGCGGTTCATGGGCGAATGAATTCGCCCCCACGGGGGTGTTCGTGGCTGGGGGGCTTGTGCGGGCGAATTCATTTGCCCGTCAGTCCCGGGAAACCACGAAAAAAAGCGGCGTCTGCCTTGCGACAGACGCCGTCAATCTCCACGAGGGAGAGGAGGGAGAAAAACCCGGTTGGCACGGCCTCTTCGGGGCCGTTTGGCAGCGCTCAGGCTGCTTTGCGCATCTCGTCGCAAAATCTCTGCCAGTTGGCGGACATTGCAGTAAACATTTGTTCGGCAGCCAGCAGGGGCAACAGGCCCATGCGGTGCTGGGTGCGCATGAAGGTTTCCATGTGCGGGGTGCAGAGGGTGTTCTGCTCTTCCTTCAGCAGTTCGAGGAAGCGGCCCTCGGCGGCGCCCCAGAATTCGGATGTGCCGACCCAGCCGGTATCGGCGGTGGCTTCGCGCAGCGCCTTGCGCCACAATACTTCTGCTCTTTCGACGGACACGCCGGCCTTGCGGGCGTGCCAAGGTAAGGTTTTAGGTGTCTTCATTTGCTGTTACTCCGGTATGGGGAGCATCAAACAGCGTGGGGCTACTTCTAACAGCCGCTCGGTGGCGACTTTGTGATGCGCTGCAATACGATGTTTGTTAGCGCATTTCCCTTGTTGTGCGTAGCTTTGTTAGCCCTCAGTACGATCTGTTTGCTGCATTGCACAACTCAAGTTTAGGTGCTTGTGGCTTCGACTGCAAGATGTGACGGTTTTTTTCATTTGCAAGCAGGGATTCCGTCACGAAATTCCCCGGGCCTCGGTTGAGTTCCGGGCGGGCGGTAGAATGGCGGCCTTCGCCGCATTTCGTACTGCTCCATGTCCCAGCTGCTCGACAATCTCAATCCAGAACAACTCGCCGCTGTCACCCTCGAGCCCCAGCATGCGCTGATCCTCGCCGGCGCCGGCTCGGGCAAGACGCGGGTGCTCATCACGCGCATCGCCTGGCTGCTGCAGAACGGCTACTGCAGTCCCCAGGGCATCCTGGCCGTGACCTTCACCAACAAGGCCGCCAAGGAGATGCTGACCCGCCTGTCGGCAATGTTCCCGGTCAATACCCGCGGGATGTGGATCGGCACCTTCCACGGCTTGTGCAACCGCTTCCTGCGCGCCCATTACCGCGATGCAGGCCTGCCGCAGTTGTTCCAGATCCTCGATTCCGGCGACCAGCTGGCGGCAATCAAGCGCCTGCTCAAGGCCCTCAACGTGGACGACGAGAAGTTTCCGCCCAAGGAGCTGCAGCACTTCATCAACGGCCAGAAGGAGGCGGGTGTCCGCCCCGCGGCGGTGGAGGCCTGGGACGACTACACCCGACGCCGGGTCGAGCTTTACATGGAGTATGAAGCACAGTGCCAGCGCGAGGGAGTTGTGGATTTCCCCGAGTTGTTGCTGCGCAGCTACGAATTACTGGAACGCAACGAGCCGATCCGCCGCCACTATCAGGGGCGTTTCCGGCACATCCTGGTGGATGAGTTCCAGGACACCAACGTGCTGCAGTACCGCTGGTTGAGCCTGCTCGCCGACGGTGGCCGGGAGGGGGGCGCCAGCCTGTTCTGCGTGGGCGACGACGACCAGTCGATCTACCGCTTCCGCGGTGCGGAGGTCGGCAACATGCGCGACTTCGAAAAGGACTTCAAGGTCGGCAGCGTGATCCGCCTGGAACAGAACTACCGTTCCCACGGAAATATCCTCGATGCGGCCAACGCGCTGATCGCCAACAACAGCAAGCGCCTCGGCAAGCAGCTATGGACCGACCGCGGCGCCGGCGAGCCGATCCGCGTCTACGAGGCGTTTACCGATACCGACGAGGCACGCTGGGTCGTCGAGGAGATCCAGTCCCTGGTGCGGGATGGCATGAGCCGTGCCGACATTGCGCTGCTGTACCGCTCCAATGCCCAGTCGCGGGTGCTGGAGCACCAGTTGTTCTCCAGTGGGATTCCTTACCGCGTGTATGGCGGGCTGCGCTTCTTCGAGCGCCAGGAGGTGAAGCATGCCTTGGCCTATCTGCGTTTGATCGCCAATCCGGATGACGACACCGCCTTCACCCGGGTCGTCAATTTCCCGACCCGCGGTATCGGCGCCCGCTCGCTGGAGGTGCTCGGCGATGCGGCGCGTACCTGGAACACCCCGCTGTACCAGACGGTGCCGCACCTCAGCGGCAAGCCGGGGGCTGCGCTGGCTCAGTTCGTGGCGCTGATCGAGCGTCTGCGCCAGGAGACGGCCAGCCTGCGCCTGCACGAGATGGTCGATCACGTGATCGAGCTGTCTGGCCTGCGTGCCCATTACAAGGCCGAGAAGGAAGGCCAGGAGCGCCTGGAGAACCTGGACGAACTGATCAACGCGGCAGCCAATTTCAGCGCCGAACTGGGCACCGGCGAGGTGCCGGGAGAACACGGCTCGACGCTGGCCGAGTTCCTCGCCCATGCCTCGCTGGAGGCCGGCGACCACCAGGCCGACGTGGGTACCGAGGCGGTGCAGCTGATGACCGTCCATGCGGCGAAGGGGCTGGAGTTCGACGTGGTCTTCCTGTCCGGCCTGGAGGAAGGTTTGTTTCCCCACGAGAACAGCGCCCTTGAACTGGACGGGCTGGAGGAGGAGCGGCGCCTGATGTACGTGGCGGTGACGCGGGCCCGCCAGCGCCTGTACGTGAGCTTCACCCAGAGCCGCATGCTGCATGGTCAGGTCCGTTACAACCTGCGTTCACGCTTCCTCGAGGAGATCCCTGAGGGCTTGCTGAAGTGGCTGACGCCGCCGAATCCGCGGCGCAGCTTTGTGTCCGAGCCGTCCACCCGTTACTACAACCCTGGCGCTGCTAAGCCTGCCGCTCCGAGCATGCCGCCGCCGCCGCAGAAGTCCCGCGATCTGGGCGGACTCGCTATCGGCCAGAGCGTGCGTCATGCGCGCTTCGGCGATGGTGTCATCGTGGCTGCCGAAGGGAGTGGCAATGACGCCCGCGTGCAGGTGAAGTTTGCCGAGGCCGGCAGCAAGTGGTTGATGCTGGCAGTGGCAAAGTTGATACCCGTGTAACGGCTTTTGATGACAATATGGTTCGCGTGAATTCATTGGGAGGCGGCGAATTGGAGTTGGAACTGGATAGCAAGTCCCTGATCGAGGTGCGTCTCGAGGCGTCTGCCGGGTCCGCAGCCGCGTTGGCGATCCGCCAGGACGCCGGGTTGTGGGTGGGAGAATGGGGCGGCGGGCGGCTGCAGGTCCGGCGTCCGGCGGTTGTGGCGGAGCGGGATGGCCTCGTCTGCATCGTGCGTGGCAGTCCGCGCAGCGCGGAGGGGGGCGACACCCGTCCGGTGGAGTTCTGGCTGGACTTGTTCGCCCGGCGCGGGGCTGCCTTCATCGGCGAGATCAGCGGGCGTTTTGCCATCGCCTTCGTCGACACGCGCCGCAATGCGGTCACCCTGTTCAATGACCGCTTCGATACCGAGCCCTGGTGCTATGCGCAGGAAGGCGGGGCTCTCGCCCTGTCGGACCGGGCCAACGGTGTGCCGGTGCGCCAGCGTTCGGTGAGTGCCCAGGCCGTCTTCAACTACCTCTATTTCCACGTCATCCCGTCACCGAACACCATCTTCAAGGAGGTGGCGCGGCTGCTGCCGGCATCGCGGCTGGAATGGCAAGGCGGTGCGCTGCAGCTGACCCGTTACTGGACGCCGCGCTTCGACGAGCGGGGCAGCATGAGCCTTGAGCAGGCCAAGACCCGCTTCCTCGACATCGTGCGGACCTCGGTGGAGCAGGAATACGCGGGTGAGGGTACCGGCGCCTTCCTGTCCGGCGGGACCGACAGTTCAACGGTGTCCGGCATGCTCTGCCAGGTCAGCGGCAAGCCGGCGAAGACCTATTCGATCGGCTTCGATGCCCAGGGCTACGACGAGATGGAGTACGCGCGCATTGCGGCGCGGCATTTCAAGACCGACCACCACGAGTATTACGTCACCCCGGACGACCTGATCGACGGCATTCCGAAGGTGGCCCGCTCCTACGACCAGCCGTTCGGCAACTCCTCCGCGGTGCCGGCGTGGATCTGCGCCAGCCGGGCTCGGGAAGACGGCATCACCAAGCTGCTGGCCGGTGACGGTGGCGACGAGCTGTTCGGCGGCAACGCCCGCTACGCGATGCAGCGCATCTTCAGCTGGTACAACACGATTCCGTCCCTGCTGCGTTCGGCGGTCGTCGAACCGCTCTCCACGCTGCCTGGGATGAAGCGCATCCCGCTCGTCCGCAAGGGTGTGAGCTACGTGGAGCAGGCCTCGATTCCGATGCCTGATCGCCTGGAGATCTACAACCTGCTGATCCGCCTTGGCATGGACAAGGTCTTCACGCCGGGCTTCCTCAAGGCGATCGACGTCCATGGTCCCGGGCAATTGCAGCGTGCCACCTGGGCGGAGGTCGGGGAGGCCAGCCTGGTGAACCACATGCTGGCTTTCGACTGGAAATATACGTTGGCTGACAACGACCTGCCCAAGGTGGTCGGTACGACCCGCCTGGCGGGGCTCGACGTCGGCTTCCCGCTGCTGAGCTATGAACTGCTCGATTTTTCCCTGGGTCTGCCGACCGAGTGGAAGCTCAAGGGGCTCAAGCTGCGCTGGATGTTCAAGGAGGCCCTGCGCGGCTTCCTGCCCGACGAGATCATCACCAAGAAGAAGCATGGCTTTGGCCTGCCCTTCGGTGTGTGGGCCATCAAGCATCCGGGCTTGCGTCAGCTCGCCACCGATGCGCTGGCGTCCTTTGCGACCCGGGGCGTGATGCCGGAAGGCTTCCTGCGGGAGGTGCTCGACAAGCGCCTGCCCGAGCATCCCGGCTACTACGGGGAAATGGTGTGGATCGTCCTGGCGCTCGAGCACTGGCTGCAGGCCCACGCTCCTGACTGGCGCTTCGAGGGCGCCTGATTCCTTGTTGGTGGCAACCGGCTGAAGCGGCCGGTTGCCACCGGACCCCGCGCGGGGCCCGGGCTGGCGTCAGGCGTTGCGCAGCTCCGCGTGGAGGGCGGCGAACTCCTGGGCCAGCTTGTGCTTCGGATCCAGGTGGATCATCGGCTTGGCTTGTTCGTGGCTCTCGCGGATCTTGATCGAGCTGGACAGGTAAGTCTTGAAGATCGGTAGGCCTTCGTCGATGAGTTCTTGAACCAGCTTCTGCGGCAGGCTGGCGCGGGGCTGGAACTGATTGACTACAATGCCTTCCACTTCGAGGCCGCGGTTGTGGTCGGCCCGGATCTCCTGCACGTTCTCCAGCAGCGCGTAGAGCGCCCGGCGGGAGAAGTCGTCGCAGTCGAAGGGGATCAGGCACAGCTGGGTGGCGATCAGCGCGGAGCGGGTGTAGAAGTTGAGTGCCGGCGGGGTGTCGATGAACACCGCGTCGAAGTCGTCGGCCAGCTCGTCGAGGGCGTCGCGCAGCTTGAAGATCTTGTAGCGGGATTCGAGCTTGCTCTGCAGCTCTTCCAGCATCGGGTGGGACGGCAGGATGGACAGCTTGTCGAAGGGCGTCGGGTGGACGAACTCGGCCGTCTTCTTGGGGCTGAACTTGAAGGACAGGGTCTGTTCGAACAGGCCGGCGAGGGTGTCGTCCACGTTGTCGGCGGCATCGCCGAGCAGATAGTGGGTGGAGTTGCCCTGCGGGTCCAGATCCACCACCAGCGTGCGCAAACCCTGCTGGGCGCTGATCGCCGCCAGGTTGCAGGTGATGGTGGATTTGCCTACGCCACCCTTCTGATTGAACACCACGCGTCGCATCTTCGTTCCTCTGTTTGTCTGTCCGTGCATTTTCAAGCGGGAGCGATTGTGCCACGCAATCGGGGTGAGTCCGTATTTACCGAAGGTGCGTAATCGCGCTTGCTCGGTTAAACTGCCGGCAAACAAGACGTAGCGGGTATTGCCACCTCCCGGCATGCCAGCTCCAGTCGGGCGTTCGGCGATCCCGGTGTCCGACTGTCATATATAAGACTCATGCCCGATCCGGGCATCCACATATTTCAGACTTCCGGCACATATCGCGCCCTCTGCCGTCGTCGCCGACTGGTCGTCGGCTGCGGAGACGGACGCGATATACCCGTTTTGAGAGAAGAGAGAACATGGATAAGGATTTCATTGCCGCCGCCCTCGAATACCACCGCGCCCCGACCCGCGGCAAGATCGCGGTGGTGCCGACCAAGGGCCTGACCAACCAGCGCGACCTGGCGCTGGCCTACTCGCCCGGCGTGGCGGCAGCCTGCGACGCGATCGTGGCCGACCCGGCCGACGCGCAGGAATACACTTCCCGCGGCAACCTGGTGGCGGTGATCACCAACGGTACCGCGGTGCTGGGCCTCGGCAACATCGGCCCGCTGGCCGCCAAGCCGGTGATGGAAGGCAAGGGCTGCCTGTTCAAGAAGTTCGCCAACATCGACGTGTTCGACATCGAGCTGGCCGAGAACGACCCGGACAAGCTGATCGACATGATCGCGGCCCTCGAGCCGACCCTCGGTGGTGTGAACCTGGAAGACATCAAGGCGCCTGAGTGCTTCTACATCGAGCAGAAGTTGCGCGAGCGGATGAACATTCCGGTCTTCCACGACGACCAGCACGGTACCGCGATCATTTCCGCCTCGGCAATGCTCAATGGCCTGAAGGTGGTCGGCAAGAAGATCGACGAGGTCAAGGTCGTGGTGTCGGGCGCCGGTGCGGCGGCCATCGCCTGCCTGGAGCTGTGGTGCAGCCTCGGCATCAAGCGTGAAAACGTCTTCGTATGCGACTCGAAGGGCGTGATCTACGTCGGCCGCGACGAGAAGATGGAGCCGACCAAGGCTCGTTTCGCCCAGAACACCGAGTACCGCACGCTGGCTGACGCGATGGTCGGCGCCGATATCTTCCTGGGCCTGTCCACCGCCGGCGTGCTCAAGCAGGATATGGTCAAGACCATGGCTGACAAGCCGCTGATCTTCGCGCTGGCCAACCCGACTCCGGAAATCCTGCCGGAGCTGGCCAAGGAAGTCCGTCCCGACGCGATCATCGCCACCGGCCGTTCGGACTACCCGAACCAGGTCAATAACGTGCTGTGCTTCCCCTTCATCTTCCGGGGCGCGCTGGATGCCGGCGCCACCAAGATCAATGAAGAGATGAAGCTGGCCTGCGTGAAGGCCATTGCCGAGCTGGCCGAGGCCGAGCAATCCGATGTGGTGGCCCAGGCCTACGGCGGCGCTGACCTCAACTTTGGTCCGAACTACCTGATTCCGAAGCCCTTCGATCCGCGCCTGATCGTCAAGATCGCGCCGGCGGTGGCCCAGGCCGCCATCGATTCCGGCGTGGCGACCCGCCAGATCGACATGGACGCCTACGTCCAGAGCCTCAACGAGTTCGTGTACCAGTCCGGCATCATCATGAAGCCGGTGTTCACCACCGCCAAGGCGATCCCCGCCGACAAGAAGCGCGTGCTCTACGCGGAAGGCGAGAGCGAGCGCGTGCTGCGCGCAGTGCGTGCGGTTGTCGATGAACACCTGGCCCGTCCGATCCTGATCGGCCGTCCGGCGGTCATCGACATGCGCATCGAGAAGTTCGGCCTCAACCTGAAGGCCGGCCGTGACTTCGACGTGGTGAACGTCGAGTCCGATCCGCGCTACCGCGAGCTGTGGCAAGAGTACTACCGCCTGATGGGCCGCGACGGCGTGACGCCGGACTCCGCCCGCGAAGCCCTGCGCAGCGACTCCACGCTGATCGGTTGCATGCTGCTGCGCCGTGGCGATGCCGATGCGCTGGTGTGTGGCACCACCGGTTCCTACGACCACCACTACCGCCACGTGGAGAGCCTGATCGGCCTGAAGCCGGGCGCCAAGCTGTTCGCTGCGATGAACATGCTGCTGCTGCCCAAGCGCATCCTGGCGATTGCCGACACCTACGTGAACGAGCTGCCGAGCGCCGAGGACATTTCCGAGATCTCCCTGATGGCGGCCGAGGAAATGAAGCGTTTCGGCATCGAGCCGAAGGTGGCCCTGCTGTCCCACTCCAACTTCGGCAGCGCCCGCAGCACCTCGTCCCTCAAGATGCGCGCGGCCCGCGACATCCTGCGGGAGAAGGCGCCGGAGCTGCAGTGCGACGGCGAAATGCATGGCGATTCTGCGCTGTCCGCGGAGATCCGTGACCGCCTGCACCCTGACTCCACCCTCACCGGTGAAGCCAACCTGCTGGTGATGCCCAATCTGGACGCCGCCAACATCGCCTTCAACCTGCTGAAGGTGGCCCATGGCGAGGGTGTGTCGGTTGGGCCGATCCTCCTTGGTGCGGCCCGTGCGGTACACATCCTGACGCCGTCGGCGTCCGTGCGCCGTCTGGTCAACATGACGGCCCTGGCCGTCGTGGATGCCCTCGAGCAGCGCGAGGAAAAGTCGGTCTAGTTCAACGCCTGCCAGGGGGCGCGTGTTTCGCGTCCCCGGAACGCCCGCTTGGGCGAATGAATTCGCCCCTACAGTGGTTCGTCCCGTAGGGGCGAATTCATTCGTCCTCCGGGATCACGATGCTTATGCGCCTCCGGTACAATTCAGTTACAACTGATACCTGTGCGAGGTGCAGCATGTCCCATCTGATCCGTTTCGAGCGTACCGGCGGCCCCGAGGTCCTGCAGTGGGTCGAGGTCGACGTGCCGCGACCTGCGGCGGGTGAGGTTCAGGTCCGCCATCATGCGGTCGGCCTCAATTACATCGATACCTATCACCGCTCCGGCCTTTACCCGCTGCCATTGCCTTCCGGTCTCGGCCAGGAGGCGGCCGGCGTCGTCGAAGCGGTCGGGGAGGGCGTCACCGAGTTTCTGCCGGGTGACCGGGTGGCTTACGCGGGTGGTCCGCTTGGCGCCTACGCGGAGCTGCGCAACATCGCCGCCCAGCAGCTGGTGAAGTTGCCCGACAGCCTGTCCTTCGAGCAGGGGGCGGCGATGATGATGCAGGGGCTTACCGCCCAGTATCTGCTGCGTCGCACCTACCGGGTCCAGCCTGGCGACACCATCCTGATCCATGCCGCGGCAGGCGGCGTGGGCCTGATCGTCTGCCAGTGGGCCAAGGCCCTCGGCGCGACGGTGATCGGCACTGTCAGCTCGGATGAAAAGGCGGCGCTGGCCCGCCTGCATGGTTGCGACCACGCGATCATATCCACCCGTGAAAAGGTCTCCGAGCGGGTGCGGGCGCTGACTGGCGGGGCCGGGGTCAATGTGGTGTACGACTCCATCGGCAAGGATACCTTCCTCGACTCACTGGCCTGTCTGCGGCCGCTTGGCATGATGGTGAGCTTCGGCAACGCCTCCGGTCCGGTCGAGGCCTTCGATCTTGGCCTGCTGGCCAGGATGGGATCCCTGTTCCTGACCCGTCCGACCCTGTTCACCTACACCGCCCGCCGGGAAGACCTGCTGGCGATGGCCGACGAGCTGTTCGGCGTCGTGGCCTCCGGCCAGGTCCGCATAACCATCAACCAGCGTTATCCGTTGCAGGACGCCGTCACGGCCCACCGTGATCTGGAGGCGCGGCGGACGACGGGTTCCACCGTTCTGATTCCGTGAAAATGACCGTTTCCTTCCTCCGTGCCGGGCTTGTCGTGTTGACTCTGGGTGCCTGTGTTCCAGCGGCCGTCGCGGCGCCGGCCGTCTTGCTGACCCCGGTGCAGATGGCTTTCATGCAGGCAGAAACCCGCCGTATCGATGAAACCTTCATCCAGAAGCTGATGACGGTTTCGGGCGCCACACGGGAGCAGGTGCTGCGTGCGATCCCCGCCAAGGGGCGGCTGACCGAGCGCATGGCGCGCATTTACAGCTCTCTCGAGAGTGACCTGAAGGTCCAGCTGACGCCGGAGCAGAAGGCCCTGATGTTTGCCGCTGACGAAGAGCGCAAGCAAGCCCTCAAAGACCTGCCGGCCCAGGCTGCGACCAAGTAGCCGAGGCAGATTCCGTAAAGGGGATGTGCCGGGGGCGGCACTTTCTCCTTCGGGAAAGGCGAGCATGGTGGGCGGGCGAATGAATTCGCCCCTACAGAATCCGGCCTGTCTAGAGGTGTGTGGCCCACCGTAGGGACGAATTCATTCGCCCTGGCTCCGCCTCAAAACAGCTCCATGCTGCCGCTGGGTTGCTCGCGGGCGCTGATCTGTCCGTTGGCCAGCAGGGTCTCATAGCAGGCGATCTGGTTGCGCCCGTTGCCCTTGGCGAAGTAGAGCGCTTCGTCCGCCCGTCCGACGATTTCCGGGATGGTGTCCTGGTGGCGGATGTGGGTGTAGCCCATGCTGATGGTGACCTGGCCGACCTGCGGGAAGGTGTACTGCTCGACCGTCTCGCGTAGCCGCTCCAGTGCCTGGGCGACTTCGTCCGCGGTGCTGGCCCGCAGCACGACTACGAACTCCTCGCCGCCAAAGCGGAACAACCGGTCCTGGTGGCGGAAACTGTCGCGCATCAGGCGGGCCAGCAGCAGCAGAACCTCGTCGCCGTAAAGATGGCCGAATTGGTCATTGACTCGCTTGAAGTGGTCCACATCCAGGACGGCCAGCCAGTGGATGCCATCGTCCTGCTGGCGGCGGCGCAGGGGGCTGTCGTCGTCCTCCGCGCCGCGCTGGACGGCCAGCGCATTGAGGATCTTGCCGAGGTTCTCGTCGAAGGTCTTGCGGTTCAGCAGCCCGGTGAGCGTGTCCCGCTCGCTGTAATCCAGCAGGCTCATGTAGTTGCGGTAGAGCCCGAGAAAGCCCTCTGCGGTGCCCAGGTTTTCTTCGCTGAGCTGGGCGCTGCAGACGACCTCGAGCACACCCAGTACCCGGTGTTCGGCAAGGACCGGGAAGCAGTGCAGGTACTGGCCTGTATCCGCCAGATGGCGGAGCACGATGTGCCGCTGCCCGACACACGCGGCCATCTCCGGCCGCTGCGCCACCGGCACGGTGTCGGCGCTGTCGTCGAGTTCCTCTTGCAGGTAGCGCACGCCTTCCGGGCCCACATGCACCACTTGGCTCAGGAAGCAGTCGTTTCCCTGTTCGATCACTTTGTAGAGATTGACCTCGAGGGCCTTGACCAGCTCGAACAAGGCCGACGCCACCCCCAGCTCCAGCAGCGTGCGGTCGCGGTGTTGGGTGATCGATTCGACGTGTTTCAGAACGTGGATCATGGGTGTTCCGGTCAGACAGCTTGACCCGGGATATTAGCGCAGCGTGCAGGCTTGGGTGAGGGTACTGGCGTCTGAGCGAGGAATCTGTCGCGAACGCCCGGTGATGCCCTGGGCCAGCGGGCCCGGCGGTCGGCGTGCGTATAATCGGCGGCATCGTCCTGCCGAACCCTGCCGCGTCTTGAATTACGACACCTTCATCAACCTGCTGTTCGTGCGGGTGCCCCGGGCCGACGTGACCATTGCCCTGGTGGCGCTGAACATTCTGGTTTTCATCGGACTGGCGGCTTTGTCCCTGAGTCCGTTGCAGATTCCTTCCGAGCTGCTGATCCGCGCCGGCGGCAATTTTGCGCTGCGCGTGCAGGACGGTGAGATCTGGCGCCTGCTGACGGCGCTGTTCCTGCACGGCGGGCTGCTCCATGTGGCGCTGAATATGTTTGCCCTCTACCAGGCCGGGCAGGTGGTGGAGCGCCTGTTTGGGCGATTGGGTTTCGTTGTGGTGTATCTGGGGGCGGGCCTGCTCGGCAATCTCGCCAGCCTGTGGTGGCGACAGGGGCCCGTGAGTATTGGTGCGTCCGGCGCCATTTTCGGAGTGTACGGGGCGTTGCTGGCCTACCTGACGATACAGCGCGGTTCCGTACCGGTGGAGGTGTTCCGAGAGATGCGTTCCGGCACCCTTGGCTTCCTCGGCTATTCCCTGTTCGCCGGTTTTGCCATCGCCGGCATCGACAATGCGGCCCACCTGGGCGGGCTGTTTGGCGGCCTCATCCTCGGCGCTGCGCTGGCCGAGCCGGTGCAGGCCTCGCGGCCGGTTCGCTGGCTGGCCCTGCGCACGCTGGCGGGCTTGCTGGCCGCGGGGGTGGTCGGGGGCGCCCTGTGGCGCGCGACCCCGGATGCGGCCCATGAGCTCGAGGTGGATACGTTGTACCAGCAGACGGTCCAGCGCTTTGCGTTGGAGGACCAGGAGCTGCAGCGGGAGCAGGGCTTGCTGATGGAGGCCGTGCGGACCCGTCGGACCTCCGAGGCGATGGCCCTCGATAACCTCGAACGGGATCTGCTCCCCCGCTGGGACCGGCAGGTGGTGCAGTTGTCGTGGCGCATTGCGCCGCCCCAGCGGGAGTGGCAGCGGCGGGAGCTGATCCGGTACGCCACGGCCCGGCGCGATGCGCTGAAGGCTTTGCTCGAAGGCTTGCAGACCCGCGACGCCGAGGCGATCGAGCGTTCGCGCGCTTTGCAGCAGGAGGCGGAGTCCATCCTGGTGCAGATGCGTCTGCGCAAGTCGGTGGAGGAGCCGGAGCGGTGAATCCGGACGGAGGCCCAGGAACATGGATCTGCTCGAGAACCTGCTGCTGATCGGTTTGCTGGTGGCGATCAGCGCCTTCTTCGCTGTCTCCGAGATCTCGATCGCGGCCTCGCGTCCGGTGCGGCTGTCGGTGCTGGCCGAAGAGGGGCACGCCGCCGCAGCCCGGGTGCTGGCCCTGCAGGCCCAGCCGGGACCCTTCTTCACGTTGGTGCAGATTGGCCTCAACGCGGTGGCGATCATGGGCGGCATCGTCGGCGAAGGGGTTTTCTCCCCGTGGCTGACGACGGTGCTGGCGCCATTTTTGTCGGGGGAGTATCTGGAGACGGTGGCGTTCGCCCTGTCCTTCACCGGGGTGACGTCCCTGTTCATCCTGTTCGCCGACCTGATGCCCAAGCGCCTCGGCATGGCTTCGCCGGAGCGGCTGGCGATGGCGGTGTCGGGGCCGATGAGCCTGCTGATCCGCTGGTTGCGGCCGTTGCTGTGGTTTTACAACTCGGCGGCGGACCTGCTGTTCCGCTTGCTGGGCGTGCCGACGACGCGCAACGAGACGGTGACGCCGGATGAGATCATCGCGGTGGTGCAGGCGGGAGCCGACGCCGGTGTGCTGGCCGAGCAGGAGCATGCGCTGATCGAGAACGTCTTCGGCCTGGACGCCCGTAGCGCGCCGTCGGCGATGACGACCCGCGACAGCGTGGTCTTCTTCACCTTGCAGGAGAGCGAGGAGAGCATCCGCCAGAAGATCACCAGCCGGCCCTTCAACCGCTTTCCCGTGTGCGACGGCGACATCGATCACGTGGTCGGCTACGTGGATGCCAAGGACCTGCTCAACCGCGTGCTGGCGGGGCAGTCCTTGTCGATGAAGGCCGACGCGCCGATCAACCCGCTGCTGGCGCTGCCGGACACGCTGACGCTGGCCGAGGTGCTGGAGCGCCTGCGCGAGGCCCGCGAGGACTTCGCGGTGGTTATCAACGAGTACGCACTGGTGGTCGGCGTGATCACCCTCAACGACATCATCCGCGCGCTGGTCGGCGATGACGTGGACCAGGTGCAGGAGGAGCAGATCCTGCGTCGGGACGAGAATTCCTGGTTGGTGGATGGCGCCACCGCCGCCAGTGATGTGATGCGCGTGCTCGACATCGACGATGAGGACGGCAGCGAGCACTACGAGACCATTGCCGGCTTCATGATGTACCACCTGCGCAAGATCCCGCGCCGTACCGACCGGGTGGACTTCGCGGGCTATCGCTTCGAGGTGCTCGACGTGGACAATCACCGCATCGACCAGCTGCTGGTCAGCCGTCTGGGGGCCGACGGAGAAATCTCAGCCAAGGGGTGAACCCGGTTCCCCGGGGCGGGTAAAATCCCGGGATGCCTGAGACTCACTCCCCCCGCTTCATCCATCTGCGCCTCCATACCGAGTATTCGATCTCTGACGGGATCGTGCAGGTGGACCACGCCATCGCCCGCGCCGTTGCCGACGGCATGCCGGCGCTGGGCATTTCCGACCTCGCCAACCTGTTTGGCATGGTCAAGTTCTACAAGGGCGCCCGCGGCAAGGGCATCAAGCCGGTGTGCGGCATGGACGCCTGGATCACCAATGACGCCGACCGGGACAAGCCCAGCCGCGTGCTGCTGATCTGCAAGAATCGCAAGGGCTACGGCCAACTGTGCGAGCTGCTGACCCAGGCCTACATGGAGAACAAGTACCGCGGGCGGGCCGAGATCCGCCGCGAATGGCTGACCGCCGAAAGTGCCAGCGACCTGCTGTGCCTGTCCGGCGCCAAGGATGGCGACATCGGCCACGCGCTGGCCAATGGCAACGCACGCCTCGCCGAGCAACTGGCCGCCGACTGGGCGCGCCGCTTTCCGGACGGCTTCTACATCGAGATCCAGCGTGCCGGGCATCCGGGCACCGAGACCTATATCCGTGAGGCCCTGCAGATCGCCTCGAGCCTCGATCTGCCGGTGGTCGCTACACATCCGATCCAGTTCACCAAGCCCGAGGACTTCAAAGCCCACGAGGCGCGGGTGTGCATCGCCCAGGGTAATGTGCTGGCCGACAAGCGGCGTCCGCGGGACTTCACCGAGCAGCAGTACTTCAAGACCCAGGCTGAGATGTGCGAGCTCTTCGCCGACATCCCCGAGGCCCTCGAGAACAGTATCGAGATCGCCCGGCGCTGCTCCCTGACGATCCAGCTCGGCAAGAACTTCCTGCCTCAGTTCCCGACCCCGGAAGGGATGACCCTCGACGACTACCTCATCGCCGAGGCCAAGGCGGGCCTGGAGGTGCGCCTGAGCGAGCTGTACCCGGACGAGGCTGTCCGCGAATCCCAGCGCCAGCGCTACGAGGAGCGCCTGAAGTTCGAGACGGACACCATCGTGCAGATGGGCTTCCCGGGCTACTTCCTGATCGTGGCGGACTTCATCAACTGGGCCAAGCAGAACGGCGTGCCGGTCGGCCCCGGGCGGGGTTCCGGTGCGGGTTCTCTGGTCGCCTACAGCCTGCGCATTACCGACCTGGACCCACTGGAGTACGCGCTCCTGTTCGAGCGCTTCCTGAACCCGGAACGGGTGTCGATGCCCGACTTCGACATCGACTTCTGCCAGGACAACCGCTACCGCGTCATCGAATACGTGCGCGAACGCTACGGCAAGGACGCGGTGAGCCAGATCGCCACCTTCGGCACGATGGCCTCCAAGGCCGTGGTGCGCGACGTGGGCCGCGTGCTCGACCTGCCTTACGGCCTGTGCGACCGCCTGTCCAAGCTGATCCCGGTGGTACAGAACAAGCCCCTGTCGCTGGCCGACGCCCGCGAGCAGGAGCCGCAGATCAACGAGCTGATGGCCGACGGCAACGACGGCGAGTCGATCCAGGAGCTGTGGAGCCTCGCCGAGCCGCTCGAAGGCCTGACCCGCGGCGTCGGCATGCACGCCGGCGGCGTGCTGATCGCCCCGGGCAAGCTGACCGACTTCTGCCCGCTGTACATCGCCGACGGCGAGGACGCCACGCCGGTGTCCCAGTTCGACAAGGATGACGTGGAAGGCGTCGGCCTCGTGAAGTTCGACTTCCTCGGCCTGCGCAACCTCACCATCATCGAGCTGGCGCTGGACTACGTGGCGCGCCTGACCGGCAAGCGGGTCGACCTGATGAGCCTGGGCTTCGAAGACCAGGCCGCCTACCAGATCCTCCGAGACGCCAACACCACCGCGATCTTCCAGGTGGAATCGGACGGGATGAAGAAGCTGCTCAAGAAGCTGGCACCCGACCGTTTCGAAGACATCATCGCCGTGCTGGCCCTCTACCGTCCGGGCCCGCTGGGCTCGGGGATGGTGGACGACTTCATCCTGCGTAAAAAGGGCCAGCAGGAGATCGACTACTTCCACCCGGACCTGAAAGCCTGCCTGGAACCCACCTACGGGGTGATCGTGTACCAGGAACAGGTGATGCAGATCTCCCAGATCATCGGTGGCTACACCCTCGGCGGCGCCGACATGCTGCGCCGGGCGATGGGCAAGAAGAAGCCGGAGGAGATGGCCAAGCACCGGGAGACGATTGCCGCTGGTGCCAAGAAGCTGGGCTACGACCCGGCACTGGCCGAGCAGCTCTTCGACTTGATGACCAAGTTCGCCGAGTACGGCTTCAACAAGTCGCACACGGCAGCCTACGCGGTGGTCACCTACCACACCGCCTGGCTCAAGGCTTACCACTGCGCGGCCTTCATGGCGGCCACCATGTCGGCGGACTTGGATAACACCGACACGATCAAGATCTTCTACGAAGACACGATCGCCAACCACATCACCGTGCTGCCGCCGGACGTCAATGCGTCCGACTACCGCTTCGTGCCTACCGACTCCAAGACCATCCGTTATGGCCTGGGGGCGGTGAAGGGCGTCGGTGAGCCGGCGGTGCGGGCGATCCTGGCCGCCCGCGAGTCCGGCGGCCCGTTCAAGGATTTGTTCGACTTCGCCTGCCGTGTGGACAAGCGCATGGCCAACCGACGCGTCATCGAGGCGCTGATCCGCGCCGGTGCCTTCGACACCATTGCACCGACCCAGCCGGTGGATCGTCACACGCTGCTGGCCAGCGTCGGCATCGCCATGGAGGCGGCCGAGCAGATCGCCGCCAACGCACTGCAGAGTGGCCTGTTCGATGTGCCCGGCGAGGCCGCCGCACCGATGGTGGACTACGTCAAGGTGCGGCCGTGGGGCGAACGGGAAAAGCTGAAGGAAGAGAAGCTGGCGATCGGCTTCTTCCTGTCCGGCCATCCCTTCAACGCCTTCAGGGAAGAAGTGCGGCGCTTCGTGCGGCGCCCGCTGTCCCAGGTCGAGCCGAGCAAAGAGCTGATCACGATGGCCGGCGTGGTGATGGAGGTGCGCGCCAAGATGACGGCCCGCGGCAAGATCGCCTTCGTGCTGCTCGACGACGGCACCACGCCGCGGGAGGTGTCGGTGTTCTCCGAGGTCTTCGACAACAACCGCCACCGCATCGTTGTGGATGAAGTGCTGGTGGTCGAGGCCAAGGTCAGCAACGACGACTTCTCCGGCGGCCTGCGCATTGTCGCCGACAAGCTGCTGACCCTCGGTGAGGCGCGTGGCCGTTTTGCCAAGGCGCTGCAGCTCCGGCTCAACGGCGAGGTCGGCGAAGCAGGCGGGGCTGTGGCCGCTGCCGAACGCCTGGCCAGCCTGCTGCAGCCGTTCCGCGAAGGGGAATGCCCGATCCGCGTGCGCTACCGCAATGCCAACGCCGAGGGCGACGTGCCCTTCGGGCCGAACTGGCGGGTGCGGCCGGACGACAGCCTGCTCGAAAGCCTGCGCGACTGGTTGCCGCCGGAAGCTGTCGAAGTGCTGTACAGCTGAGGCCGCTTCACCACAAGGAGAGGCCGTGGGGCCCGTTTTCCTCGATACAGACTTGCTCGACGGGCTGGTGGCGCAGGCCCGTACGGCGCCGCGCCGTCGGGCCCATCACAACCTGCACAGTGACCTGGGGGCGCCGGCGCAGCGTCTGCTGGTGGCGATGGAGCCGGATTCCTATGTGCGCCCCCATTGCCACCTGGACCTGGACAAGGCGGAAACCCTGATCGTGTTGCGTGGCAGCGTGGGCGTGCTGATCTTCGATGCCGGCGGGGCGGTCGCGGAGACGCGGGTGATGCGGGCCGGCGGCGCGATCCTGGGCTACGACGTACCGCCCGGCGTGTGGCATTCCATCGTGGCGCTGGAGAGCGGAACGGTCTTTGCCGAGGCCAAGGCCGGACCCTACATACCGCTTGGGGAAGCCGAATGGGGACGCTGGGCGCCGCCTGAAGGCGATCCTGCGGCGGCGGCCTATCTGGCCGCTATGGGCAAACTCTTCACTCTGGCATGATCGGCGCCGCGGGCAGGGTGCCGATGTGCAGCAGGCCGGTGACGGCGTCGGCAGGCAAGGGCGGGCTGAACAGGTAGCCCTGGGCGGCGGTGCAGCCTTCCAGGCGCAGAAATTCCATCTGCTCAGGCGTTTCGGTGCCCTCGGCGATCACCTCCAGGCGCAGGTTGCGGCCGAGCTGGATGATGGTCCGCACCAGCACCGCGTCGTCCGGATCCTCGTTGAGGTCGCGCACGAAGCTCTGGTCGATCTTCAGGCGATCCACCGGGAAGCGCTTAAGGTAGGCCAGGCTCGAATAGCCGGTGCCGAAATCGTCGATGGACAGGCGCACGCCGAGCTTCTTCAGGCGCGCCAGGATGTCCTCGACGGCGTTGCCCGACTGCATCAGCAGGGATTCGGTGAGCTCCAGCTCAAGCCACTGGCCGTCCAGCCCGGCGTCGTCGAGGGCGTCGCGGACGGTGGCGATGATGTCCTCGCGGCGGAATTGCAGTGCTGACAGATTGACGGCGACCGGGACTGGCTGGAAGCCGGCATCCTGCCAGCGGCGTGCCTGGCGACAGGCCTCCTGTAGAACCCAGCGGCCGATAGGCACGATCAGCCCGCATTCCTCTGCCAACGGGATGAAGCGCGCGGGTGGGACGCCGCCGAGCGTGCCGCTGAACCAGCGTAGCAAGGCCTCCATGCCGATGATGCGGCCCGTGGCCAGGTCCACCTGCGGCTGGTAGTAAAGCTGGAACTCGTCGTGTTCGAGGGCGCGCCGCAGCGCGTTTTCGAGGTGAAGGCGCTCAAGTGCATTGACGTTCATCACCTCGTCGAAGAAGCGGTAGGTGTTCCGTCCGCTCTCCTTGGCGTGGTACATCGCCGTGTCGGCGTTCTTCATCAAACTCTCGACGTTGCTGCCGTCCTCTGGATAGAGGGCGATGCCGATGGAGAACGAGGTGCCGAGCTGCTGGGTGTCGATCTGGAAGGGATCGCGCAGGCGGTCGAGGATCTTTTCGGCGACACGGGCGGCATCGGCCGGAACATCCACGTCGGTCAGCACGATCAGGAACTCGTCGCCCCCCTGGCGGCTGACCGTGTCGGTCTCGCGGACGCAGGACGACAGG
This sequence comes from Zoogloea sp., assembly GCF_041914405.1. NCBI lineage: Bacteria > Pseudomonadati > Pseudomonadota > Betaproteobacteria > Rhodocyclales > Zoogloeaceae > Zoogloea > Zoogloea sp. The sequence continues at coordinate 25,361 of NZ_JAYSDK010000049.1, forward strand.
CGCAGTGCCACACCTTGCAGCAACTGGTCGCCCATCATGTGGCCGAGGGAGTCGTTGATCGTCTTGAAGCGGTCCAGGTCGAGAAACAACAGTGCGATCCGCTTGCGCCGCCGCACCGCGTTGGCAAGGGCCTGCTCGAGGCGGTCGTGGAGCAGGGTCCGGTTGGGCAGGCCGGTCAGCGGGTCGTGCTGGGCGAGGAAGGCGATGCGTGCCTCCGAGGCCTTGCGCTCGGTGATGTCGGAGAACACCGCCACGTAGTGGCTGATGCGCCCGGCGTTGTCGCGCACGGCGCTGATCGACAGGGCGGAAGGGTAGAGCGTGCCGTTCTTGCGGCGGTCGTTGATTTCCCCCTGCCAGAAGCCATGCTCCTCGATTTCCGCCCACATCGCTTCGTAGAAGGCGGGATCGTGATGGCCAGACTTGAGCAGCCTGGGTGTCTGGCCGATGGCTTCCTCGGCGCTGTAGCCGGTGACCTCGCTGAAGGCCTTGTTGACCGACAGGATGCGCTGGTTGGCGTCGGTGACGATGATCGCTTCGACGCTGTTGCGGAACACCGTCCAGGCAAGGCGGAGCTGTTCTTCGCTCTCGCGCCGGGCGGTGATGTCGGCGATGGTGGTGATCACGCCGCGGGGTGTGTCACCGTCGTCCTCGTAGAGCGGTACCGAATTGACCCACACCCAGCGCAGGCTGCCGTCCCGCCTCTCGACGCCAAGGGGGCCGGCCTGGGCTTGCCCGCTGGCCAGTGCCCTCATCGACGGGATCTGGGCGATCTCTGCCGGACCTCCGTCTTCGTTGAGGTAGCGCACCAGGCCGCTGTCCTGGTTGAGCTCCCAGGCATTCATTTCAGCGCGGCTGAGGCCGAAGATCTCCTCGGCACTGGCGTTGTGCAGCAATACGCGGCCCTGGGCGTCGCGCAGGATGACGCCTTCGCCCATCGAGGCGAGCAGGGTGCGCATGCTCTGCTCGCGTTCGCGCAGCTCGGCTTCCGTATTGCGGCGGTCGGTGATGTCGAGGCCGGAGGCGATGTAGCCGGTGAAATCGCCGTTTCCGTCGAAGACTGGTCGGCCAGTATTGATGATCCAGCGATATGCGCCGTCGTGGCGACGCAGCCGGTACTCCATCTCGAAGGGGGTCTGCACCGCGAAGTGCTCGAGATAGGTGCCGATGCAGCGGTCGAAGTCTTCCGGGTGGATGCCGATGGTCCAGCCATCGCCGAGTTGGTCTTCCAGCTTGCGTCCGGTGAAGTCCAGCCAGGTCCGGTTGAAGTAGCAGCACTTGGCGTCGGTGCCGGATCGCCAGATCAGGGTCGGGAAGCGCTCGAACAGCGCCGTCGAAAAGTCGAGACTGTCGCAGCTTTCTGGATTGGGAGACTCGGCCACGTCGAGAATGTGTGTCGTGAAGTCAGGTGGTTGGCGACGGATCGGCGCATTCTAACGCCATTTCCCGCCGCCCACGCCGCCTGCATGCCCTACACTGTGTCGGCACGGCTGAAGACCAGGCTTTCCGGTGGATCGACCGTTTCCCATTCCACCCGACTGACGCGGGCGGCGGGCGGGCCGCGCCGGGCCCATTCGATGATCGTATCGATGGCCGCTGCCGGGCCCGCGACCAGTGCCTCGACGGTGCCGTCGCTACGGTTGCGCACCCAGCCGGCGAGGCCCAGGTGCAAGGCCTGCGCATGGAAGGCGTTGCGGTAGCCGACGCCCTGCACGGAGCCGTGGATGCGAAGCAGGCGGGCGGTGTCAGATGCTGTCTTCATCCATGAACCTCGGAAGAAGCTCCTTTGAGCGGGCGAGGGCGCCGTACAGGTCGCCGCAGATGTTGTTGGGGCCGACGTCGTCGGCAAAGCCCGAGCGTTCGATCAGGGAGCCGGGCTGTGGGTTCAGGTTGCACAGGATCAGCGCACAGCCGCGCTTGTGCAGGTTCTTGCACAGGCTCTCGAGGCCTTCCAGGCCGGTGGTGTCGAGACTGACCAGGTGTTGCATTTCGAGGATGACGATTTCCGGGTGTCGTTCCGTCGGGGCCAGCAGGGCCTCCAGTTTGTGGATGGCGCCGAAGAACAGGGAGCCGTACAGGGAATAGGCGACCACCCGCGGCGTGCCGTCCGGGTAGAGGAACTGCGGCAGCATCGACAGCTCACCTAGGGGCATGCGTTCGACGCGGGTCAGGTCCGACATCCGGTAGATGAAGGCCAGGCTGGCCAGCACCATGCCCAGCTCGACCGCCAGGGTCAGGTCGAAGACCACGGTGACGAAGAAGGTGCTCAGCAGGATAGCCCGGTAGTTCAGGGAGAAGCGCCCCAGTCCGCGGAACTCGTGCCACTCGCCCATGTTGATCGACACCACGACGACGATTGCCGACAGGGTGGCCAGCGGAATGTGCTTGGCGAACGGGGCCAGGACCAGCACGACGGCCAGCAGTACCAGTGAGTGCACTATGCCGGCCACTGGACTGCGCCCGCCGGTGCGCACGTTGGTGGCGGTGCGGGCAATGGCGCCGGTGGCGGCGAAGCCCCCGAACAGCGGGGCGGCGATGTTGGCGATGCCTTGGGCGATCAGCTCCTGATTGGGGTCGTGGCGGTCGTCGATGGAGCTGTCGGCAACGCGGGCTGACAACAGGGATTCGATGGCTCCGAGCAGGGCGATGGTCAGGGCAGGCGAGATCAGCTTGCCGAGGATCGGCAGCGACAGCTCGGGCAGCGCGAAGGCGGGCAGATCCTGGGGGATACCGTTGAAGCGGCTGCCGATGGTTTCCACCGGGAGCTGGAGGAGCGCGTTGGCGACGGTGGCGACGACCAGCACGCCCAGCGGGCCGGGCATGCGCGCCAGCAACGTGAAGCGCTTGGCGAGCCGGTTCCACGACAGGAGCACGACGAGCGAGGCGATCGACAGGGCGACTGTGGGGATGTCGATGGTGTGCAGGTTGGCGGCCAGCGCCTCGATCTTGCCGAAGAACTCGCCGGGCATGTGTTCGATGCGCAGGCCGAGGAAGTCCTTGATCTGGGCGAGGAAGATCACCACCGCGATGCCGTTGGTGAAGCCGATCACCACCGTCTTGGGGATGAAGCGGATCAGGTTGCCGAGGCGGAACACGCCCATCGCGACGAGGATCGCGCCGGCCAGCATGGTGGCGACGAGCAGGCTCTGCACGCCGTAGTCGGCAACGATGCCGTAGATGATCGGGATGAAGGCGCCGGTCGGCCCGCCGATCTGCACGCGGGAGCCGCCGAGGGCGGAGATAAGGAAGCCGGCGACGATGGCCGTCCAGATGCCGGCGGTGGGGGACATGCCGCTGGCAATGGCAAAGGCCATGGCCAGCGGCAGGGCGAGGACGCCAACCGTCAGGCCAGCGGACGCATCGCGGCTGAACTGGCTGCCGTCATAGCCCGGCAGGGTGTCGAGGAGCTTGGGGTGAAACGCAATCTTGGCCATGGGGCCTCCGCAAAAGTTGGAGCATCAGGTCTGCGCCTGTGGGCGCGGCTTGCGGAGGCGGAAGACCGGGCCCGGTGCGATGTTGGACGAACCATCGTTTGCGGGCGGTCATGGGCATGGCTGTGCTTCCTTCAGGTTAGCGGGAAAAGTTGCCGTCGTTGGCGGCCTGCTTGCCGCGGGACGCGGCATGCATGACTTCCACCAGCATCTTCACCGCGGCGATGAAGACGGCGACGATGCCGCCGCCCACGCAGATCCAGGCCTGCATGCTGTTGGCGGGAAAGCCGGGCAGCAGGGAGGCGCGGTCTTCCATGAGGTAGGCCGCACCTACCGCGAGGACCACTACGCCGATCATGTCGATGGCCGCCCAGGCCCAGAAGGCCGGGGTCAGGCGGGGGAGGGGCGAGGCACTCATTTGACGCGCATGCCCGGGGTGGCGCCGCTGTCCGGCGACAGGATGAACAGGCCCGGTACTTCGCCGGTGCTGTCGGAGGCAGCCAGCACCATGCCTTCGGACATGCCGAACTTCATCTTGCGCGGGGCCAGGTTGGCGACCATCACGGTCAGCCGGCCGACCAGCGTGGCGGGGTCATAGGCGCTCTTGATGCCGGCGAAGACCTGGCGCGGGCGTTCCTCGCCGATGTCAAGCTGCAGGCGCAGCAGCTTGGCGGCGCCTTCCACGTGCTCGGCGGAGACGATCTTGGCGATGCGCAGGTCCACCTTGCCGAAGTCGTCGATGGAGATGAAGGGCTCGGTTTCCGCGGCCTGGTCGGCTTCGGTGGCGGCGACGTGGGCCTGGTGCTGGGCGTGGCGCTGCTCGGAGTGGCTGTCCTTGCCGTTCTTCGCGGCCTTGGCGGGCTTGGCGTCAGCCACGGCGGCGGGTGCCAAGGAGTCCCGGTTGGCCTCGAGGAGGGCGTCCACCTGCTTGCGCTCGATGCGGGTCATCAGGTGCCTGTAGGCGCCGATGGCGTGGCCGGCGGGCAGCGGGGCCAGCAGGTTGTCCCAGTTCAGCGGCGCGATGGCCAGGAAGGCTTCCACCTGGGCGGCCAGCGTCGGCAGCACCGGCTTGAGCAGGCCGGTGAGGGCCTTGAAGATGTTGATGGCGGTGGTGCACACCACGTGCAGGCGGGCTTCCTGGCCTTCCTGCTTGGCGAGCTCCCAGGGCTTGTTGTCGTTGACGTAGCCGTTGGCCTGGTCGGCGAACTCCATGATCTTGCGCAGCGCACGGCTGAAGTCGCGGGTCTCGTAAGCTGCGGTGATCTCGGAGAGATCCCAGTCGAGGGCGGCGCTGCTGTCATGGGCGCCGAGTTTGCCGTCGAAGCGCTTGGCGATGAAGCCGGCACAGCGGCTGGCGATGTTGACGAACTTGCCGACCAGGTCGGAATTGACCTTGGCGATCATGTCGTCAAGGTTGAGGTCCACGTCTTCCATCGTGCCGTTGGACTTACCGGCGAAGTAGTAGCGCAGCCACTCCGGGTTGAGCTTCTGCTCAGTGTAGGAGCGGGCCGTGATGAAGGTGCCGCGGCTCTTGCTCATCTTGGCGCCGTCCACGGTCAGGAAGCCGTTGACGCACAGCTGGGTCGGCGTGCGGTAGCCGGCGAAGTGCAGCATGGCGGGCCAGAACAGTGCGTGGAAGTACAGGATGTCCTTGCCGATGAAGTGGATCAGCTCGGTGCCGGTAGCCGCAGCCGGGCCGGCCTCGGTGTAGTTGGCGACGTCGATGTCCTTGCGGCGGGTGGCCAGGTTGCGGAAGCTGGCGAAATAGCCGATCGGGGCGTCCAGCCAGACGTAGAAGTACTTGCCCGGCGCGCCGGGGATCTCGAAGCCGAAGTAGGGCGCGTCGCGGGAGATGTCCCAGTCGGACAGCTTGTTCTCGCCGGCCTCGCCGAGCCATTCCTTCATCTTGTTGGCGGCTTCGGCCTGCAGGCGGCGCTCGCCCTCCGGGGTGACGCCCTGGGTCCATTCGCGCAGGAACTCAACGGCGCGCGGGTCGGACAGGCGGAAGAAGTAGTGTTCGGACGTCTTCAGCACCGGCTTGGCGCCGGACACTGCGGAGTACGGGTTCTTCAGTTCGGTCGGGGCATAGGCGGCACCGCAGGCTTCGCAGTTGTCGCCGTACTGGTCTGCCGCGCCGCACTTGGGGCACTCACCCTTAATGAAGCGGTCGGGCAGGAACATCTCCTTGACCGGGTCGTAGAACTGCTCGATGGCGCGAGTGTCGATCAGCTTGGCGTTGTCGCGCAGGCGGGTGTAGATGTCCTCGGCGTACCAGCGGTTCTCGCCGCTGTGGGTGGAGTGGTAGTTGTCGAACTCGACGCCGAAATCGCGGAAGTCGCGGGAGTGCTCGCCATGCACGCGGTCGATCAGCTGCTCGGGCGTCAGGCCTTCCTTCTCGGCGCGCAGCATGACCGGCGTGCCGTGGGTGTCGTCCGCGCAGACGTAGTGCACCAGGTTGCCGCGCATGCGCTGGTAGCGCACCCAGATGTCGGCCTGGATATAGCCGACCAGGTGACCAAGGTGGATGTCGCCGTTGGCGTAGGGCAGGGCGTTGGTGACGAGAATCTTGCGCGGGGTGGTCATGAATGGGCCTGATGCACGATTGTTCTGAATCCGGCATTCTAGCAAAGCGATTCCGCCCTCGCGGAGCCTGCCCGTTTTGGTAAACTGGACAAAATTACTCGGGTTTAACTCGCCCCGCGTGCCGTTCACCATGTTTTCATTTTTTCGCCGCTCGCCGGCCCCCGATACCATGAGCCTGACCGACCAGAGCGTCCTCGACTGCTTGAAGCAGTTCGTTGATCCCAATACCGGCAAGGACTACGTCTCCTCCCGCCTGGTGAAGAACCTGCGCGTGAGCGGTGCCGACGTGTCCTTCGACATCGAGCTGGGCTACCCGGCGCAGACCCAGATCGACGCGATCCGCCAGGCGCTGATCGCCCAGGTCAAGACTTTGCCCGGCGTCGGCAACGTGAGCGCCAATGTGCACACCAAGATCGTCGCCCACGCAGTGCAGCAGGGCGTGAAGCTGTTGCCCGGCGTGAAGAACATCATCGCCGTGGCCTCCGGCAAGGGCGGCGTCGGCAAGAGCACCACCGCGGTCAACCTGGCCCTCGCGCTGGCGGCCGAAGGCGCACGCGTCGGCATGCTGGATGCGGATATCTACGGCCCGTCCCAGCCGCAGATGCTGGGCATCGGCGGTCAGCGCCCCGAGTCCCTCGACGGCAAGACCATGCAGCCGCTGCACGCCCATGGTCTTCAGGTGATGTCCATCGGTTTCCTGGTGGACGTGGAAACCCCGATGGTGTGGCGCGGCCCGATGGCCACCGGCGCGCTGCAGCAACTGCTGAAGGAAACCAACTGGGACGAACTGGATTACCTGGTCATCGACATGCCGCCGGGCACCGGCGACATCCAGCTGACCCTGTCCCAGACCGTGCCGGTGACCGGCGCGGTGATCGTCACCACGCCACAGGACATTGCGCTGCTTGACGCCCGCAAGGGCCTCAAGATGTTTGAGAAGGTCGGTGTGCCGATCATCGGCATCGTCGAGAACATGAGCATCCACATCTGTTCCAACTGCGGCCACGAGGAGCACATCTTCGGCACCGGCGGTGGGCAGGCCATGTGCGCCGACTACGGCGTGCCCTTCCTCGGAGCGCTGCCCCTCGACATCCAGATCCGCCAAGAGGTGGACAGCGGTGTGCCGACCGTGGTCGCAGACCCGGATGGCCGCGTTGCGGAGATCTACAAGGGCATCGCCCGCAAGGTGGCGATCAGCATCGCCGAGCGGGCCAAGGACATGAGCCACAAGTTCCCCAACATCGTGGTGCAGAACACGTGAGCGGCGTGATGCGGAGTCTGGCGGCCGGCCTGCTGGCGGTCGCCTGCATGGGCTTGGGCGGTTGCGTGGTGGGGACCGTCGTCGGGACTGCGGTGGATGTCGGCGTCGAAGTGGTGAAGGTGCCGTTCAAGGTCGGGAAGGGGATCTACGACGTAGTCAAGGATGACCCGGAAGAGGAAAAGAAGAAGTAATTTGCGGCATTGCATCAACGCCTGCAATTGACGTCTCTATGGCGGGCCTCTGCATGTAGAATGCGCGTTTTTGTGCAGGGGCCCCGCGTGAGCATCAAATCGGACAAGTGGATTCGCCGCATGGCGGAAGGCGATGCGCGCATGATCGAACCGTTTGCCCCCGAACTGGTGCGCCAGAATGAGGGCGGCAAGATCGTGTCCTACGGGACGTCGAGCTACGGCTACGACGTGCGCGTTGCCAACGAATTCAAGATCTTCACCAATATCAATTCCACGATCGTCGATCCGAAGAACTTCGACGAGCGCAACTTCGTGGATTTCACCGGCGACGTGTGCATCATCCCGCCGAATTCCTTCGCGCTGGCGCGCACCGTCGAGTACTTCCGCATTCCGCGCAGCGTGCTGACCGTGTGCCTGGGCAAGTCCACCTATGCGCGCTGCGGCATTATTGTCAACGTGACGCCGCTGGAGCCGGAGTGGGAAGGCCACGTGACGCTGGAGTTCTCCAACACCACGCCGCTGCCGGCCAAGATCTACGCCAATGAAGGTGTCGCGCAGATGCTGTTCTTCGAGTCGGACGAGGTGTGCGACACGTCTTACAAGGACCGTGGCGGCAAGTACCTCGGCCAGACTGGTGTGACGCTGCCGAAGATCTGAAATATTTCTGTTGTAACGTTGCGGATATCGGGCGGACTATGCGCAGGCACGCAAGTCCGCCCAACGCTTTTTGTTGATCCGCCCGGGCCGAAAGTCGGGCATCGAGGAGTCGAGCATGCGCTTCAATTTTCCGGTCATCGTCATCGACGAGGACTTCCGTTCGGAAAACACGTCCGGGCTGGGTATCCGGGCCCTGGCGGAAGCCATCGAGAAGGAAGGCCTGCAGGTGCTGGGGGTGACCAGCTACGGTGACGTGGCGTCCTTTGCCCAGCAGCAGAGCCGCGGGTCGGCCTTCATCCTGTCCATCGACGACGAGGAGTTCTCGTCCCCCGAAGCCACCGAGAAGGCCATCGCCGATCTGCGTGCATTCGTCGAGGAGATCCGTTTCCGCAATGCGGACATTCCAATCTTCCTGTACGGCGAGACGCGTACCTCCCGCCACATCCCGAACGACGTGCTGCGCGAATTGCACGGCTTCATCCACATGTTCGAGGACACGCCGGAGTTCGTCGCCCGCCACATCGTGCGCGAGGCCCGCGCCTACCTGGATTCCCTGCCGCCGCCGTTCTTCCGCGCGCTGACCCACTACGCGGCCGACGGTTCGTACTCCTGGCACTGCCCCGGCCATTCCGGCGGCGTCGCTTTCCTGAAGAGCCCGGTCGGCCAGATGTTCCACCAGTTTTTCGGCGAGAACATGCTGCGCGCCGACGTCTGCAACGCGGTGGACGAGCTCGGCCAACTGCTCGACCACACTGGTCCGGTGGCAGCGTCGGAGCGCAATGCAGCGCGGATCTTCCACGCCGACCACCTGTACTTCGTCACCAACGGTACGTCCACCTCCAACAAGATGGTGTGGCATTCCACGGTGGCGCCGGACGACATCGTGGTGGTGGACCGCAACTGCCACAAGTCCATCCTGCACTCGATCATCATGACCGGGGCGATCCCGGTGTTCCTGACGCCGACCCGTAACCACTTCGGCATCATCGGGCCGATTCCGCTGGACGAGTTCAAGCTCGACAACATCCGCCGCAAGATCGAGGCCAATCCCTTTGCCCGCGCGGTGAAGGACAAGAAGCCGCGCATCCTGACGATCACCCAGTCCACCTACGACGGCATCCTCTACAACGTGGAAACCATCAAGGAGATGCTGGACGGAGAGATCGATACCCTGCACTTCGACGAAGCCTGGCTGCCTCACGCGGCCTTCCATGACTTTTACGGCGACTACCACGCGATGGGCGCCGACCGTCCGCGCTGCAGCGAGTCGATGGTGTTCTCGACCCAGTCCACCCACAAGCTGCTGGCCGGCCTGTCCCAGGCCTCGCAGATCCTCGTGCAGGACTCCCAGACCCGCAGGCTGGACCGGGACATCTTCAACGAGGCCTACTTGATGCACTCGTCCACGTCGCCGCAGTACTCGATCATCGCGTCCTGCGACGTGGCGGCGGCAATGATGGAAGCGCCGGGCGGCACCGCGCTGGTGGAGGAATCTTTGGCCGAAGCCCTCGACTTCCGCCGCGCCATGCGCAAGGTGGATGAGGAGTGGGGTGTCGACTGGTGGTTCAAGGTGTGGGGCCCCGACTACCTGGCGGACGAAGGCGTCGGTGAGCGGGAAGACTGGATGCTGCGTGATTCCGAGCGTTGGCATGGTTTCGGCAACATCGCGCCGGGCTTCAACATGCTCGACCCGATCAAGGCCACCATCATCACCCCGGGCCTCGATGTGGACGGCGACTTCGCGGACGACTTCGGCATTCCGGCGGCGATCGTCACCAAGTACCTGGCCGAGCATGGCGTCATCGTCGAGAAGACCGGCCTGTACTCGTTCTTCATCATGTTCACCATCGGCATCACCAAGGGCCGCTGGA